>NZ_JADGFW010000012.1:0-101291 GCF_016613355.1 Psychrobacter sp. M9-54-1 | reverse complement strand
GTCTGATGCCAGCATACTTTTTAGAACACCACCGAATTATCTATCATGAAATCTGAGTTTTTATCAATTTATGCTTAGGCTATTTTTTGACTTTGGTCATTGCTAGTAGCTGTTTATTTTCGATAATTTCCGTGTCCGTAATGGTAGGCTCACTACGATATTTATTACGCTGATATACCTCATGCGCACTCATCGCCATCGCACTGGCAACGCGCTTGGCAGAAATAGGATGCAAGGATAATGACTCGGGGACGATTGGCGAGATCAGTTTAAATGCTTTTTGACCAAAGCTTTCAAGCGGACGGCCTTTATGCTTGCCAAGTAATAACGATGGCCGAAAAATCACCAACTGGGTAAAACCTAGCGCCATAATAGACTGCTCTGTTTCCGCTTTGACCCGATTGTATAAAAAACGGCTGTCGATATCGGCATTCATTGAGGACAATAAAAAGAAGTTTTCCACGCCTTTCACACGGCACAATGTGGCAAAATTGACATTATAGTCGTGGTCAACTTTTCGAAACGCTTCGTCACTACCTGCTTGTTTTTTGGTGGTACCAAGGCAGCTAAAGGCATCGGTCTTACTATCTACGCCGACACTGGCAAATATTTCAGCCAAGTTATCAAAATCACTAACCTGAAAAAAGCGCATGCTGGCATTGATGTAGCGAGGCGGCCGCCGTGCAATTACAATCAACGTGTCATAAAGCTCACTAAGCTGCTTAACAAGATGCTGTCCGACCAGTCCTGTTGCGCCAATTACAATTGCTTTTCGCTGCATAGCCTATCCATTTATATCATGTTGGGGTGATTATAATGCTAAAAATGATGTCTTGTAGAAATTATTTGCTTTGGTATCATACCTAAATTAACAACTCGCTAGCGCTATTCTACACAATTTATTGTAAGAGATTTTATCAACGCCTAGGTTTATTGGAATAATACAGACTTTTAAGTTTAACTTTTGTTAGATAATTCACTTGTTAGGGCGATAAATCCTTTAATTAAACCTTTAAGTTCGGCTAGCATAACTTCTTTTAGCATTAATCATCAAATATATTGTTCTAAGCGCAATAATTTGCTAAGATAACCGGCTTTACACGTCAACGCTGTTTAATTATTCCAAACAGTTCTGGCGCGAGCGATGCTCTATTACTATTAGGTACTTTAATAACAGATAAGTGCCCTCATAATAGACATCGACATCATGTTTGGCGAGAGGCTGCTCGTCACCGATGATTGTTAAACCCATTATTATTGCAATCAACATTCATATTTTTATCTGTCTTTATCAAGGAGATACGCGTGGCTAATACTGCACAAGCTCGTAAACGCGCCCGTCAAAACACCAAACGTCGTCAGAACTCTGCGTCACAACGCTCTATGGTTCGTACTTATCTAAAACGTGTTGATGCGGCTATCGCTGCTAAAGATTATGACGCGGCTACCGAAGCTTACAAAAAAGCGGTACCGGTTCTTGATCGTATGGCTGACAAAGGTATTATTCATAAGAATAAAGCTGCTCGTCGTAAGAGCCGCCTAAACAAAACCATCAAAGGCTTACAAGCTTAAGATTGGTTGCGTTTAGACCGCATCGCACTTGATAGTGTGATGACCAAAACCTTGCTACTGGTTTTCATACTGGAGCAAGGTTTTTTTATGCCTATTTAAAAGTTAATCATTACTATTTTAAAAATATTATAAAGCTAATTAAATACTTCAAGAATAAGGTCTATGTCCATTTTACCTCTGGTGGCAATAGCAATTTGCTTGGATGAAAACCAGCGGCACGGTAGCCTTTTAGTAAATCACTGATCGGACGGATATATACTTGCCCGCGCCAAACGAAATAGGCATTAGCCTGCTCAAAAGGCTTATCATCAAACCACAAAAACACCCCTTCCATCATCTTTGGCCAATCATTCCAATCAATCTCAACCACGTCTAGCATCACTGCTAAAAACGCTGATAGTAACGTATCATGACTGACCGCGAGCATTAAATGCCCATGTTGCGGCTGATTCTGATAAAAAAGCGATAAAAGATCGAGCCCACCTTGATAAGCGTTTTTCGTGCCTTCAAGATTGCCTTGTAAAAAGCGATTGATAAAATTGAGCACGCCAATTTCTTTAAAAATTGGGTTGGCAATCTCAGGTTCGGTCACCAGACTGCCAGGTTCAACCAGTAGCGATTGATGGGCAATATCACGTCGTAGTCCCGCACCCTCTTGCATCAGCTGCGCGGTATCAATACAGCGACCAATCGGACTTGAGATACTATCAACATCGAGCGAATACGGCAAATGTTCTGCTAGCCAGCGCCCCCAAGACTTTGCCAACACGCGACCTTTTGGCGTTAGCGGCAATTGATAACTGGCAAACCCATTACCATCAGAGCGCTCACGTAAAGAATGTCTGGTAAATAAAATCAGTCTTTTATCTACTGGCAACAAACCGACCGAAGACATCATACTGTCAGGTAAGTGAGAAGGTGCAGGTACGCTTGGCCGGAGGCTAGTAGGCTTTTCAATCGGCGTCGATAGTCCCGATGGGATATTATTAGGTAATTTACTCATGATAGTAAGCGTAGCAGATTTATTGATGAGAATGAACAAAATATAAGCTCAGTTGCACTATAGCTTATTCAGCTATATATCGATATAAGCGCTTGGTTAACAGGATTTAGCCAATATCCACCACTTTGTTCCAAACAAACGCCAATTCGGTACTGCTCACCTCATTAGGATAAGCACGCGGATTGACTATCACCCGCGTTTTATTAATTTGATAATCAAAGGCTTCATGAGTATGGCCATGTACCCATAGCACAGGTGCCCAATCTTCATGCATCCAGCTCGATAAATCACTGACAAAGGCGGCATTACTCGGCAAGTTGGCAAATTTCTCAGACACCGATAACGGGCTAATACTATGATGACTCATGACCACCGTTTTTTTACCCAATGCTTGCGCCGTTATCAGCGCTTGCTGTAGCCACTGACGATGCTCAGTATGGATTTGTATCGATACTTCAGGAGAGAACAGCTCGCCACCCGCATAAATCTGCTTGTAATCGCGCATAAAACGCCTAGCTGCTGCCATCGTATCGGCATCGGCTTGATATTGATAGTCCGTCCATAACGTACAACCCAGAATCCGCACTTCACCAATATCCATATACTGACACTGTAAAAAGCGCACGCCCTGCTCTAGTTCATTATTATAATTATCCCAAGTGGCTAGCTTTTTATCAAAATGCAGCACATCTTCGCCGAAGTATTCATGATTGCCCGCGATAGTAATCAAAGGTACTTGCAAATGCGCTGCCTGCTCTTGTAGCCATGCCATACCATCATCACTATTGGCAGTATCTCCCGCTACGAGCAGCACGTCTGCATCCGTTTTAGGGATGCGCCCTAGTGGATACGACTGCCGCGCATAACTGTCAATATGTAAGTCACTTAAAATCTGTAATTTCATAGGTTTTACTATTATCCAATCAGACTATTTGCAAAAGTCAGCTTTTTCCTCAGCTTACGATTAGCGTAAATTTAACCAGTGTAGCAGCTTTTTAATAATGGGCAAAAAGTAAAAAAGACAGCGAATTAGGCTGTCTTTTTTATTGTATGGTGAATCTATAGCACTAGATACTATTAATTATCAATTGTAATTTGGCCAAAGGATCAACAGCTTGGGTGATTGAGCGACCAATCACCAAGTAATCAGAACCATCTGCTAACGCTTGCTTCGGTGTACAGATGCGTTTTTGATCATCAGCATTGTCGTCTAGCAGACGAATACCAGGGGTGACCAGCTTAAAATCCTGCCCACATAATGCTTTAAGCGTTTTGGCCTCTTGTGCTGAGCATACCACCCCATCAAGGCCCGCTTGCTTGGTCAGTTGTGCCAAACGGCTCACTTGGGCATCTAGACCATCAGTGATACCTGTTTGCGTCAGTGCCTGATTGTCCATAGAAGTCAGCACAGTAACAGCTATTAGCAGGGTTTCAAAATTACCGTCTGACAAGCGCTGCTTGGCTAACGACATGGCCTCGAGGCCCGCGCTTGCATGCACATTGACCATCCACACACCAAGCTCGGCTGCTGCAAGCACCGCTTGTGCCGTAGTATTAGGAATGTCGTGAAATTTTAAGTCCAAAAACACGTCAAAATCACGCTGATGTAGCGCTTTAACAATGTCAGGACCGCAGCGGGTAAATAGCTCTTTGCCGACTTTTAAGCGACATAACGCTGGGTTTAATTGGTCAGCTAGCGCTAAACAGGCATCTTTAGTCATATTATCCAGTGCAACGACGACTGGAGAATGGATGATGTTATTCATAGTTGTGCCACGTTATATCAGTTTATTAAATGATTATTATTAAATGATTATATAAACGTCTCAATATAAGAATGCTTATTCAGCACTCAATGCTCACGCTTTTGCTTGATTAAAGTTGCACCATTGTCTATATCGATAACGCTGTCATCTTGTACATTTGTCGCTGTCGCGCCGTAAACCGCTTCTTGTACCGATGGTGCGTTTGCCTGACGGTCAATGACGATATTAGCCTGCGTCACCTGCTCTTGCAGATTGGTATTTAGCTTTTGTAGCCGTGAGATTTCCCACTTATTTTGTAGCACGCGGAAGATAAGCAGCGCGAGTAACATGCCAATCACAATGCCCAGTATTAAGCACAGAATCAGTAATAAGCCCAAATTCATTGTCGGTGCTTGGGAAAAAAGTAGATTCACCCCAACTTCAGTATTATTGGCCAATACCAACCCTAGCGAATAAGCAAAGCTTAGAAACAGTAAAATCAGCAGTAAAATGCGCATCAAAGATATCCTTTCGTATTGAATCGTATGAACCGTTTAACAAAGAACGCGGACATTCTGACGGCTCTGCTTTATTAACCGTTCGCTACCTTGGCATTGACAGCTTCACGTAGCGCTTTGCCCGGCTTAAAGTGCGGAATGGCTTTTGCAGGTACGGGTACGCTTTCGCCTGTTTTAGGATTGCGCCCCATACGGGCACGGCGATGATGAAGACAAAAACTACCAAAGCCACGCACCTCTACTCGGCCGTCATTGGCTAAGGTATCGGTCATCAAATTTAATATTTCGCGTACTGCATCATCGACGACAGTGTCTGTCATGTTGTCACAATTCGCACTCAGATTACTAATAAATTCGGACTTGTTAATTGCTTGCTGCATTATCACATGGACCTTATTGATTAATGGATAAGATGATAATGAAGTAAATTGAACAATTAAAAACTGTTTAATTTTACGTTCATATCTCGTTACTCAATGTTGCAAATGATAGCGGATATTGGCATAAATAGGAATAAGAGTTTCCTTTTTTACCATAAAACCTTACCAACTTGCCCCATACTCAAATTTAATCACAAAAAAAAGCGACCGGAGTCGCTTTCTTTTTATAGTATAACTATATCAACAAACTACCGCTTACTGCATTTGTTCTTTGATCAAGTCACCAATGGTTTTTGGCTGTGCATCAGAACCGGCAGCAGCAGTCGTACCAGTGCTTCCCAATTCTTTAATCGCTTGACGCTCTTCAGCTTCGTCTTTGGCTTTGATTGACAAGTTGATGTTACGAGTTTTGCGATCAACACTGATGATTTTCGCTTCAACATCATCACCAACAGATAGATGCTTGGTTGCATCTTCAACGCGATCACGTTGAATCTCAGAAGCACGTAAATAAGCTTCTACTTCGTCAGCAAGTTCGATAGTCGCACCTTTCGCGTCTACTTCTTTTACTTTACCATTAACGATAGCACCGCGGTCATTGTTGACCAGGTATTCGTTAAATGGATCAGAGCTTAATTGTTTGATGCCTAAGCTGATACGGTTGGCTTCTGAATCTACAGACAATACCATTGCTTCAACGGTGTCGCCTTTGTTGTAGTTACGGATAGCTTCTTCGCCAGTTTCGTTCCAAGAGATATCAGACAGATGAACAAGACCATCGATACCACCGTCTAGACCGATAAAGATACCGAAATCAGTGATAGATTTGATCGTACCAGTGATTTTATCACCGCGCTCGTGTTTCTTATCAAACTCATCCCATGGGTTAGCAAGAGTTTGTTTAATACCTAAGCTGATACGGCGACGCTCTTCGTCGATATCAAGGATCATTACTTCAACTTCATCGCCCACTTGAACAACTTTTGATGGGTGGATGTTTTTGTTGGTATGATCCATCTCTGATACGTGTACTAGACCTTCGATACCTTCTGAGATTTCAGCGAAACAACCATAATCAGTTAGGTTAGTGACGCGTGCTTTAACCACACTACCTACTGGGTAAGTGCCGCCAACGTTATCCCAAGGATCCGTACCAAGTTGTTTTAGACCTAGGCTTACGCGATTGCGCTCACGATCAAACTTCAATACTTTAACTTTTAGATCTTGACCAACTTCAACCACCTCAGATGGATGCTTGATACGGCGCCACGCCATGTCAGTGATGTGTAGTAGACCATCAATACCACCAAGATCAACGAATGCACCGTAATCAGTTAGGTTCTTAACGATACCTTCGATCTCGATACCTTCTTCAAGCTTGTTCAATAGCTCTTCACGCTCAGCTGAGTTTTCAGCTTCCATAACAGCGCGGCGACTTACCACGACGTTGTTACGTTTTTGATCAAGTTTGATAACTTTAAATTCTAGCTCTTTGCCTTCTAGATGCGTGGTATCACGAATCGGACGGACGTCTACCAATGAACCTGGTAGGAACGCGCGAACTGAACCGATATCAACGGTAAAGCCGCCTTTTACTTTACTAGAAATAATACCTTTAACGATCTCATCGTTGTCAGAGATTTTCTCAAGGAAATTCCAAGTTTCAACGCGTTTGGCTTTTTCGCGTGACAGTAAGGTTTGACCCATACCGTTATCAACCGCTTCAACCACGACGTCGACTGTGTCGCCAACTTCAACTTCAAGTTCGCCTTCTTCGCTTAAAAACTCTTCACGAGCGACGATACCTTCAGATTTAAGACCAGTATCTACTGTGATCCAATCGCTATCGATGGCTACAACAGTACCAGTGATAACCGAGCCACGCTCGATATCAAGACCTGTTTCTTCGATGCTCGCTTCAAATAGTTCAGCAAATGATTCCATTATGTCTACCTTTGTATAGCCGTATCCTGTCCAGCACAGTACGGATCAAATGTATGACTGTATAAAACGAGAATACTGGTTTTATATCTTATGCAGTCATATAAAAAAAACGGTTGTTGCTAATAAGCGATTTTGTAGCGAACTCACTAGCAACGACTGTCTTACTTATATTTATACAATTTTATACTAAAATGGAAGCCATAGGAAACCTTTTAGTACTTAAAATGTTGTTTTTATTAACGATTAAAACTAATACCCTTGTCCTGACAATGTTTTTTTACCAGCTCATAGACTGCATTAGCGTCTAGGTTTGAACTATCTAAAACCAGTGCATCTTCAGCCGGTTTTGACGGTGCCGTTGCTCGGTTTTCATCACGCTCATCTCGCGCTTTAATCGTTGCCAGAATCGCGTCAAAGTCGGCCGCCTGTCCAGCCTTTAATAGCTGTGAGACGCGGCGTTCTGCACGAGCGGTAGCGCTTGCGGTCAGATAGACCTTTACATCGGCATCAGGAAAAACTACCGTACCCATGTCGCGACCATCAGCGACCAATCCTGATTGGGTTGCCATGTCTTGCTGCAATTTAAGCAGCGCTTGACGCACCTTTGGATAAACTGCGACTTGTGAAGCATAACCGCCAACGGTTTCGTTACGTACTTGCTCGCCAATCTTAGTGCCATTGACAATGATATCCACGCGCCCTGAATCGCTATTGGGCTCAAAAACGATCTGTAAGCTTTGGGTCAATTCTAATAACGCAGTCTCATCAATCGCTTGGCTGGCATCTGCTGTAATCAGACCTGCTTCAAACGCCTTTAGACCAACGATGCGATATAATGCCCCTGAATCAAGCAGCTGATAGCCCAAGGTTTGCGCTAAGCGCCACGTAACCGTGCCTTTACCTGCCCCACTTGGACCATCAATACAGATAACCGGATAGCGCAATGACGGCGTCTCACTATTGTCATTAGTATCAAGTGTACAAGCAGACATAACACTCACTTAATCGTCGGCAAAGCTGACATCGTGGTAAACAAAGAATTTCCCTGCACTATCAAACGCTTGCACGGTAATAGACAGATTCGTAAGCAAATAGTGCAATAGTATAGCAAACATAACACCCTATCACTAGCAGTGAGAACAATATCTTGTTAATCATTTGAACGGTTTTTTTATCTTTTTTTTCGTTTGGACGCTTGCCGACGTTCACGAAAAAAAGCCTTTAGCATTTGACTGCTATGCTCACGGCACAAGCCTTTATGCACTTGAATACGATGATTATAAAAAGACTCGGCAGCCAAGTTCATTTGACTACCAACCATACCAGCCCTCGGCTCGCTTGCTGCATAGATAAGTCTATCGACACGAGCATGAATCAGCGCGCCAATACACATAGTGCACGGCTCTAAAGTCACATATAACGTTGTCTGAAGCGGCAAGCGATAATTGTTTAAACGCCTGCAGGCATCCCTTAACGCGATAATCTCTGCATGCGCGGTTGCGTCATGGCGTCCAATCGGCTCATTAAAACCTTGACCTATAATCTGCTGATTGTGTACCAGTATCGCTCCTACAGGCACTTCTTCACGTGCAGCGCCTTGCTTAGCAAGATTAAGGGCTTTTTGCATCCAGTTGATATCTTCGACTGCCCAAAGTTCATCTGTAGCAAGTTGGTAGTTAATTGTCTGAAATGGCTGCAAGCTTATATTCTGTATATTTCTCATTTACTGTGGCAATTGCCAGTCAATCGGTTTTTGGCCATGTTGTATTAGATAATCATTGGTCTTAGAAAACGGCTTAGAACCAAAAAACCCGCCGCGGTTGGCAGCCAACGGCGATGGATGGACAGCGGTCAGAATCAAATGTTTATCGGTATTGATATATTTGCCTTTTTTCTGCGCTTTACTGCCCCACAATATAAATACCGTATGCTCTGTTTGTTCATTGACCACGTCAATCACGGCGTCGGTAAACTGCTCCCAACCTTTATTTTGATGGCTATTAGGCTCGCTTTCTTTAACCGTCAAAGAACTATTGAGCAATAGCACCCCTTGCTGCGCCCAATAAGTCAGATCGCCATGTTTTGAAGGAGCGATTCCGATGTCACTCGCCATCTCTTTTAGTACATTATTTAAAGACGGCGGTTTTGGTATGGCTTTTGGTACTGAAAACGATAAACCCATCGCTTGCCCTGGTCCATGATAAGGGTCTTGACCCAGTATCACCACCTTCACCTGCGATAACGGCGTTAGATTTAATGCATTAAACATTAAGGGCGCTGGCGGATAAATACTATCATCTGATTGATAAGCTTCTTTTAAAAAAGCGCGCAAGTTATCCATATTATCAGAGGTCAATTCTTCTGCTAAGGCTTGTTTCCAGTCGTCCGGTAAGCGCACATTGTCCAGAATCGCTTGTTTTTGGGCCTCGGTTTTCGTAGATTTTTCATCAAACAATTCCATGATAGGTCCTTTTTTATTTTTTATAGGAGTATAAGAAATACGGTCATTCAATAAATTATAGCAATAAAAAAACGGCTACCATTGTAACCGTTTTTATAACACCGTAACCGTTGTTATTATATCAATAGTAAAAACTTAGCTAGCTAGTGACTCAGAATCTGGATGGGGCTCATGGGTTTCAACGACCGTTAAGATAATACGACTGTCGGCTGACCCTTTATCCGAAGATTTACCGCCATTTTTATCAAGCTTAACAGTATCACCGTCTTGCTCATTGGCTTCTTTGGGCTCTAAGCTTAAATGTACAATCCCGCCGTTTACCAAGTCGCCAAACAAAATCATACTTGCGAGTGGTTTTTTAATCTCGTCTTGAATAAGGCGCTGCATAGGACGCGCACCCATGAGGCGATCATAGCCTTTTTCCGCCAAGTAATCACGGACTTCATCGTCAATCTCGAGCGTGACTTGCTTGTCATCGAGCTGTACTTGTAGCTCAACCAAGAACTTATCGACCACAGAAACCACAACCGACGTATCTAACGCGTTGAACTGAATAATCGCATCCAAACGGTTACGGAACTCAGGCGTAAAGACACGTTTGAGCGCTTCGGTATTGTCACGGCTGTGGTCTTGTTGGGTAAAGCCCATCGAAGAGCGGCTGATACTTTCAGCGCCGACGTTGGTCGTCATAATGACGATCACTTGCTTAAAGATAGCCACGCGGCCGTTGTTGTCAGTCAACGTACCATGATCCATCACTTGTAATAACAAGTTAAAGACATCAGGGTGTGCTTTTTCGATTTCATCAAGTAACAACACGCAATGCGGATGCTGATTGATTTTTTCAGTCAGCAAACCACCTTGATCATAACCAACATAACCAGGAGGCGCACCAATCAGACGTGAGGCAGTATGCGCTTCCATGTACTCCGACATATCAAAGCGAACCAACTCAACACCCAATAAGTTTGCTAATTGACGCGATACTTCTGTTTTACCAACCCCGGTTGGACCAGCAAACATAAACGAGCCAATTGGTTTGTCTGGTGCTTTTAGACCGGCACGCGACAGTTTAATCGCATCCGCCAAGGTTTCAATCGCTTCATCTTGACCAAATACTAAGTGTTTAAGATCACGATCTAAATGCTCAAGAATGCTCTTATCATCACTTGATACGGATTTGGGCGGAATACGCGCCAGCTTAGCAATGATGGCTTCGATATCAGCAACATCGATTTTTATCGGTGCGCGTTTGCCTTTAGATTTCTTAGATCCATTGGCTTTATCATTGGCTTTTGCCGTATTTGCTTCTTCTTGCATTTCGTTAGCAGTCCTTGTTTCATCAAGGCTGTCATCGTCAGCATCACCCCCAAGACCTTCTTCATCGGCATCGATTTGCGCATCAAAGTCTTGTTCTAAATTGGCAATAAAGCTTTCTTCAGCATCAATATCGTCCAAATCCGCGACTATGCCCAAACGCTTATAAGCACCCGCTTCATCGATAACATCGATGGCTTTATCGGGTAAAAAGCGCTCATGAATGTGTTTCGCCGATAATTGCACAGCAGTGACCAAGGCTTCGTCGGTATATTCGACGTTATGGAACTCTTCATAACGCGGTTTCAACCCACGTAAAATATCGATACTGTCATCGACACTTGGTTCTTTGACGTCAATCTTTTGGAAACGGCGTGACAATGCATGATCTTTTTCAAACACCTGACGATACTCAGTAAAGGTTGTCGAACCAATACAGCGCAGCTCACCATTGGCAAGCGCTGGTTTGATTAAGTTTGAGACGTCCATATTGCTACTCATTGACGAGCCTGCGCCAATAATCATATGAATCTCATCGATAAACAAAATCGCATTGGGCTTTTTCTTTAACGCATCAAGTAGTGATTTCATCCGTTTTTCAAAATCACCGCGGTACTTAGTGCCAGCGATTAATGAGCCGATATCTAGGCTATAAATCACGCAGCCATTAAGCGGTTTTGGCGCTTTATCATTGATAATCAACCACGCCAAACCTTCAGCAATTGAAGTCTTACCCACGCCCGGCTCACCGACCAGTAGCGGGTTATTTTTACGACGGCGACATAGCACTTGTGCAGCACGCTCAATCTCAGGGCCACGACCAATGAGTGGGTCGGTTTTGCCTTCAGCGGCGCGTTGGTTTAAGTTAGTTGCAAATTCAACCAAAGGATCTTTACTGGTTTTTTCTGACGCACTACGGCGCTCACCTGTCATCGACGCACGTGGCTCAGATGGCTCGTCTTTGTCTTGACCATGTGATAAATACTGGGTCAGCTCAAGGCGGCTGATTCCCTGTTTTTTAAGCAAATAAACGGCATAAGTATCATGCTCTGAGAACATCGATACCAAAATATCAGAACCTTCCACTAAACGCCCGCCACCAATAGACTGCACGTGGAAAATAGCACGCTGTAAAATGCGGTCAAAGCTTTGGGTGGGTTGTGGTGATTGTTCAGAATCTGCGTCCACGGTTGGCGTATGCTTATTGATATAAGCTTCTAGCTCACTACGCAACGTTGAGACATTGGCATTGCAAGCAGTCAACGTATTGGCAGCATTGGTATTTTCCAATAACGCCAATAGCAGATGTTCAACAGTGAGATACTCATGCGATTTTTGGCGCGCAAGTGTCATTGCTAAACGCAAAGAAACTTCAAGATGACGACTTAACATAAGGACTTCCTACGGTTGTACCTATCTTATTATTGATAGCTTTATGAATGAGTTAGTAACTAAATCAGGGCGATAGATGGATTGTTCAAGGGCAATGTTGGGATTATTAACAGACATTACTGCATATTATTGAATGATGTCTTCCATGGCTTGAATACTATTTGCGTCTTACCTTTATCTCAACATGATACTTAACCATAGTCAATCTTTTAACGCTGACTAAAATGTATCGAAGTGTCCACTAGACCTTTATTGCGCAGTATTTATTGTGCAGTATTAAAGCGACAAATAGACAATAAAGTACTTCGAGCGGCTATTTTTAAAATTCACGGTTGAATATAACAGAGATAAAAGGTGCTAAAACGATATGAAAAAATGTGGGGCTTAATACGATTAGGTGTACAAGGGTATACTTTAATATATGGGTGATATGAAAAAAAAATCAAGCAGAAAATGCAAAGCTAGGAAGATTGATAAAAGAGAATTAAAGGAGTGACAATAAATTTAAAAAGGCAGGAATCAAGTAGATAAATAGATTAGAGCAAACCATTGGCTAATACATCAGGTTTGCTCTACGGCAGAGTTCTTGTAATAAATAAAAAGGTAAGAAATAAAAAGGTGAGTAGAATCAACCGAAATTAGAGAAAACTTAAGACAAAATAGGCTAAAAAATTACTCACCCTGATGCGGCTCGATTTGAGTCAATAAAGGATAGCCTTCACGGTGCGCCAAGCTATTGACTTTTTTGGCTTTGGTTTCAGCAATGTCCTTTGGATAAATGCCGGCAATACCCTTGCTACTATTATGAATGGTCAGCATAATTTCAACCGCCGTATCCATACTATGACGAAACTCTGATTGCAGCACATAGACGACAAACTCCATCGGCGTGTAGTTATCGTTATACATGACCACTGCATACATCGGCGGTTTTGCCACTTCTGGCTCAGCGACCAATACATCGGCTTGCGGTGAAGTTTCGCCCTCGGTATCACCATCTTGCGCCAGACGCAGCGGCGTATTTGGGAAATGCCAATCAGCAACGGTTGGCGTTGAATGTAATATCGGTTGTTTTATCATAATTAGCGTACAAATTAATAGCGATGCTGTATCAGCATAAAGAGGATTAAAAAAGAGTAGCAGACCTGTCTAGCTATCACTTAGCATAAGACACGAAAGTATTAACACATTAAAAATCTAAGGTTCAACAAAATAAAGTGCAATAAAATAAAGTTCAATAAAATATCAAAAACTTAAGGCTCGATAGGGCTTTCATCGACTTCTGGCAAATCTAAAAGTGACAACGGCATGCTATCAACCTTATCACCAAGCTTCCAGTCGTATAATTGCTCCAATTCTTGTCCGCCAGCATTTAAGCTTAGTTTAACCTGCAAAGGTTTAAAGCCTGTTGGCATCATAAAGCGGCCACGAATACGCGTTATCCCATCGATGGTATAACTTGCCGGCTCAAGCGGCACTTCTACAAAGTCATTATCATTCAGTAAGGTTAAAGTAGGTTTTAAGCGCTTAGCTTTGCCGTCGCTGGCCAGCATAGCCACATCAAAGCCGTACTCAAAAGCGTTTTCAGGCAAAGGTTTGATTTTCGCCCCAAATATTTGTAAAGGCATACCGCCATTTTCGCTAACAAGCTCGGCATATACCTCATTAAGCTGGGCTAGTTGTTTATTTTCAACCGTCAATTCCTGTTGGTTTTCACGTAGCTCTTTTAAATTTGCCAAACTTATTTCTAACTCTTGCTTAGCAGTAGCTGCTTCATTGGTCGCAATTTTGCTACTAAGGCGTAAATCTTTTAGTTCTTGCGTGGCTTCTTTACTGGTAATTACCGCTTGCTGAGTTTCTGCCTGCATAGAATAATAGCCGCGCTGATAGCCAAGTTTATGGCCAAATGCGAGTCCAACTCCAGCGGTCACCAATACCGTCACCACGAATAATGCCAATACTAAGGTGGAAGCGCCTCGTTGCTTATTACTAATAAGCGAGCTATTTATCAGCGCATTACTCTGTTGGTAATGAGAATAAGAGAGATGCGCATCGTGCCCCACATCATAGGAAACAGAGTCTTGGCACAATACTCGTGCAGGCTGTTGGCAAAGGCGTGGTGCACTCTTCAAACGCATTTAGACGATATCTCTTAACAATAAAGGCAGGTTATTATAGCGGAATTTATAATCAATACCTAGCACCATAAATATGTGGGATTTGTTAATGGCTAGACATCTGTTAAGGAACGATAGGGGCAAAGTCTAAGCCCATCGATTCATCGAAACCAAACATCACATTCATATTTTGCACGGCCTGCCCAGCAGCACCTTTCACCAAATTGTCTTGCACAACAATCACCGTCAGCTCAGCACGCGCATTGTCTTGGTGAATACCAATACGCAAACGATTACTGGCTCGCACGCTGCGCGTATCGGGATAAAGCCCCTTTGGCATCACATCGACAAACGGCTCTGCCGCATAGCTTCTCTCAAATACTTGCTGCCAATCGATAGCAGTGCCTGCTTCGGTAAGCTCTAAATGAATAGAGCTCAGCATGCCGCGTATCATTGGCACCAGATGCGGTAAAAAACGGATACGATGGTCAAACTGACTTTCTAATAATTGAGCAACACCCTGCTCAATCTCTGGTAAATGCCGATGACCTTCAACGCTATACGCTTTAAAATTATCGGTGGTTTCCGCATAGTTAAGCGCGAGCTTCGCTTGCCGACCCGCGCCCGAAACGCCAGATTTTGCATCGATAACGATACGCGACTCAACCAGCCTTTCGGCTTGCTGATTTTGCGCATCGATAATAGGTTTTAAGCCCAAAATAGCGGTAGTTGGGTAGCAGCCAGGGTTACCGACAACTAACGCATTGGCCAATTTTTCACGATTGATTTCAGGTAAGCCATAAACGGCGGTCTTTAACAATTCAGGACAGGCATGCGCTTGCTGATACCAGTGCTCAAAATCTGCTAATGATTGCAAGCGAAAATCCGCCGCCAAGTCAATGACCTTGACGCCCGCTGCCGTTAACGCCTCAGCTTGCTTCATCGCCACGCCATGCGGGGTGGCAAAAAACACCACGTCGCATTTTTGTAAGGTAGCAAGTGTCTCATCGCCCAAGTCGCTAAAGACGATATCTGAGATACCGCGTAAACTTGGGAATATCTCATCAGCGCGGGTGCCAGCTTCGCTACGCGAGGTTAGCAAATCAATAGACACTTCAGGGTGGGCAGACAATAAGCGAATCAGCTCAATACCTGTATAGCCTGTGCCGCCGACAATCGCTGCTGAAATCATAAGATATTCCTTTTTCTTTTAATGCGTAAATATTTAGATAGAGATAAGCTCTACATCAAAGTTAAACCTTGTCGCTTCTAAATATAAGCGCTGTTACTAGCGCTTTTAAACGTTGATTTTTTAATAATTAACGATATTAAATTTTATAACTTAAATTTTATAATCATGTACCGCATCGATAAAGACTTTGGCATTATCAGGATTGACCCACTGGGTAATACCGTGACCTAAGTTTGCCACATAGCCGGTTTTTTCGCCACTGGCGTAAGCGCTATCGAGCATCGCATTGACTTCAGCACGGATAGTTGCAGGCGAGCCGTACAAGGTTGCGGGGTCTAAATTACCCTGAATGGCTTTGCTGCTTTGTAGCTTTTTATGTTGCTTGGTCAATTGGCGCTGACTTTCTGTCAATACTTGACGGGCGCGATCTATAGGCATCGTCCAGTCTAGACCTAGCGCATCGGCCTCACTATCCGCTTGCACATCAAGCCACAATCCACCGCCTTTGGTAAATAGTACGACTGGGATTTCTGGATGACGTACCTTTAGCTCAGCGACAATACGCTTATTATAGGCATGCGAGAAATTCACAAACTGACGATGACCAAGCGCCCCACCCCAGCTGTCAAATATCTGCAAAATTTGTGCGCCAGCAACCACTTGCGCATCCAAATAATCAATCACTGACGTTGCCAATTTATCTAATAATTGATGTAAAAACTCCGGATTGCTATATAAGAAACCTTTTGTATAGCGATAATCTTTTGAGCTGCCGCCTTCAATCATATAAGTCGCTAGCGTCCAAGGGCTACCCGAAAAGCCAAATAACGGCACTTGTCCGTTTAGTGCTTTACGAATGCTCGTCACCGCGCGCATGACATAATCAAGCGAGTCATTCATATCGAGCACCGGCAATCTGTCTAAATCCGCTTGCGTACGAATCGGATGCTTAAACTTCGGACCCTCGCCCGTTTCAAAATACAGTCCTAGCCCCATGGCATCAGGAATGGTCAAAATATCACTGAATAAAATCGCGGCATCTAAATCATAACGACGCAGCGGCTGCAAAGTGACTTCGGTCGCACGCGCCGTATCTTTACATAGGCTCATAAAGTCACCGGCTTCAGCGCGAGTGGCTTTATATTCTGGTAAATAACGACCAGCTTGGCGCATCATCCATACTGGCGTGGTATCTATGGGCTCAAAGCGGAGTGCTCGTAGCAATCTATCGTTTTTTAAAGGCGCAAAGTTCTGCTCAAGCGCATTGTTACTGTCTGAAGCACTCATGTACAACTCTCCAAAACAGCCCTATATTCAATAAAATAAATAACAGGGCAAGATAAAATAAGTGAAAGAAAAGATTAATAAACGCTTATAACGCATAGATAGCGGCATTTAATTCTAAAAAGCTTCATAATCATTTGATATCAGCTTCTTTATATTAAATGCCATTTACTATTAAGCTTTGAGAACACCTACCGATTAAAGGGGTATAACTACACGGTTAACGCTAAATTGTCGCGATGTACCATGACCACGCGCTCTTCCTTGTTACCAAGGATTCTATCAAACTGCTCTGTACGCTCGCGAGCCACGCGGCAAGCGTCACGCGATGAGAAATTTACTTGACCGACTGCGATACGCTCGCCCGTGTCTTGATGGACAACCTCTACCACATCACCTTCATCAAAATCACCGCGGACCTCGACGACGCCAACTGGCAATAAGCTCTTGTGATGTTCGACAACCGCTTTTGCAGCCCCAGCGTCCACAATAAGCGTGCCTGACATGCGCAAATGCGCTGCTAGCCATTGTTTACGAGCAATGATTTTATCGGCATCATTAGTAGTCAATAACGTACCAACGGCTTCGCCAGATACCACCCGCGTAATCACATCGTCGATAGCGCCACTAACAATAACCGTTGGACAGCCGCCCATGGCAGCCAAGCGTCCAGCACGAATTTTCGTCAGCATACCGCCGCGGCCAAGTTTGCCGCCGTCACCGGCGATATCAAATAAGTAATCGGCCATCGCGCGCTCTTGGCGAATCATTTTGGCATTCGGATTGTTACGTGGATTATCAGTAAAGACGCCTTCTTGATCGGTCAAAATAATGTATAAATCGGCATTGACCATCGCCGCTGCCATCGCGCCCAAGGTGTCATTATCGCCGAACTTAATCTCATCAATGGTTATGGTATCGTTTTCATTAATCACGGGCAGTACGCGCCATTCTAATAACTGCGTCAATGCTCCGGTGGTATTTAAATAGCGACTACGATTAGACAAATCATCATGAGTTAATAACAGCTGCGAGCTTTGAATACCATGCTGAATCAATGCTGACCACCAGGTTTCAATCAAGCCCATCTGTCCGATGGACGCACAAGCTTGTAGCGCCGCCAGTTTCCTTGGGCGCTCGTCCAGATTCATCCGCACCACGCCTTCAGCAACCGCACCTGACGACACTAGCAATACTTCCACACCTTGCTTATGCAGTTTGGCAATCTGCTTTGCCCATTCGTAAATGGCAGTTCGATCAAGCCCTCGTCCATTATTGGTTAATAGCGATGAGCCAATCTTGACAATAACGCGCCGAATATCAAAGTTGCGAGCTTGCTTAACAAACCTTGCTTCTTCTGTCGTGTTCTCTATGTCAACTGCCATATAAACTCCTGTTGCTAGGGTAAATGAATTACGTGAATAATATTAGAACTGTACGCACACCTATTTAAAAAACGAAACATTAACTTTTGCCAATTTAACCTTAGATATATTAAGGAACGTATACCACTTCGACGCCATCGTCGAAATCGTCATCGTCGTCTAAATTGGTACCTTCACGCGCTGCTTTACGAGCCGCACGATAGGCTTCACGCTGCGCTTCGGTATTCAAACGAACTTCTGCTTCTAAGCGCTCAAAACGCTCTTTTTGGGCTTCAGCAAAAATCGGATCTTCGAGTTCACGCTCACGCTCGCGCTCGATCTCATTCATCAAATGGTACTTAATCGCATCAACGCCTTCACCGGTCAAGGTTGCGGTACGAAATACCATACCTGTCCAACCAAGCTCAGCCACAATATGGGTACAAAGCTCGTTTAAGTCTTCTTCGGCAACCTGATCAATTTTATTTAGCACCAAAATCTGTGGCAAATTGGCCAATTCAGGTGAAAAACGCTCAAGCTCATTTAAAATCACGCGCGCGTTTTCTACTGGGTCGCTGCCATCGATCGGTTTTACATCAACCAAGTGTAACAGACGGCGTGTACGAGCGACATGCTTTAAAAAACGAATGCCAAGTCCTGCGCCTTCTGACGCGCCTTCGATTAAACCCGGAATATCTGCCATCACAAATGAGCGGTGACGACCGATATCAACCACGCCTAAGTTTGGCACTAAGGTGGTAAAGGGATAATCGGCAACCTTAGGTTTGGCGGCAGATACCTGACGGATAAAGGTTGATTTACCCGCGTTAGGTAAACCAATCAGACCAACGTCAGCGACTACTTTTAGCTCAAACTTCAGCACCTTTAACTCGCCTTCAAAACCTGAAGTGGCTTTGCGCGGTGCTTGATTGGTTGAGCTTTTAAAATGGGTATTACCCAGACCGCCGTCGCCGCCTTTGGCAATCAGTAGCGTTTGACCAATTTCAATCAAATCGCCTAATACTTCGTCGGTTTCGGTATCAACCACGGTCGTACCAATAGGAACCGGCAAATAAATATCGTCAGAGCCTTTACCCGAACAGTTCTTACTATGACCGTTTTCACCGCGCATGGCGTCATAACGACGGGTATAACGGTAGTCAACTAAGGTGTTGGTATTGTCATCGGCAATGACATAGACATCGCCGCCCTTACCGCCATCGCCACCGTCAGGGCCACCGCGTGGGACATACTTTTCTCGGCGAAAACTGGCGATTCCGTTACCACCGTCACCTGCTTTTACCGTTACGACGGCTTCATCAATAAATCGCATCTTACGTTCCTTTATTTACCATCCAGCTTATCAACTGGCTACAGTCCACGACTGTATTTTAGGTGGTAGCTATATGTTTGGTAGTTATGAATAACTTAAAAAAATATAAAATCTTCTTTAAAACAGCATTTACTAAAATGTCATACCACGCTTAGCATTTAGCATGACAACAACACCCGATAACCATTCGGACTATCGGGTGTTTGAATACTGCCGTTAATAATTTACACCGATTTATCTAGGATAAAACTTACTTTCGTCCCGCTATTTTGCCTTAGCATTTTATCTAAATACAAACGGCTAAGATAGCAGCTGTGCAAATTTTTACGCTGGAATTTGCGCATAGCTGATGCCAGCCATTTGCGTGGCCAAACGTAATACCTGCGTGCTATAGCCGACTTCGTTATCGTACCAAATATAAACGATAGCATGATTGTCTGTCAAAATAGTCGCTTGCGCATCGACGATACCGACATGCGTATCACCAACAAAATCAGTTGATACCGCTTCGGCAGAATCTGTATAAGCGATCTGAGTTTGCCACTGACTGCTATTAGACACTTTACGCATGAACTCATTTAACGCATCGGCACTGGCTGGCGCCGTTTTAAGGTTTAAGTTCAAAATCGCTAAGCTGACGTTTGGCGTTGGTACACGAATCGCATTACCCGTCAATTTACCGCTAAGCTCTGGTAGGGCTTTACCAACTGCTTTTGCCGCGCCAGTACTGGTGATAACCATATTCAATACTGCACTGCGCCCGCGGCGATCGGCTTTATGATAGTTATCAATTAAGTTTTGATCGTTGGTGAACGAGTGAATGGTTTCTACGTGTCCATTCTCGATACCGTACTCATCATTTAAAACTTTGAGCGTTGGGGTAATCGCGTTAGTGGTACAGCTCGCTGCACTGACGATAGTGTCATCGCCGATCGTATCGTTATTGACCCCATAAACGACGTTTTTAATATCACCGCCAGCAGGAGCCGTTAGCAATACTTTTTTCACACCAGTCGATTGCAAATGCTTGCCAAGACCGTCTTCATCTTTCCAAATACCGGTATTATCAATAACTAATGCATCGTTGATACCATAAGCCGTATAGTCAATCTCGCTTGGGTCTTTGGCATAAATCACTTGTACAAAGCGGCCATTGATGATCAAACCATTGTTTTCATCATCGACAACGACGCCACCAGCGAAACTACCATGGATTGAATCGCGCTCCAGCAATGAAGCACGCTTAGCCAGATCACCCGCTGCTGCTGGACGCACCACAATGGCTTTTAGCTGTAAGCCTTTAGCGCTTGACGCTTGTGACAACAATAGACGCGTTAAAATTCGACCAATACGGCCAAAACCATACAGCACCACGTCTGTTGCGCCATTGCTTGCAGCGTTATTGTCGTTAATAGACTGTAATGCCGCTTGTAAATCACTGTCATTAGCAATTAATTGACCAACATCGATACGCGCCGCTTGGATGTCTTTATTCTCTGCAAGCGTTTTAACCATCGCTAAAGTATCCGCGACAGCGATAGGTTTAGCACCTTTATCACGTAGCGCGACTTTTTGATGCAATGCCAGTATTTGACCCACAGAGGTTGTATCTAGCGTATCACCAAACAAAGTCACTTGCACATCTTGCTCATTATAAAGCTTATTTAATAAGCCCATAAGCTCAATGGCTTGTTGCTCTTGTTGGTTATAATTGCTCAAATGGTCTTGATGTAATTGGCGTAAGGTATCAGCGTTGCTCACGAGAAACATCCTTTTGGTCAGTAATTAGATAGCTGTAAAGTAGAAAGAAATATAAATAGATAGGTCATCATTACTTAAATAATGATATTAAAACGGTCATGCTCGACTTTGGCAGTAGTAATTGGCAATAGTAACTATCACTAACTAGCGTCACAGTCTTTATCGTCACCGTCTTTAGATAAGGTAGATTTTAGCCTAAAACGCCCTATTTTGCTAGTGATAACCGAATTTGACGTACTTATCGCGTTTTTCATAGCTTTATAAGTTGCTTGATAAAAATAAAGGCAGCTTACACTGCTGCTCTATTGTCAATTAATAATAACCTATGCAAAAATAGGACAATTATAAAATACTTATATGGTTATGCCATGTATGGTGATAAAAAGCTTAAGGAACCAACTTTACTGTCTGATTGGTCTGCGGGGTAAGTTTAAATTCTTTTAAATCGTAGCCCTGCTTTTGGGCAATTTGGCGATATTTTGCATAAGTTTCTTGGCTAACATTTGGCGAACGAGCCAGTAACCATAAATATTCTTTATCTGGCGTGCCAACCAATGCCGTTTTGTAATCTGTATCACGAGCAAGCACCCAATAATCTGCGCGGCCAACAGGCAACCAGCGAATCCATGACGGTAAAAAAGTAACTTTCAATTTACTACCCGAAGCATCAGCGGGTTTTGCTAAACCTTCTGCAGTAATGGCTGAACCATCTTGTGCTTTGCATTGATTAATCACTTTAATGCCTGAACCGTCAGTTTTTTCAATATAAGTCGCCGTCACATCACTGGCACAGTTGCGCTGAAAATACATCGGCAAGCGCCCTATCTCGTACCAAGTACCAGCGTATTTTTTTAGATCAACGCTATTAACTGTGGTTGGTACGCTAGCAGATTTATGGATAATTGCATTTGGCTTAATGGATAACGTCTCTGTGCTGGTTTTATCCGTCGTTGCGTTCGCTGTCACCCCAGCTTTAGCCGCGGTATTGACGGGCGTCGTCGCTGCATAGGCTGAGAACGCAGCCAATGGAATAATAATCGCTAAGGCAATACCTGTATGCTTAATAAGTCCATTCATAAATATACGCTCTGGTATTGTTGGTAAACCCATATCTTCATTGACGTCGTCTATATCAACAGTTTCAGCAGTAATTGACTTATTGAAGTTATTACTTTCAATTAAGCTTTTCGCTGAGCTGTTAATTTCACTGTCAATATTGATATCGGAAGTATTGAGGTCAGTAGTTTTTTGTACTTTTTTATAAGCAAGCGCTTTTTTGTATCCGCCGCCATCTTGAAAACTGCGGCTTTGCAAATCTTGAGTGCTTTTAAAACTTGTATTATCTTTATCTTGGCGGTGATTGCTTTTCTGAATCAATGCAGGCGTGGCGGCTATAGGCGCGTTTTGTCCACTCTTTTTATAGCCAAATTCATTATCTGTTGCCAAGGTATTTAGAGCGACATCGTCTACTGACATGTCGTTGGCGCTATCGTTGTGATAGCTGGCGTCGTTGCTGGCATTACTCGATTGTGACGTATTATCTGTCTTACGATAACCTTTTTTTAAATAGTTTTTATCAAGGTAATGCTGACTTGATTCAGTCTGCTGTGATTGAGAACCAGCTGCCTGCGAATCAGGCCAGGCTGACTTAGGTAACTTATTGGTTTTCATAGGAGTACCATTTATTAATAGTGTTAGTTAAAATTTTCATTTATCAAATTTTATAGCGATTGACTCAGTATAGATAATGCTCAACAATTACTTTAAATACAAAAGACAGATGAGTGAAAATTAAATACTGGATTACTTATATTTACTATACCTTTCAGTGGCGCTGTGATGAATAAAATTACGATAGATAAGAAGTGGTTGGATAGCAATTGGTTAAATAGCAAGTGATTGGATAAAAAGTTGCTAGATGAATCGCCCTTAACAAACTGATTCTGCGCCCTTTGGTAATTTTCAGGTTTATAGTAATGGCAAAGGGCTAAGCAAAACAGTGTAGCAATGTAGGAAAACGCAACGGTTTGTAAGTAATTCTGTATTTACGCCATACAAGCAATACATAGTTACCTTGTGTAAAAATAGATTTAAAATCAGTGGTTTGCCCCCCATTAAACCCTATACTTGTATGGCCTTACATTTGCTTTCAGTTTTTGATTTACCTTTCATATTTTGGTCAATTATTGGCCTAAAATATACTCTCAAATACTATAAATACCATCTTAAAAATTACCGCAAAAACTGACGAATGCCAGCAACAGCAATGCCGCCATACTGCTCTGCTTGAGCCCTCATTGCTGGCGATAAACCACCTAAGCCAATCACTGGCATATCTGCTAATTCTGCTAATATTGACCACGCTTGCCAGCCAAGTGGCTCGGTATCAGGATGGGTTTGGGTTGCTAAAACTGGTGATAGAAAAATACCGATAACCGGCGGCAATTGCTGCTCTAAACGTCTATGCGCCAACTTATTAGCGGCAGCGATACTTTGGGCGTCGTGGCAGCTAATGATTAATGGATAGTTTAATAAATGGTTTGTAGATAGAACGTCGTGAAATGCATTTTTATCTTGGTGAATATCGTTATCAATATCACTTACCCTGCGCATAAGCTGCGTCTGGGTTAACTGCTTTGCGACGATTTGATGGTTTATAGCTTGCTTATGTGCTTGGTCGCTTTCAAATTCAGCTGGTACAATCGCCTGTATATCTGCACGCAAGCGTAATAACTGCGCTATATTATTATCTGCATCCATAGCTTTTGGACGGACATAAACCCAAGCATCATGCGCCAAATGCGCTGCATGAAACTGTAGCCAAGCTGCTGCTGGATCAGCCGCGTCGTTGAAGTGTGCCAATGGATAAGTAATTGCTATCTGTTGTGGTAAGCGCAACCATGCAAGAATGGTTTTATTAGCGGCTGGCAGTTGATAATCTCCTGCCAATAACTTCGATTTATCTACCCAAGTTAATGCTTGACCCTCCAATCCCTGCTGGCAATGTCTATGCTGTTCATACTGCTGCGCACTTAGTGCTACCTTGTAAACCTGTAAGCAAACCTGCTTATCGCCATAGTCATGATGCAGCCGACCAAGTTTTACCGCAGTATTATTCTCGATATCAATGCCCGTCTCTTCAGCGACTTCGCGTATCAGCGCTTGCTGAGCGGTTTCATTAGTATCTATCTTGCCGCCTACAAACTCATAACGATTACCTTGATGCTGCGATGCATTTCTAAAACCGAGCAAATACTGATGCTGATAATAAATGACCGCCACCGCAACATTGACGATTTTTAGCGGTTTAGGAGCACTTGCCTCATTTTTAGCGAACAAATTTTTGCTTGAATTCTCTAAATGACTGCTCATTCTATTGCCCTTTATAATGGTACGACTGTTTTGATTTATAGCGTTTGTAAATGCTGCTTTATATAAGTTTACATAATAACTGTGATTTATTTTATCAAATAGCTTGCAAAAGCCTTCAATGTAAATGATAATTATTATCGTTAATAACTTACTTTACCCCACTGCCTTATCTCTAATTATTTTATCAAAAGGAATTTACTATGAGCATGGTCATCTCTCGTTATTTAAACTGCCGCGAAAACCGTTTGCCTACGCTACAGTCGCAGCACCTATTTGCGCTAACCAAAGAAGTGCGTATCGAGCACGAAGGCGAAGAATATCGCTTACGCTTAACGCGCAATAACCGCTTAATTTTGACCAAATAAATCAACTGCTCACCGCATAAAAAAACGCCTTTTAATAAAGGCGTTTTTTATTGCATTAAATGAACCACTAACAAGCGACTTAAAAATCGACAGTATAGTAAGGCTATTAAAAGCTTAAGTGCTTAGAACTGCCAACTATAAACCACATCGACCGCGTTTTCCGCCGCTGAAGTTGCTTCGACATAAATGCGGCGCGTTAGCTGATAACGGATAGATAGGCTATTTTGTGCATTAAACACCCCCACGCCGTAGCGAATATACAAATCAGGGGTTACATAACCAGTAACGTTAACGTTGGTGTCATCACTGCTGCCTGACGCATCAACGGTTAGGCTTTGGAAGCCAAACGCTTGACCTATCTGGTTGGTCAGATTGCGCGTGCCACTCAGCCCAAAGCTTAGTCCCGCCGCCGCAAGGTTATTGGTCACCTGCGATTTAAAGCCTTGCTCACTGATTTGTGTCGCGCTCTTATTATTAATACGGCCCGTTATCAAGGCATTCATCGCTTGCTGCTGGGTTAAGCCAGCATTGTTAAAGACGATAATATTTGGATTTTCTGTATTGCCTTTAACGCGTACGCCGACGGTCTTACCGCTGATGGTTTTCACCGCCTCAATGCTCAGATTTGGTTTCATCACGTCGCCATTAAAACGCACCTGACCGTAATTCAGCTCTAAGCTCTGACCAAAAATATTGACATTGGTACGGCGAGAAACCTGCACGACGCCTTTGGCGCGCATAACGCCTGTGCCATTTTGGGTCACATTAATCGCCCCTGCTAACGGAATCACTGCACCAAAACCGCGGAAATTGATGTCATCGCCCAAGTCAATACCGATATCGGCATTGATTGACCAAGGTTTTGAAATCGCTAAAACCTCATCAATATTACCAATCAAACGGCGATCAAGAACCACCGCATCTTCGGTTTGGGTAATGATATCTTCACTAGCTTCTGGTGGACGAATGGTCGCTGACGGCACACTGACCGCGCCAGTAATATTGACATAACGGTCACCCGGACGCACGATAATGTCGATATCAGGGTTAATCTCAGCCAACAATAATGGCGGCTGGGTCAATACCAAACGCTCGCCAATAATGCTGAGCTTAGCTTGCAGTTTTTGTTGCCAATTTACCGTACCAGTCAGCTTGCCCGTACCGGTACCACTATTAAAAGTGCCGTCGATATTCGCCTGCGTACCACGAATTTTGGCATCGACATTGACCTTTCTTAAATTGATTGGTAAATCGAGCATCGCAATACGGCCATCAGCCAATTTCACATCGCCATAAAACTGCGGTTTATCGAGCGTCCCACCCAAACCACCTGCCATAGTGATATTACCTTCGAGCACGCGCATACCGGGGAAGAAAGGCTTAAACACTGCCAAATTCAGCTCATTGAGCACCAGCGCACCCGAGATAGGTTTCGGTGTTTTATAAGGGTCAACGATAACCTCAGCATAGCCACGCGCACCGCGACCAGTATTGATATCCGTGCGCAGTTTGATGCCTTCAGGGACCGATAAAGCAATGACCGACACGCGCTTATAAGGCAAGGTAACCGGCTGACTATCGCCATCTTGGATGAGACCGATTTTGCCGTTATCAGAGTACAGCGTGGTATTAATCGTTGGCGGACGACCACGTTGCCAACCGACGATGGCTTTACCATTAATTTTCGCTTGCCAATCAATATCCTTGGGTAAGAATACGGAAAACAGCGAAGTATCCAAGTTTTGTACCGCTACATTGACTTGACCTGCCGCTGGTGAAGCAATGAGATTCTCACGCAAACACAGCTTGCCCGTTTGGTCGGTCGCCTGCCAACAGTGGGCGGCAAGCTGCACTTTTAAGTCAGTAGAATTATTACCCTGCTTTTTGGGTAAATTGACAATTAATTGTGCAGGTTGTAGTTGGTTTAACGTCGCATATTTTGATTTGATACGCCCTTTACCAATCACGCCTGACCAACTGAGCTTATCGCGATTAAAGCCACCCTTGAGTCGAGCGGTGATAGCAAGCTCATCATTTGCCACTTCAATATTGACCACATGCGCCTGCTCAGTGCCATTAAAAGTGGCATTGACCTTTTTAAAGCTCTGACCTGCCGCATCCAAACCTTCGGCGCTAATAATAAGCTGGCTTGGGCTATTGGCCAAATTGACCAGCTTACCGCGGATACGACCTTGACGCAAAATAAAGCCCGGTAGCGCTAGTCGCTCACCAACCAAGTCGATATAAATCGTGGGCAGCGCCTGTCCTTCCGGCTGCGACAAGGTTGCGCCTCCCGTCACTTTACCAGCAAGCTTATCTGATAGCTGGTCAAGACTGGTGATATTAATCTTAGCTTGTAGCTGCTTAGCATTGCCATTAGCAGTAAGATAATTGTCGCCCCAACGTAGCACCAAATTATTGGCATTTAAGCTATCGATTAGCGCATTAACTTGCTGATACTGTGCTTGTGCATCCTGTGCTTGTAAGCGTTTAAAATAACTGCCCAAGTCTTTTGGTAGGCGCAGCTTCGCCGCCAAACTACCTTTGGCACTGAGCGGCTGGCCTTTTAGCACGCCACTTAGGTTAACTTGTTTGATATTAACGATTTGCTGATTGTCACCCCAGCGCCCATCGGTATCAATAGTGCCAGTGATGGTACTTGGGATATCTTTAAAGAAATAACCCAAGTTAAAGCGATTCATCACCGCTTTGACATCCCAAGCGATACCTTTACGCACATCGACCGTACCATTGGCATCGATACTACCTGCGGCGCCGACATGGCGGAAACGCTTGATACGAATCAGCTGCGCGTCACCACTGGCGTCAATGCTAAGTTTACCGGCTGGCAGTTGCTCAGCATCTAATACACCATCAAATTTCACCGCAAAGTTTTTCAGCTTACCCTTTGCGTTAGCATTAGTATTGGCTTGGTTCTTTGGCGGCGTTTGCCACACGCCGCTGGTTTTTAAATCACCGGTGATAATGGCAGCGTTATTGGGTAAAAAATAGCCGAGGTTAAATTTATCAAAGCGGCCATCGACTGTCCAGCCAATGTTTTGACGTAAGTCAATGACACCGTTCGCTTTTACTGCGCCGGCTTCACCGTTATAGTTGAGTTTACGAATACGAATCAGCTTTGGCGTACCAGCAGCATCAATCGATAAGCTGCCCTTTGGTACGTCAGCGGTATCAATATGACCATCAAAACGGGCATCAAAAACAGACAGCTCGCCGCCGATAATATCGACGCTAGCATCACCGCTGCCCGTGATACCAATAGCGCGGCTATCTTGGCTGGCATCGAGGTTTGCTTTTAAATCGGTATTAGTAAAGCTAATAATATGGCGCTGACCTTTGACACGGTTTTTACTGATATTGAGCATGCGCCCGCGCGCATTGATATGCCCTGTTAAGCGCTCAAGCGGTAAGTCACTACGATATTTTTTGGGTAATAAGCCATTGGTACGCGCATCAATTTGCCACGTTAGCGGGCGTTTTTTACTGGCCAGTTGAATCTGCCCTGTACCAGATAGGTCGCCTACTATACCTTTGTAATTAAGACGGTTGATATTAATCACGTCGCCGGCTTTACGCACGCGCACATCGTAGTTGCCTTTAGGGGCGACATTTAACTCATTAATTACCGCTTTGCCATCGACCGATAAATTCGAGCCGCGGATAATAACATTGGCTTGTCCGCTTGGACTGTCGACATTACCGATATTAGGCAAATTGCGGCGTACCAAATTTTGCCACTTGGCGTCGATATACCAAGGCGTGACTTGCTTAGCATTGGCGCTGCGACCACGAGCAGGCGTTTTGCCGCGCACGATGTTGGCATTGAGATGCTCGCCATCGCGCTGACGCAAATCTGCATCCATCTCTAGATTGCCATTTTTATTTTTATGCTGATAATGTACCGATAAGCGACCATTGAGCTTTTGCGGCGCATAGGGTTTAAAGTCGGCATATTCATCTGAAATCGCCTGACGAATATCAAAATTACTGCCCGTGGCGCGGACTACCGCATCAAAACTCTCTTTCCAGTCCAAAATACCTTGCAATGTCAAATTGCCTGCTGGTACTTGCGCATCCAAACGATCAACGCGCAGCTGACTGTTGGCGATAATACCGCGACCTTGATAGTGACCCGATGGGATATCTTTAGCGGTCAGCTCGGTATTGATACGCAGACGTATCTCCGAGATGACGCCCGACGCGGTCGCCATGCCGCTTTTTAGGTGGATATTTTGGCTATCGGCATAAGGAATTAAAATATCGTCCCATTTAAGTTTCGCTTGAAACGGCGAACCTTCATCTAGGCCCTGCACCACGAAATCACCGCTGACATCGCTGTCGTTATAACGGCTACGGACTTTACCAACGGTACGTTTTAGCGTACCGGTTGCGGAGATATTTAAAGGGTCGATATAGGCTTTTTCTAACGCACTTACCTCGACAATTCCGCTCAAATCTAAAGGATAGTCGCCTTGTAAATCTGCCTGACCTTTTAAAGCGCTGACTTTTACAATATCCGCATACTGCAATTTGCCGCGCCCGACGTTCACCACGCTACCAACCCAAGTCAAATCTCGCGCTTCGATATCATGCACAACGATAGGGTCTTTGGTGACTTGTTTATAAATAATGGTTTTTATTTTTGCTTGATCAAAGCGCAAATTGACTGGCAAGCTAAGCGTTCGATAATCAAACGGCTCGCCCGTAGGTGGTTTATTATTGATAATCTCAATGGTTTGAATGTCGGCATCACGCAGATGCACTTCTTTGGCAAATACCGCGCGCCAGCCTATTTTGACATAAGCTTTATCGACCAATATCTCAAGGTCTTCGGTAGCGTTGATATCGATATCGCTGACCCAAATACCATCGCGCAGATTACCCCGACCGTATTTAAACTTAACCCCCGTCTCGGCACTGATTTTTTCTAAAATGAATTTTGTGCCTGACTCAGTACCGACCGCATATAAAAATATGGCGAACATAATCGCCAGTACAATCAAAATAAGAACCGTTAATTTGAGCAAAAAAGACAGGGGAAACCAACGTCTAACAGCGCGGGCATCGCGCTGTGCTGGATCTTTATCCGAGGGCTTATTTGGCGGGGTATTTTTGGTCAACATGACACTCAGCTATGTTAAAGAAGGATTACCAGCAAGCGCTAGAATGAAAAATAAGGCGGTTTTTGCGTTTTTATCAAGACTGCTATAAGCACTCGTGTTAGGCGTACTTATAGCAGCCATTTATAAAGGCGACCCGATAAACAGATGCAGTCTAACAGGGATGCTATCTTCCGTCACGCCAGCAGCAACATCGACACGTACCACACCAACCGGCGACGCCCAGCGGATACCGACGCCGACGCCAACTTTGGTATCGGTTTCAAAATCTTTGTCATAGGCATTACCGACATCGGTAAAGACTGCGCCGCGGAAACCTGGTCTAAACTCATAGTTATATTCCGCGCTGCCGACTGCGAGGATTTGTCCGCCGGTGAGATAGCCTTTCTCAATCGGTGATAGGCTTTCGTAATCATAACCGCGAATACTTTGATCGCCGCCAGCAAAGAAGCGCAGTTTATAAGGCACTTCGTAAAAATCATCCGCCCAAATATAACCGGTATTTAAACTGCCCAGCACTTGGTGTTTATCGTCAGCCCCGAAGCTATAAAGACCGCTCACACCCGCGCGTAAAATTGCCATATCGGTATCACTTAGCAGACTTTCTGAACCTGCTTCAAGCGCATAATACTGACGGAACCCGCGGGTAGGATTGGCAGCATTATCGACGTCTGTTTTGCTCATACCATAACCAAATAACAAAGCGTGCTGCGTCGGTTTCGAGGAAGTAAAGCGCACTGGCAAATTGTCTAATTCTTCCTCATCGACGCCAGTTTCTAACTCATCTAAACGGTAGCGCAGAGAGTAGCTACGATCCCAGCCATTTTCACGGCGGATATTACGCGCCAATGCTGCTTTTAAGGTTCGGGTAGATAAGTCAAAATTACCTTCGCCTTGATCGATAACCTCTTCTTCATAGGTCAAACGGGCATCCAACTTATCATTTAGCGGATGCTTCCATGGTCGACTGCCATACACGGCGACATTTTTGGTAATGCGCGAAACTTCGGTTTCTGCCCCTGCTTGATAGCCTTTACGATTGATCAGATTATAATCTATCTTGGCAGTGGCGCGCACCCCAGTATCGGTACCATAACCGAGACCGACTTGGGCATCACGTGGTTTGTTTGCCGAAACAAAGACGTACAGCGGCACTTTTTTGTTTTCTAACACATCCTGCGGGGTTTTGCGTCCAGCAAGCGTTGGCGGGACGAAGTTTTCATCGGCAAGGATATTTTCTTCATCAGGGAATATTTTTTGTGCGACATTACTGATAGAGTCGCTGATTTTACCCAAAATACTAGTGGCTTTTTGGTCTTTTTCATCCAAGACGCGATCATCCGGCAGACGGCTTAAACGTTCAGCTTTTTGTCTAATGGCTTGCAGTTTACTCAAGGTTTCTTCATCGGCTTCAAACTCGATGGCAGCGATATCGGCTGGATTGACCGTCTCACCGCTGGTAGCGTAACGCTCAGCGTCTTTTTCGGCTTTGACTGCCTCATCTTGCTCGATATTATTGCTATCGAAGTCATCATCGGTAGTCTCAGTACTACTGCTATTAGGCGTATTATCAAAGGCTAAAGTACTGCTTTCTGTGCGCTCGTCTGGCGGCAAAATCGTCTCGACGTTAACAGTATTAAAATAACGGGTCGCCGATAAATCGTTACTAAACTTGGTCACGGCCGGACGATAAAATGGCTCGCCTTCTTCAAAGCCGACCAGCTGCTTTAACAAGGACAATTCAACGGGCAGCTTTTCAGGGTCGCGCGTCAGCGTACCCGACGCTTCATCATAAGTAAAAAATACCACTTCATCAAACTGGTAACGATCACCAGTGTTATAAACCAGCGACACATCGGCGGTATTGTCCGGCAAGATAATATCGACCGATTTGTTTAGCCAATATTGATCAAAGTAACCATAGGTATTGCTGAGCGACTCAAGCGCCGCTTTGCTGTCTTTATAAACGCGGTGATTAAAAATATCACCTTCTTGTGGCGGTAGGTCTTTTTCCAGCTTGGCAAACTCTTCTTGCTCGCTGCCCTCGCCGCGAATGTCAACAATGCGGCTATCCACGCGTACCGGCTCACCTAACTTTTCAATAATGACATCAATGGTATCGGTAGTTGGTTGGCGCAAACGTAGGGTCACATCATAGTAACCGACAGCTTTGGCGGCATCTAAGGCGCTTTGTCGTAGACGTGGCAGCGCAGCAGTGAAATCAACCACAGATTGCAAGGTAGTGTCATCAATAGCGGCTTTGATATTCTTAAAGGGCTGAATATCATCATCGGCTTTGGTTAATTTTGGTTTAGCATTCCTTGTACTGTTTTGAGCGTTGTTTTTGCTATTATCGTTTAAATTATCTGCGGCAGCTTGTTGCAAATAAATGGTCGTCTCAACATGCGGTAGGGTGACAACGCCACCATTAAAAAAGCGATTATAAAGGCGCTTAACAATATTGCCTTTTTTATTACGTGCTATCGGTTTGGGTTTCGCCGCTTGTTCGATACTTTCTTTTACCGCATTGACATCGTTTTCATAGTTAGGCAAATAATCATCAGGATTGATGCTGTCCGACTGGGCATTTTCTATACCACTATCCATGTCCACACTAGTCACGCTATCGCCAGTGCCACTAGCAACCGAATCGCTGACGTCAATAGGACGCGACATCACATCATCTGTCTCCGCCTGCTTAGCAGCGGCCTCATTTCTACCCAAGGTTTCAAGATTGCTTGGTGCTGGTAAATTGGTAGCATCTAAACTCACATCGAGCCCAATTGGCGGCGTGCTATCGTCTAACCTTGCAACAGGCGCATCAAATGCGCCATCTAAAGCTTGAAAGTCATTGTCGTCATAACGCATGCCATCGATATTATTAACGGCATTACTTTGAGTGATATTGCCGATATCTTGAGCGTTTTGCTTATCCATCGCCGCCAGCTCGCGATCAATCTCGTCAGGCGTCATCATCTGATAGCCTTGTTGCTGCACGCTATTAACTTGCTGCTCTAAGTTTTCATTGCTGTCAAATGCTTGGTTGTTGCCTATACTATCTATGCCATTACCGATAGCACTAGCAAAGTCATTAATACTATCGATATCATTATTTGATAACTGGGACTTATCCGTATTATTTGCTTGCGCGGTGGCGTTTTTGTTAGGATTTTTAATACCTAAGTTCTGCTCGCTATAATCATCCAATACCGATTGATCGATAATACCTTCTTCAACGGCTTTTTTTAGACGTAAGGCGTCCAAAGCAATATCAAGCTGGCTGTCTTCATAAGCATCTTTAGAAAGTGCTCGTTTAGACGAGGACTGAGCCGAAGAATTGGAAGGCGGTTTTGGCGTTGGTAGCTGCGATTGTCGTTGCGGCTGTGCAGTGGTCGCATCATTGCCACTATTTTTGATAAGTTGGCTGCTGCTTGCATTATTGGCCGTATTATTATTTGAATCAGTGGCGGCAAAAGCACTAGGCGCGATAGCAACACTGACCCCAAAACCAACCAAACTGGTGGTCAATGCCCGAAATAGTGCCGTACGCGTAAAATAAACACGAGGGTTATCCATGGGATTTATATGAGTAGGATGAGCAAATTTAGCCGAACACAGCGGCGCATTTGACGCAGCAGCAGGCGGTATCCCCGATGAGTGGCGCGCTAGAGTTGAAGGCTGGTGTTTCATATTTATTTCCTATCACCTCACGCGGCACAAGTGACGGTCGATGGCAATCGCCTCGTCTTACCGGTGAATAAACGTAGAGCAGTTCGCTGAAATTAAAGGTTTGGACGGCTAAAATTTACAAATCATAACTTAGTTAATTCTCAAATCATAGCACTGTGCGCATGTATTTTTACCAAAGCCTTGCTATTATACGGCGTAATATCGATAAAACCTATGCTATATTTCGATAAGTTTTTGATAGTATTGATAATTGTTTATCTGCCAATCACTGCGTAAAAGTTTGTTTTCTCCTTTATTAGCCGCGACCCACCTGTAGGAATTTTCATGGCCAATCAGTTTCAATTATTTAAGCATCGCCGGTTTAATGCCATGTTTTTTACCCAATTTTTGGGTGCTTTTAATGACAATATTTTTAAGCAAGCACTGATACTGGTGCTGACCTATACTGCTGCCAGCCAATTGGGCATGGAAGTCAGTATTTTAAATAACTTGGCGGCGATGTTGTTTATTTTGCCGTACTTTTTATTTTCGGCATTGGCAGGGCAAATTGCTGATAAGTTTGAAAAATCAAAACTGACACGCTTAATTAAATTGCTTGAGATAGGCATTATGATTATCGCTGCTGTCGGCTTTGTCTTTGAATGGTACGCGCTGTTATTTGTGGCGCTGTTTTTGATGGGCACGCAATCGACGTTTTTTGGGCCGATTAAGTATGCGTACTTGCCACAAGCGATGAGGGAAAATGAGCTGGTCGGTGCCAATGGTCTGTTCCAAATGGGCACCTCGCTTGCCATTTTGCTTGGTATGATTATCGCTGGGGTATTGACCCAAATTACCCAGCCGCTATTTTGGATAAGTGTGACGGTGCTTTTTGTTGCGGCGATAGGCTATTTTGCCGCCCGTTTTATTCCCACCATGCCAGCGATGCAGCCTGATTTGAAGATTAATTGGAATATCTTTACCACCAGTATGGCGACGGTGCGTTATTTATACTCGTTGCCTTTTTTATTCTTTGTCATTCTTGGTAATAGCTGGTTTTGGTTTTATGGCGCGACGTTTTTGACCCAAACACCAGAATTTAGCAAAGTCATTTTGCATGGCGATGAATCCGTGGTGATTTTCTTATTAACGCTATTTTCAGTTGGGGTGTCGATCGGCTCGCTACTGTGCAAATCCTTGACCAAAAACCAAGTCAGCTTGCGCTTACTGCCCTTTGGCATTGCAGGTCTTAGCATTTTTGCCATTGATTTATATTTTTCTTTGTCAGGGCTCAAACTCAGTGTCAGCTCGGCTACCTTATTTGGTATCAGTGATTTATGGGGTATGAGCGGTAGCTGGCGCGTGTTTGCCGACTTGTTCTTTTTGGGCTTTAGCGGCGGTTTATATATCGTGCCTTTATACGCCTCTATGCAGGCTTATGCGCCAAAAAGCCATCGCGCGCGTATCGTCGGTGCCAATAATATCTTTAATGCCATTTTTATGGTGTGTTCGGCGATTTTCTCGATTGTGGTATTAAATGCGCTGGGTCTAAATTTGCCGCAACTGTTTTTAGTCACCGGCTTATTAAATATTATCTTTGGTATATTTTTATATCTTAAGCTTAATAAACACATCAAACACGCCGTTATCCAAACTCATGATGACGAGAAAAATCGATACGACTAGCGTCAAACGCAATATGAATCGGCAAGCCAATAATTTCGCTGCCGAGATTGTCTATTGTTTGTTATAGTGGTTCGATAAGTGTTGTCTGATAGGTTTAGTGGCCTATTAAATAGCTTAAACCTATTCATCATAAGTTCTATTTATAATTCATACAGCCATCAGGAGTGAATCATGGCGCAGCGTTCCTTATCAAAAATTGACCAGCTATTACTTGGCGTAGATAAAGCATTGCGAGCGGTTGTACCGCATTCAAATCCTAGCACTCGCCCGCTGCCTGTTAGCAGTGATGAGATTCCTGAGCTAAGTATCAACGAAGCGCGTCATGTCGCAGGCTTGATGCGTATCAATCATACGGGCGAAGTCTGTGCCCAAGGGCTATATCACGGGCAAGCGTTTGCCGCAAAAAACGATAACGTCAAGCAAGCCATGCAGCAATCTGCTGAAGAAGAAGTCGATCACCTAGTTTGGTGCGAGGTTCGCTTAGATGAGCTTGGCAGCCATCCTAGTATTTTTACGCCTTTATGGTACAGCATGTCATTTGGGCTTGGCGCGGTAGCAGGGGCGATTTCTAACGAGTTCAGTTTGGGCTTTGTCGCCGAAACCGAAGCGCAAGTTAGTGAGCATTTGCAAGACCATATCGGTCAATTGCCACCGCAAGATCAACGCTCAAGAGAAATACTGGCGCAAATGGATATTGAAGAATTACATCATCGCGAGTTGGCACTCGCCAATGGCGGCGCAGCCTTGTCGCCACTGGTACGCCACACAATGCGCTGGATGGCCAATCGCATGAAGGCCACGGCTTATCATTTATAAGCGTTTATCATCTATAATACGCAAAGCACTACTAAGCTACATCCTTTTTTTAGTGGCTACAGACGGCATTATTCTGTGCTTTTAACAATCCTACTACTGTTAGCAGTCAGATTAATTTGCTAGGGTATGAAAAATTTGTACGATTTTACGGAATGCCAAAACCTAACGATCAATCAATGGATGAATAGATAACAAGTCAGTAACTACAATAACTGATAAACGACAACGATTAAAAGGTAATTATTTTTATGAAAGCCATCAGCCAAACCCCTATTTCTAATAAAGCATCGCACTCTAGTAAAGCGCCTAGGCTTGCGACTCTAACGGCACTCGCTGCCGCTTGTGCCATGCTGCTATCAGCGCCGGCAAATGCAGCTGAAGAAGCGAATACCGCCGCAGCGCCCGCTACGAGCAGCACAGCAGTACCTAGCGCTATCGATTCTAGTAAACGTATCATTCGCCTAGCCAAGCCAAATGCAACGATTAGCACGGCGCCAACTGATGCTCAAGCCAATGTTGGAGTTGAGACTGGCGCTCAAAACAATGTTGAGCAGAATACCGTCCAACCAACTAACATAGCGCAATCAGCTAATAATCAAGCCCCTAATACGCAGCAAGGCAATGTCCAGCAGGCTATTGTCCAACCAAACCGTGCGCCTTTAAATACTGCGCAAAATGCTGCCCAACCACCAGCCGTACCAACACCAGACACGTCCGAGTTGACCGGTACGACGCGCGTTTATGAGCGTGGTCCTATCACTGCGACGGGGATTGATTTACGCAGTGGTCAGCTGCCAAACATTCCAGCCCCGCAAGTGAGTATTTCAGATATCAGCTTTGTCCCTACCGTGCTCATACCGCAGCAGCAAGGACTTGGCACTGATAAACTGGACGTCAGCTTACTCGATGACTTTATCAAAGAAGTCTCACCAAATGCGCGCCATTATCCACCAAACTTCCCGAACCGCACCCAGCGCCACAACGCCCGTGAAAAAATCAAAGTCTTGACTGAATGGATTGAGCCGTATGCCAAAGCGCCAAATGCCTCGTACGATGTCTTAGTTCGCGCCGCCAAACTCAATGGCATGGGACGCAACTTAGATTTAGGCTCAGAATACACGGTACGTGGCGGACAATATATCGATCGCGCCATTAAACTTAAACCAAATAGCGGCGAGGCCAATTTTATCTATGGCATGATGCTCTCAGAAGGTGGCGGTTTTAAAGAAGGTCAAAAATATCTTGATAAAGCCGTCACTCTTGGTTACACCGAAGCTGAGCAGAGTCTTGCGCAATCTGACTTGTTAAGTGATCGCCGTGATAAGGCGTTAGAGCGTTTACGCCGCTTGGCACAACAAAACCCTGACAACGCTATTATTCGTCAACAAATTAAGCTGATCGAGGACGGTAAATTCTATATTTGGGATATCCCTGCCCCAGATATTAATATCAAACCAAGCACTTAATTCTTTGTGATGGAAACGTAAAGTGTTAGCTATTTGGTAAAATGATAGCTCACACCGATTTCTAAAGAGCTGTAAAAAGCGCGCTGCAATTATGATTAATAATGTGAGCGCGCTTTTTTGTGCTTAATTTAGAAATATCTAAGTGGGTTTTGTTAAGCATTGCCTATCCATCTTTTCGATAGTATTTCGTGCTATATGAATATAAGATAGATGACTATAAGATAACAACTACAATAGTTGAATAGCTCGACTTACGTTACACTCATGCTGCTATATAAAGGTGGTATTTATCACTTATTTATGATGCGTTGCTGATACTTATTACTGGAATGACCTATGATATTTGCTGACCTTGCCAACGATATGCCGTCGCTAGAACATAAGTATAAGTACAAGTACAAGCGTAAAAACAAGACGCCTTTTGCTCTACTCGCAGTGGTCGCCGCCATGGCAATATTACCTGCCTGTAGCACCGTCTCCGTCAATAAACAGCCCTCAGAAAAGACTATCGCCGCCCAGCGCGGCAATATTGTCACCGATAACAAATTGAGTAGCGATACTGCCTCAGTCCTATTGTCAGCCGGGCTTAATGAGCAAGCGTGTATGCAGCAGTTTAACCTCTGCCTAACGCAGCTTACCGACAGCATGCTAAATGAACATTATCGCCCAGCTTTGGCAGTATTTGCTGAATTACACTACGCTAAAGCGCGCCAGCTTGGCGAATCTAAAGACTGCCGCAATGCCCTCGCCCGCCCGCCACTTGACCCTTATTATGCCAACGCGCCTTTAAGCGACACTGATGCCAAGGCGCAGCAAAAAAGAACCGATAGCTGCTTGATTGGCTATCAAGAACGTTTATTTGATGCCATTAAAACCAGTTATACGTACTTATTTTATGACAGCTTAGAGCATGATTTTGAAGGTGCGGATAAAGAAACCAGACGCTCACACGCGCAAAGTCGTATTCCAAGTGAGATGGATATCCAAACCCAAGACATATATAACGCCGCCAGTAACGATGTGATTACCCAGCTCTATCAAACGGCTGATGGTGGCGGTAAAATGATGGGTAATACCAAGGTAGAATACTTACCGACGTCCGCAAGTACTGCCACTAGCAGCGAGCGAGCAGTAATTGCCAATCGCACGGCCGTCAAGGGGCGACCAACTGACCAAATCAAAGTCATGAAAATGCACATAGACGATTACAATCTCAATGTCTATTTGCCCAACGAAAATAACTACCTCAAAAATGCCAACCAACAAACCGCTGCCCTAACCGATTTGGTCTCGACCTATGAGCTACGCCTCTCTGGACTAAACTCTATTAGTAAGCGCCCAGGTCTGGGTATCAGCTTGGTAGCTTCATTGGACGACCGCTATACCACTACCATTCGTCAATTATTAATCTCGTCGTTAGCAGATAGGACGGGCAGACTGCATCAAGAAAGCCCTCGTCGAACAGCCAGCGATATAAACGAAAGCTCGAAGGAGCGCTCAAAGGATAGCTTGGACAGTGATGATGCCAGTACGCGGATTTATCCGACTGGACATTTACTAATGACCGGGCTGATTAAGCCGATGGGCAATAGCGTGCTTGATACCCTGAGCAGCAAACAGCTTGATATTCATTTATACAACCCTTACCGCAGCGAGAGCGCCAATATCTTAGGTGACGACTATCCACTGGCGGCAAACTTTTCAGCAGGTTACGGCTTATGGTTGGCAGAAAACCAGCTCGATGGCGTCGGTTATCTAAACCTGATTACCCGTAAAAAAGAAACCAGTTTACCCAAGCTCTTTATGCTCGAACCTTATGATGCTGATAAGCGCGTCATCATCATGCTGCACGGTTTGGCCTCAAGCCCAGCGACGTGGGTCAATTTAACCAACGATATTTTTAATGATGACAAACTGCGTAATAACTATCAAGTTTGGCAGATTTTTTATCCGACCAACTTGCCTATTTTAGAAAATCGCTATCAAATCCAAAAGCTCATCAATACCGCTTATGAGAAAACCGACCCTACGGGGCAAAATATCGCCAGTAAAAACAGCGTCATTATCAGCCATAGTATGGGCGGCATCATTGCGCGTATGATGCTGTCTGACGAAAACTTGCTCGATGATTTGGACCGACTTGACGACCAGAATGCGCTGTCGATGAATGAGAAACGTCAAATACGTGAGGCGATCAAGCAGTCTGCGGGCAAAGAGCAGCTAAAAGAGCGTTTTGAGCTTAAAACTTTGCCACAAGTAGATACGGCGGTATTTTTATCGTCGCCGTTTCGCGGTACCGATTATGCCGACCGCTGGTTCACGCGCGCGCTACGCCGCATCGTGTATCTGCCCGTTGGTTTGGTAAAAACGGTGACCGATAACTTAGCAGCCTTGGCCATCCAAGGCGATTTGGCCCAGAACCCGCTCGGCGCGCTATATTTACAAAATGGCGCCAGTCAATTAAGTGACAAATCGTCTTTTATTCAATTAACCAAAGATATCCGTATCAACGACCGTATCACCTATCATTCAATCATCGCCAATAACGATGCCGATATCACCCGAGGTTTGGCAGAAATGCAGCCTGCTGGAGCAAAGCTCGATTTGTCTGAGGAGATAGCAGAAAATGACAATACAGAGGACGTTATCGATGTCGATGACAGCAATGCGCTGTTAACGGATAGTGATGAGTTGCCAGGTCAACCGCTGGTCGCCGCCGTGACAGTCGATGGCGAGATTGGGCAAGCACTCACCGAGCAGCTGTCAGATGGTATCGTGCCCTACACCAGCGCTCACCTCGATGGTGCAGCGTCAGAGACGGTTATTAACGGCGGTCATAGCATCCAAGAAAACCCGCAAACCATTTTGACCTTACGCCGTATTTTGCATCAACAATTACAGGAGCAAGATACAAACTAAATTTCACCTATATAAAAAGCTTTGAATTCTTATTATTAAAATTTGTTTTTTTATATTACTGTTTGGTATCTATTGATAACAATAGTTAAACAATGACTATTATTTCAAAGATTATTGGCTAATATTGTAAGTGGTTTATGAACGCATAGGTGTGTGATAGCACACTTGTGCAACTTGCGTGTGCGTAAGGTGAAGCGCATAATACTAAAACGTTTAATATGAATAAAACGATCATTTGATGAATATTTAATAGTTTATAAGGATATGAATTATTTACTTTGGCTAAATAGTCGGCCCTAAAGTTTTTGAGTCTTACCCTACGGTAATGAATAAAACATAAGGGTAATGAACGCTATTTTAGTTAAATTTTTATCTTAATTACATTTGCCGCTAACTAATATTTAGCGATTGCCCGTAATAATAAGCGCCCTGATTGATGGACGGTTACGGACAGTTACTTGCGCGTATCATGGAAGCCAACGCTATTCAGCTAACAGATAAGGGTAACCGTTTATGTTCGCTACATTTATGATTGATCAAATGGATGCGTTGATGCTCGCGCGCATTCAGTTTGCCTTCGTTATTTCCTGGCATATTATCTTCCCCGCTTTTTCTATCGGTCTTGCCAGCTGGTTAACCGTGCTTGAATTTCGCTGGCTGAGAACTGGCGAGCCCATTTATGTTGAAGTATACAAACATTGGGTCAAGATTTTCGCCGTCGTCTTCGGACTGGGCGTGGTATCGGGTGTGGTCATGTCCTATCAGTTCGGAACTAACTGGGCCGTGTTCTCCGACAGAGCTGGTAATATCTTAGGCCCATTATTGGCGTTTGAAGTCTTAACGGCGTTTTTCTTAGAAGCGTCCTTCTTAGGGATTATGCTCTTTGGTTGGGGACGGGTGAGCAAACGTATGCATTTTGCCTCCACCGCTATCGTTGCCATTGGTACCATGATTTCAGGATTTTGGATTTTGGCCGCCAACAGCTTTATGCAAACGCCGCAAGGTTTTATGCTGGGCGCTGATGGTCTGTTATACCCCACCAACTGGATTGAAATTATCTTTAATCCTTCGTTCCCTTATCGCTATGCCCATATGATGACGGCAGCCTTTTTAACCACCGCCTTTGTGGTTGGCGGTATTGGCGCTTATTATTTACAGTCCAAAAAGCACGTTGAGCATCGGCAGCATGGTCGAGTCATGCTCGGCATGGCGATGATTATGGCGATATTTGTGGCGCCAGCGCAGGTCCTCATCGGTGATGAGCATGGCTTAAACACTCTTGAGCATCAGCCAGCTAAAGTCGCAGCGATGGAAGGGATTTGGGAAGATGAGCGCGGTGCGGCATTGCGGCTATTTGCCATACCGGACCAAAAGAACCAAACCAATAACTATGAGCTTAGCATTCCTTACGTCTCCGGTTTGATTCTCACCCATTCACTAGATGGCGAAGTCAAAGGTCTTAAAAATTGGGTACCAGAAGATCAGCCGCCCGTTATGATTGTATTTTGGGCATTTCGTATCATGGTTGGTATTGGTATGTTAATGGTGCTCATCGGTTTATTTAGTATTTATAAGTACTTTAAAAAGCAGCAGTTCGATCCTGAGAGTAAGCTCTTCCACCGTGCGTGGATGATGATGACGCCGCTTGGCTTTATAGCGTTACTTGCCGGCTGGTTTGTGACCGAAACAGGTCGTCAACCTTATACAATATATGGGGTCATTCGTACTGCTGAGAGTATGTCACCTATCGCAGCGCAGCAAGTGGCAACAACCTTGATTGGCTTTATTGTGCTATATGCCTTTGTATTTGGCGCGGGCAGCTTTTATATTTTGCGCCTCATCGCACAAGGACCCAAACCGTACGAGGATCCGTCGGATGATCATTTCTATGATCACTCTGTCACCGAAGCCCAAGGTCGCACGCTAAGCGGTGATAAGCGCGCTGCTGATAAAACCAAAGGGCCTGAAGAAGGTTTGGATGAACCTGCTGACGACGTCGATGATGGAGGGTTACGCTAATGTTTAACTATGGTGATGTATTAGATTTACCCTTAATCTGGGGTGGCTTGATTGCGCTATCAGTCTTTATCTACGTCTTACTAGATGGTTTTGATTTGGGCTGCGGCATCTTATTTCCGTTTGCAGGCTCTGATAAAAACCGTAGCCGCATGATGAACTCTATCGCGCCTTTTTGGGATGGTAACGAGACTTGGCTGGTACTGGGCGGCGGTGGTTTATTCGCCGCCTTCCCTGTCGCTTACGGCATCATTATGAGCGGTCTTTATCTGCCGGTCATTTTTATGCTGTTTGGCTTAATTATGCGCGGCGTGGCATTTGAATTCCGTTTTAAAGCCACCGCCCATCGCTACGTTTGGGATGGTTTCTTTTTTATCGGCTCTGTCGTTGCGACGTTTGCCCAAGGTATTATGCTTGGAGCGCTGGTTCAAGGCTTAGAGGCCAGCAATCGTCTGTATACAGGCGGCCCTTTTGATTGGTTCTCGCCCTTTTCTATCATGTGCGGTTTTGCGCTATTGATTGGTTATGCGCTACTGGGCTCTACTTGGCTGATTATCAAAACCGAACATACGCTGCAAGTCTGGGCACGCAAAGTATCAGGTTGGCTGCTCACCGCTTTAATCGTCGCGATGATTGCGGTGACGATATTCATGTATTTTTCAGATATCGAAGCGCTGGAAGGCTGGTTTAGTTTACCAGGGCTGTTATATCTAGCGCCGATGCCAATTATCGTCTTGCTCTTATTCTTCTTTATGCGTAAAGATTTAACCACTGAGCGCGAGTATCGTCCATTTTTATTGACCGTTGCGTTATTTTTGATGGGTTATATCGGCGTTTGTATAGCGATATTCCCATATATCGTACCGTATCAAATGACAATTTATGAAGCAGCAGCGGCTGATACTTCGCTCTCCTTTATGCTCATCGGCGCCGGTATTATGTTACCTATTATCTTAAGCTATACGGCTTTCGCGTATTATACTTTTAAAGGTAAAACCGACCACGAGCACATGTATTAAATAAGCTGCGGCTATTATCTATCTAGTAAGGATAGTAGCCGCGCTTAGCTTAATCCGCTCATGAATATGTGATGACTGATTATTAAAAAATGGCTTAGATTAGAAAGGTAGTTTGAAGTTAGAAAATAGCTTGGAGTTAAAAGGCAGTTTGGAGATAGTGATGAAAAAACTCAGTAAAAAACAGTCGCAATGGGCTTGGTTTATAGGCTTATATTTGGCGGGTTTCTTGGTTGTTTTTACCATTGCCCGATTAATAAAATTGGCAATGGGTGTATAAAATCTCTTTTATCAAAACCTAGCGCCATAAAAAAGCAGCGCTGAATAGTAAATATTCAGCGCTGCTTTTTTGCTTTAACTTTGACTGTCGTAAAACCGTTTATGCGCCGCGATGATTATCGACACTGTGATTTTCTATATAGTCATTAATTTGTGTTAAGCGCTCGGGCGTACCGACGTCTATCCAATTGTCTTTAATCACCTCAGCGGTAATTTGGAACTTTAGCATTGCTTGTTTTAGCAGTGGCGCAAGGGCTGCTGGTTGTCCTGTTACCAGCCCATCAACCAGTCTTGGTGAGATGACACTGATGCCAGCAAAGGTATATTTGTCCGCATCGGCAATCGGCTGCTCGCTTGCCAAGCCGTTATTGATAGCAAAGTCGCCGCCATTATTATGGTCAGGATTGTCAATCAATAATAAGTGGGCTCGTTGGTCAGCGCCTAACGGGTAATCTCGCAACGGCGCAAAATCATAGGTCGTCCAAATATCAGAGTTGACTAAGATAAAAGGCTCATCGCGCAGCTTATGGTTTTGCAGCGCGTTAAAAATGCCACCAGCGGTCTCAAGCGGCTCATCACTTTCATCCGACCAATGCAGCGTCACGCCATACTCTGCACCATCACCCAATGTCTGCATCAGCTTGTCTGCAAGCCATGAAGCATTGATAGTGATATCAGTAATACCAGCAGCTTGTAGCGCCTTGATATGCCAGACAATAAGTGGCTGCCCGCCTACTTCCACCAAAGGCTTTGGCGTCTCGAGTGTGAGCGGACGCAGGCGCGTACCCTTGCCAGCCGCCAAAATCATCGCTTGCGTTATTACCGACATACACGCTCCTTGTTGTTGGCTGTATGATTGCCTATTATTCATTATTGACTGTTTTAAACAAAGTAAAAGCGATGAATACTGTCATCGCTTTTATTTTGCTCATGCTGTTTAGATATACTGTTGCACAAATTTATGTTGATAAGCAGGCAAGATAGACTCTCGCAGCCATTCATTAAAAGGAGTAACCGCTTGCTGCATATTGGAATTGCCGTGTTCTGCCAGCCATTCTAGCTCAAAAATCAGGTCACGCATGACTTTTGGAATATCAGCCAAATAGCGGCTCTTGCCATCACGCTCAAACAAGCGGATAAAAATACCCAGCACTTTTAAATGCCGTTGTACGCCCATGACATTGACATCATTTTCAAACTGCGCTGCATTATCAGCCGTTACCAGTCCTGCCTGTTTCTGCAATTGCCAGCAGTCCTGTATCCAGCTTGTGACTTGACTCTCTGGCCATTCGACATAAGCATCGCGTACTAAAGACACCAAATCATAGCTATACGCGCCTATCACCGCATCTTGAAAATCAATCACGCCCAATCGTGTATGATCTGCTTGGTCTTGCATAAGGTTGCGACTGTGATAATCACGATGGACGATGACCTGCGGCTGCGCCAAAATCTCAGCGATTAAAGCCGATTTAAGATTTTCCCAAAGCGTTTGCTCAAGCTCTATACCAATATAAGGAATAAACCACTCGCTAAACAAATCCATCTCACGGTTTAGTAGGGCAGCATCATAATCTGGTAATTGATGATCCGTCTTTGCGGTCGCCACTGGCACCGCCTGCAAGGCCACCAAAGTGCGCAGCGCTAATTGATAGTAGTCATTCACCTGAGCGGCTGGCGCATCGACCAGCAGATGAGCAAATTCTACCGTACCAAAATCTTGCAATACCAAAAAGCCTTTTGCCACGTCTTGAGCGACGAGTGTCGGGACATTGATTGCTGGTGCCATCAGTTTTGCGACATTGATAAACTGCTGCAACGCGTCTTGTTCGTCAGCCGAATCCATGACAATATAGCGCTCAGTTTCGACATCGTCATTATCAAGTAACTGGATACGGTGATATTGGCGCGCGCTGGCATCACCCGGCAGACTATCAAGAATAAATTTTTGGTTGGCAAACACGTCTTGCAGCCACTGCTCTAACTGCTGCTGGCGCGTACCAGTCACGCTAGGTACTGTCATGGTTTTATCCGTCATAAAAAGCATCGCAAATTAAATATCAGTCATAAATAAGTGATATGTGGGGCAAATAGTTGTTAAAATAATGAGCGTGCAACTGAGCAATGCAGCCGCTTTAAGCAGACAAACTCTACTGGCTATGCCGCCGTAAAAAGGTCTGTATCATCCGCTATATTATAAATTTTGGTAAATAGTGTAGCTGATTTGGTTTTTTTTGACTATGATTAGTCGTCATTATATGTAAAACGTTCCGATTTTCGAGATTATCGTCTTAATGACAGGTTTATTCGCCATCAAATAACGTTAAAATATAGCCTGTCATTTAACGATCGCAATCCAATAGGCTCTACAATCATAGGTGTGCCCTTGTTATATTCTCCGCTTTACCAAAGCATCCGTTTGATTTTATTTGGCGCCTTGGGCTTAACCAGCTTGACGGTCAGTGCGGCTCTTAATCCTGTCGATAACAATGTTGATGCACAGACGACTGAGCCACTAATCACTGAAAATAGTAATGACGCCGCCGCCGTGTCTACCCTCTCTACTGAAAAGGGCAATCAAACCCAAAATGGCGCTGCTGATGCTAATAATAAAGCGTTAAACAGTCAATTAACAACTGCGCCTGTTTTCAACACTGATGACGTATTTACCAGTGACAACGTAAATATCACGGCAATTAATGACAGCAGTGACAGGATTGATGTTAATAATAATGCCGTCAACAACGCTACTAAAACAAACAATACCACTGCGCCCGTTAATAACAGCAGCACAGCCAAATCCAATAAGCGCAGCATTGATGTCAATGACGAAAGTATTCAAGACAGCCTGATACGTTTAGCAGAATTTTATGAATTAACGCCTGATACAGATCCCGCTACGTTACACAATAATAGCAATGATGACGTAGCAGATAGCAATGACAGCGATATTCAAAACTCTTTTGCCGCGCAAACCATTGAACCTGTAGGTAACGACTTAAAACTGCTACCAAATAGCGTCGATAGCGCCCAGCGCTGCGAAGGCCAATGGGTTTATCCCAAGAAAAATCCTAATTACCAACGTGCGATCAATGAAACGGGCGCACCTAATGGCCAGCCAGCGCCCAACTTAAACGGCATTCCTAATAATCAAGCGCCACTGTTTGCAGAGTCGGATTATGGCTATTACGACAATGTCGACTATGCCGAGCTTTCTGGTAATGTCATCGTTGACCAAGGAACGCAGCATATCGAAGCGGAAAAAATCGTACTCGATTTGAACAACAATGTGGCGGCCGCACAGGGTAAAGTGATGTTTACCGACCAAGCGACTGGACAAAACAAAAACGCCACTGGCTTGGCCAAAGCTAACCGTTTTCAAAATAGCGCATTTCAAAACGGCAACGGACAAAATATTAATGTCCAAAACGGTAAACCTAGCCTCAGTGATAAAGCCTCAACTGGCGGTCTTATCGGTGTCGCCGACAGCTTAAACTACAATACCGAAACCGGACAATCAACCGCCAAAGATGTGGCTTTTGCCAGCGTAGAGCTGCAAGCACACGGCTATGCCAAGCGCTTAAACCGCCCTAACGAGACGCAGTATGAGCTTGATGAAGTGATGTTTAGTACTTGCCCGCCGACCAACCGCAAATGGCAGTTTGATGCCAAAAGCATCGATTTAGATACCGAAACAGGCCGCGGCGAAGCTTACAACACAACGTTTAAAATTGCTGATGTACCGGTATTTTATTTACCCTATTTTAATTTCCCTATAGACAATAGACGCAGCAGCGGCTTTTTATTACCGAGCGCGAGTGTCGGTAGTGAAAGCGGACTTGAAGTTGACGTACCTTATTATTTTAATTTAGCGCCAAACTACGACGCCACCCTTAACACTCGCGTTTATACCAATCGTAACCCTATGCTCTCCGGTGAGTTTCGTTATCTAACTGAGGAGTACGGCGAAGGAATTTTTAACGGCTCTTATTTGCCCAATGATAAAAAATATGATGGCGAAGATCGTAGCAGCTTTTTTTACGATCATTATTGGTCATCTACCAGTATTCCGCGCTTAAGTGGCGACGCAAAATATAGCTATGTGTCAGATGCCGATTATCTCAACGACTTCGATACCTTGGGTTTGTCAGACAATACGTTAAACCTACCACGCCGTGCGCGGGTGAATTATTATAACGATTATGTCAATGGTGAATTAAAAGTCGAGACTTTCCAAACGCTCGATGCATTTAACAATAGTGGACAGCCTTTACAAGATAAAGACAAGCCGTACTCGCGCTTGCCACAGCTTAAACTTGACTATCGTCTACCATGGGCAAAAAGCTTTGATATCACAGGCGTAAGTGACTCGGCTTATTTTAAAAAATCCATCGATGATGGCTCTGAAAATGAAAAAAGTGGCACGCGTTTTTATAATAAATTAAGCGCCGTTTATCCGATGGAAAAATCTTGGGGCTATATCAAACCTAAGCTCAGCTTACAGCATCTGTATACGTCTTATGATGAAGACAGTTTGGCGGACAATGATTTGAGCAAAGATGACGGCAACCAATCGGTATTTGTGCCTCAAGTCAGTGTCGATGCTGGCTTGCACTTTTCTCAAGCGGGCTCACCCTTTGGCGCCTTTGACGATACTTTAGGCGGTTATCGCTTGCTCAGTCCACGCTTAAAATATACCTACTCGCCCTATAAAGACCAAAACGATATTCCTAACTTTAATACCCGTATTGCCTCTATCAACTACGAGCAACTGTTTTCGGACAGCTGGTTTTTAGGTCATGACCGCTTGCAAGATTTGCATGCCTTTACACCCGGTATTAATTATCGTTACATCGATGCAACGGGTGTGACACGTTTTGATGGTAGTATCGCAGAGCAGTTTTATATCGATGATGGGCGCGTGACCCTCGAAGACCAAAAACCCGTGCTGACGAATTCTTCCTCAGGATTGGTTTGGGATACCAGTACCCAGCCTTATAATAACGTCTGGGTCGATGTAAGCGGCGCGCTTACTCATAGCTATGATTTAAACTATATCACCACTGAGCTGCGTTATCAGCCATCTGACAACAGTTTATTTAACGTCGGCTTTGTGAAGCGTATGCGCGATGAAAACACTGACCAGTTACCTTTATCGGCGTTTACCGCATCAGCGGTTTTCCCAATTAATAATAACTGGCGCGTATTGGCGCAAGGTCAATACGATTATAATCGTGATAAAATGCTCGACTCGTTAGTCGGTGTTGATTATGAGGATTGCTGTTTTGGTTTTGCAGTTTATGGTCGTCGTTACTATAATGATTTGAATATCAAAGACAAACCAACACAAGCGATTATGGCAGAAATCAGACTCAACGGTCTTGGTAGCGGTAGCAGCCGCTTAACACGCTTACTTTCTGATAAAGTGTTGGGCTTTGAGCCGGTTCAAAGCGCCTGGAAAGATGAATAAAACGTCGTCTATATCCTTAGACTCACGTATGATTGATGGTTTATGTATCAAGTAACATTTGTGCTATAACAGCATATAGCAGTGTTTACACCCTATTATAAACAGCCTTAGCCGCTACTTAAATGAAGAGTAACGGCTAGGGCTTAACCGATTACCATCCGATGCAATGACATTGATGAGGAGCATCATGAGATTTTTTTCTTTACGTCAGACAAGCCGAGTTGTATTGCTTTCTATGGGTATGACGGGCGCTATTGCTCTGAGCCTAAGTGCGCAAGCAGCCACCGTTAAGCCTGCAAAAACTTCAGCTGCAAACGTTGATGCTGGCACTCAGAAAAATAGCGCCGCACGTTTGACACCTGCCAATAGTACGGACGGTATCATTGCCTTAGTCAATGAAAACGCTATCTTAAAAAGCGATCTGATCGCTGCTATGGCGCAAACCCAAGCACGAGCGCAGGCGGCTGGTGAACCCATTCCCAATTCAGCCCAGCTACAGTCTGAAGTACTAAACGCCCTCATTATGCGTGAATTACAACTCTCAATGGTCAAACGAGTTGGGCTCAATCCTGATGAAGCTGCCATCAATCAGCGGCTGGCTCAAATCGCCCAAGCAGAAGGACTCAGCAGCCTTGGCGAGTTACAACAACGTTTGGACGCCGCAAAACCAGGCAGTTATGCTACCCTACGCGCGCAATTGATTGAAGATGCCGCGATTCAAGCCTTGCAGCAGCGCCAAATCGCAAGCCGCGTGCGCATCAGCGAACAAGATATCGATGCCTTTTTGGCCTCTCCTGAAGCCAAGCGTTTGAGTCAAAGCGAATATCAAACTATTCACGTACGTATCCCCTATATGGACGATTACAGCCGTCTGTCGGACGCCCAGCGTGAAGAAGCATTAAAAGTCGCGCAGCGTCTACGCACACGACTGCAAGCGCCAAATGTCGATGTCACAGAAGCCATTGCCGCAAGTCAAGGCAGCTACCCTATTCAGCTGCAAGGGGGCGATATGGGCTTTCATAAAGCGGCTGCACTACCAACCGAGCTTGCTAGCGAAATCACCAAACTTGAAGTTGGCGCCGTCAGTGCGCCGTTAGTGACCCCAGAAGGTATTGATATCATCAAACTGGCTGATAAAAAATCCAGTGATACCATGCTAGTGCCGCAGTGGCATACGCGTCACATTTTAGTCAAAGTCGATGAGCTACAAACCGATGCTTTGGCTGAGCAAAAAATCAATGACCTCTACGAGCAATTACGTAAAGGAGCCGACTTTGCGAGCCTAGCCTCAACTTATTCAGATGATCCCGGTTCAGCAGGACGCGGTGGCGATTTGGATTGGGTTGGTGAAGAGCAAATGATTGGTCCGTTTGAAACAACGATGAAGAATACCGCCGTCGGTGATTACTCTGCACCATTCAAAACGCAATTTGGCTGGCACATTCTAAAAGTTGAAGGCAAACGCGAGCAAGATATCAGCGATGAATACCGTCGCAATATGGCACGTCAAGCGCTATATCAGCGCCTTGCTCCGCAAGCCAAAGAAGACTGGCTACAAGAACTACAAGCCGGCGCTTATATTCAGATACTCGGCTAATTAGTTATTTAACAATATCGAAAAAATTTTATAAAAGAAGGGTATATGCTAATGCATGTATCCTTTTTTAATTTAAGTCATTTATTAAAAACTCCATAAATGATGGGATAAGCTTTAGATTAGAGCTGTATAGTGAGTGAACAGTAGTAAAGATACATCACGCAATGCTGATATAAATTTTTCTTGCTTGCTGTGCCTTCGCAGACAGAGGCTACAAAAAATTAATATCAGCAATACCGTCGCGTTTTTAGGATATTTTAACTATACATTCATTAACGCTTTTATTAACGGTCGAAAATATTTTTCAAATAAAAATAATGCACAAAGAAAAGCCCCGAACCTAGGGCGTTGGGTTCAGGGCTATGGCGTTTCATATTGTTGTTATTATCTCTTCCGTGTTGACTCGTCCTAAGTCATAAACAGTAACCTATAAGACAGCGGGCTGACCTGTGCTTTTATTGTTACTGCCTCAACACTGCATCCTTACGTATCCTTGTGTTGATGGTTGTATTCTAGGTGAATTGACGCGGAACGACTAGAGGCTAAAGACCTTATTTAGCGTAAGCATTTGCTTACGTCGCCATTGTTTGTGGCGAGGGTTTTATACAGATGATAAAACCTTTTTAGCAATTACTTTCCTTTTCAGCCTCTGCATGTTCTTTTGATACTTTACAGCCCTCTTCCTTACCCGCTTCAATGGTATTTTTTGCCTCTTTGACATCTTCTGCCTTCTCAGTTGGCGCATTAGTTTCTTGGGTGCTGACTTTTTCGGGCTCGTATTGTAGCGTTGTCAGCACCGGAAAATGGTCGGAGCCGATAGACGGCATGCGCTGAATATCGACTAAGGTGAAGCAGGCACTATGGAAAATATGATCTAACGCCCAACGTAAAAACGGATATTTAACATGAAAGGTATTGATAAAATGGCGCCCGATACGAGGATCTAGCAAGCCTGAGATACGTTGAAAGCGGCGGGTAGTCTTTGACCAAGCGACATCGTTTAAATCTCCTGCCAATATCGCCGTTTGCTTATTTTCTTTGATATGTTTTCCAACCATCAGCAGCTCAGCATCGCGGGTCGTAGACTTATCTGCCTCTGTCGGACTGGGCGGCATCGGGTGCAAACAATAGAGCCAAATCACTTGTCCACCCTGCAAACGTAGCTGCGTATGGATAGATGGAATATCATCAATCATCAAATACTTAACTTCAGGGTCTATGAGCTCAAGCTTAGAATACAGATGCATACCGTATAGATTATCCAAAGGCACTTTGACAGTATAAGGATAATTTGCTTCTATTTGATTAAGGGCTTTCTCCCATTTTTTATCAGTCTCTAAAGTAATTAAAATATCGGGGCGCTTATCTTTTACCAGTTCAACCAGTTTTTGGGTCTCATCATTGGGCGTCAATACGTTTGAAACCATGATTTTAAGCTGGTGCGCATGTCCATTTGGCATATCCTTGGCAGTGAGCACTTCTTTTTTCCAAAGTATGGTATAGGGCAACACCATACGCAATTGAAAGGCGAGCGCGCTACTTAAAACGATAAATAACAGCCACTGACCAAGCTGCCAGTCCGACCAAAATATAACCATGCCAAGCCAAGCGGCGAGGCCGAGGAACATGATTTGAATACGGGGAAACTCAACACCTCGCACCCACCAATTATCAAGAGGCAACAAGCCCCAAATAGTGACAAAGGCGATGAATCCTGCCAACCACTGAGCGCCATAATATAAGAGGGAGAGATCCATAATGTGTGTCGACCGTTTATTAAATGAATGACAAAGCCAATAATAGTGAATATTCTTTATATAATAGTTGTTTAGGCTAAAATTATTTAAGCTAAAAATGATTGAGCGTCTAAACTCTAAACCTTTGTCACAAGATAAATAGCCTGCTTACTTTAGCACCTCATCACGCCTGCGCCTACTATTGAACATTCATTAGACATTAGCGGCTATAAAAAATTACAATTTAAGCCTTATTTAGAGGGGCTTGAATTTAAGAGAAGTTGACACGATAAACAATCAGCAAGCTTAATAAATAGCAGGCTTTATGGGTAGTAGCATTGATAAGTAGAAAAGTGAATAAGTCATATCTGAAAAATGCGGTATATTCTCTAAAAAACCTTGCTTTTTGCTGCTATTCACGGCATTGTTATCGGTTGGCAGTGCAACAATTTATGGTAAAAAGGATTGAGTTTTATGAGTAATTTAACAGTAGGCTTGGTAGGCTGGCGCGGTATGGTCGGGTCAGTATTGATAGAGCGTATGCGTGAAGAAAAAGACTTCGATGGTATCACACCGGTGTTTTTTTCGACCAGTAACGCTGGCGGCGACGCCCCAAGCTTTGACGGTATCAAGACCAGCCAACTAAAAGATGCTCATGATATTGCAGCACTTGCTACCTGTGACGTAATTATCACCTGCCAAGGCGGCGATTATACCTCAAAGGTACATCAGCCCCTACGTGATAGCGGTTGGAACGGCTACTGGATTGATGCAGCAAGCACCTTACGCATGGAAGACGACAGTATCATCATTCTTGATCCTGTTAACCGCAGTGTGATTGATAAGGCACTGGCAAATGGCAAAAAAGACTTCATCGGTGGTAACTGTACCGTGTCACTGATGCTGATGGCGATCGGTGAGTTATTTAATAAAGGCTGGGTTGAATGGGTCAGCGCCATGACTTATCAAGCAGCGAGTGGCTCTGGCGCCAACAACATGCGCGAGCTAATCGAAGGTATGGGCGTACTCCATGACGCAGTCAAAGACGAGCTTGCCGACCCTGCCAGCGCTATTCTTGAGATCGATAAAAAAATCGCCCAAACGCAGCGCTCAGACGACTTTCCTAAGCAATACTTTGGCGTGCCACTAGCAGGCAGTTTGATTCCTTATATCGATTCGCAGTTAGAAAACAAACAATCGCGCGAAGAATGGAAAGGTGGCGTTGAAACCAATAAAATCCTTGGCAATTCTGAAGCCGATAAAATTGCCATTGACGGTATGTGTGTCCGCGTTGGCGCTATGCGTTGTCACGCTCAAGGCTTAACGATTAAACTTAAAAAAGACATCCCGCTAGAAGAAATCGAAGTGGCATTGAAAAACAGCGGTAATCAGTGGTTAGATGTGGTTGAAGATACCAAAGAGGCTGCTATCAACCGCTTAACACCGGTAGCAGTGACTGGCACTTTGACAGTGGCGCTAGGACGCCTACGTAAGCTTAATATGGGTCCTGAGTATCTCGGCGCCTTCACCGTTGGCGACCAGCTATTATGGGGCGCAGCAGAGCCATTACGCCGTATGCTAAATATCATCCGTGAGCAAAACAGCTAATCTTATTTAATCACCAATAAAAAAGACAGCGCTTGCTGTCTTTTTTATTGGCGTCATTTTTGTCAATAAAGAATCATTTAGACTGATAAGCAATCATTATTTCATTGCGGCGCATAAATGGCAGCGTCCAAGGTGGGTTATAACGCGCCAGCTCAGACTTACCTATGATGGTTAAATTTTGCCCTTGCATCCAAGATTGTAGCTCTTTAGTTTTCGCCGCGACTTTTTCAGCACCAGCCAATCCTGAAAAGTTAATAACACCATAAGTTTGCACCGGTATTTCTACAATTTCGATATTCGGATTATTAGGTTTTGGCAGCGTTTGCAGCGTATATTGGCTTGGCATGGTAAATTGCACGCGCCATTTATCTTTAGTTTGTTAAATGCTGACTGGCGCAGTCATGGCAATTTTCTGTGACTTACCGCTCCCTTTTTTAGTTTCAGGTTGCATTGTTACTGGCGCAGTCATACTAATTTTACGAATCTTGCCATTTGCGGCGCTATTATTGCCAAAGATATAATCTGCTAGAATCTTAAATCCTGCACGGATGGCGGCATCTTGATCGCCCGTTACCCAAGTCTGTGCCATTAACTGCTCATCGTAACGACGCAGCTCAAAGTCTTCAGTCTGTTTTAGTACAGTATATTTTGGCTCTTCGGTTGCCATAGCTGCTCCTGATAGTAATAATGCGCTCGTTAATAACAGTCCATTTAATAGGGCTTTATTTGATAAGTCATTATTCAATAGCAAGCGAATCGATGACAAATAAATTGCTTTATCCATATCCTCTCTCCGCTATATACATTTAGCACTTAACATTTATTTGATTTATAGTAGCTACTCTTCTAATTTAGCAATGACTTGGCAAGAATGTCTGTATTTTTTGGTTATAGCATGCCAATTAATAAGTGATTAATGTCCCGTTTAATTGTTGGCATGCTTAGGCTATTTTATAAACGCTCTCCTTCTCTAAACCAATTGTCAGCCGCTTAAATATCCATGTCCAAAAAAATGCTTAACAATGTTATAATCAGCGCCATTTTCACAGCTTAAATAGCGGTTATCTTATGCAATTTTTTTTACACAAAACGGCCAGCGGTATCACGCGCGCACGCCGTGGTACGGTTCATCTCAATCATGGCGATGTGCAAACGCCTGCTTTTATGCCAGTGGGTACTTATGGTACCGTAAAAGGCATGCTGCCACGTGATATCGAAGCGATTGGCGCTGATATTATCTTGGGCAATACTTTCCATTTATGGCTGCGTCCGGGCACTGATATCATTGATAAATTTGGTGGTCTGCATAAATTCATGCATTGGGATAAGCCAATTCTCACCGATTCGGGTGGTTTCCAAGTATTCAGTCTTGGGGCCATGCGTAAAATCACCGAAGAAGGCGTGACTTTTAAATCGCCTATCGATGGCGCAAAAGTATTTTTATCGCCAGAAAAATCGATGCAAATTCAATATAGCTTAAACTCAGACATCGTGATGCAGTTCGATGAGTGCACGCCCTATCCTGCCACTCATGAAGAAGCCAAAAAATCTTTAGAGTTGTCACTACGCTGGGGCCAGCGCTGTGTCGATGAGCATAAGAAGCTTGGCAGCACCAATGCCTTATTTGGCATTATCCAAGGCAGTATGTATGCCGATTTGCGTCAGCAATCACTCGAAGGTCTGCTTGAGATTGGCTTTGATGGTTATGCCATCGGCGGTTTGTCGGTTGGCGAGCCAAAAGAAGAAATGATAGACGTCCTAGATTATATCGCCGACGATATGCCTGCTGACAAGCCGCGCTATTTGATGGGCGTTGGTAAGCCTGAAGACCTCGTTGAAGGGGTACGCCGCGGCGTCGATATGTTTGACTGCGTGATGCCGACTCGCAACGCCCGTAATGGTCATTACTTTGTCACCGGTGACGCTGAGAATGCCGGCATTATACGCATACGTAATAGCCAGTATCGCACTGATGAAGGGCCATTAGACCCTGAATGTGACTGCTATACCTGCCAAAACTTTAGCCGTGCTTACTTATCACATCTCAATAAATGTAAAGAGATGTTAGGAGCGCAGCTAGCGACCATTCATAACTTGCGTTACTATCAGCGTTTGATGCAAGGTATCAGAGACGCGATTGAACAAGATAAGTTTGATGAGTTTGTAAATGAGTTTTATAGCAAACGCGGTCAAAGCGTTCCTGAACTCAATTTACGTTAACCATTTTTAGAGTTATTTTATCTGCGTAAGCTGCTTTAAGCTAAAGGCGTTAAAATGGAAAAGGGCTTAAGATTAATCTTAAGCCCTTTTTGTTTAGCTAGAATTTTTATTACCTAAAATATTAATAAGTAATAGGCAATCTATCAGCTCATTAATGTGGTCACAAAAACAATCAGTACAGCAATCGGCGCGACGAATTTAGCAATGATTTGCCATAATTGCCAGGTACCATTAGACAATCCAAGCTCTTGCTGAATGCTACGTTGATCCATTTTCCAACCGACAAAGATAATCGCGGCAAGACCGGTTAAAGGTAACATGAATTTACTGGTTAATTTGTCCAGTGCATCAAAAATACCATTACCCATGATGGTAAAGTCACTCCATAGATTGAATGACAACAAAGCTGCGATACCTAATAACCAAACCGCGATACTGGCGACGATGGTCGATACGGTACGGCTCATTGGCGTACGCTCTTCTAACAGCTCAACCGTTGGCTCAAGTAATGAGATTGAAGAAGTCACAGCGGCAAAGGTAATCAATAAGAAGAACAACGTACCAATGATGGCACCGGCGCCCATGCTACCAAAAGCAATTGGCAAACTGACAAAGATAAGACCAGGACCTGAAGCAGGATCAAGACCATTATTAAAGATAATTGGGAAAATAGCCAAACCAGCCGCTAAAGCAATGACAGTGTCTAGAATAACAACGGTACGCGCCGTGCTTAATAGATTGACATCACGACCCAAATAAGAGCCATAAGCCACCATGATGCCCATACCGATAGATAAGGTAAAGAAAGCATGACCAAGCGCCGCTAGCATCACATCGCCATTTAACTTACTAAGGTCTGGCGCAAACAGGTAGTTCACCGCTTGGCCAAAACCGCCATTCATGACGTTGTAACCAACAATCACGAATAAAATCACACCCAGTAAAGGCATAAGCACTTTGGCAGTGTTTTCAATACCTTTCGTGACACCAACACCGACGATTAAAGCGGTGATTGCCATGAAAACCGTATGCCAAATTGTCAAGGTGCCAGCTGACGCCAACATCGCATCAAAGGTTGCCGCTACAGAGTCACTGTCTTGTCCGGCAAAGCTGCCTGAGCCAACTTTGGTGATGTAGTTAAGCGCCCAGCCACCGATGACACTATAAAACGATAAGATTAAAAAGCCACCTAAAATACCAGTCGCACCGACAATACCCCAACTGCGTGATTTACCTTCGCTTGCGGCGACATCAGAAAACGTATTGATAGGGTTTTTTTGCCCACGGCGACCAATCAGCCATTCTGCAACCAAAATTGGAAAACCAATCAGAGCAAGACAAAATAAATAGGCGATAACAAAAGCGGAACCACCACTCTCCCCAACCATATAAGGGAACTTCCAAATATTTCCTAAACCAACTGCCGATCCTACTGCTGCTAGTACGAAGCCAAAACTTGAGCTCCACTGAGCATGTTCTTGTTTATTAATAGCCATTTTGCCTTCCTCGTGCTTCAATTACTGTTGCTTATAATCTTCCTTGATTATCATAAATCGCTCTTAATGACTGAGACTCATTTAACCAGCTTGTCAATGTGACGCGCTTAGCAACATTATGAAAGAATTGTTTACAATATCGTAAACGCCCAGTTTCTGCTAAGCGACCAAAAAAGTCAAGTAGCGATAAATATAAAAAGCCATAACTATTAGTTATGGCTTTTTATATTTATCGAGATAATTTGTCAAACTATGCTAGATGCAAAATCTTGCTATTATGCTACTTTTATAATTACTAAAACTATGTTTACCGTACCACGCCTCGGCGGCTTTTTTGTAGCGAATCTATTAGCAGGGCGATTTTTGGCTCTGTTGGTAATAGTTCTGTTTTTAAAATCTCAAGCGCTTGAGCCGTTGTTAGACCTGATCGGTAGATAACACGATACGCTTGGCGCAATACATCAATCGTCTCTTTAGACCAGTCTTTACGGCGCATACCTTCAACATTTAGCCCGTGGGCTTTAGCAGGATTACCTGAAACCATGGTAAAAGCAGCGACGTCTTTTAAAATTAGGCTGGCGCCGCCAACCAAACTGTAATCATCAATGGTACAAAACTGATGAATACCTGAGTTGCCGCCAATAATCGTATGATTACCGATAGTCACATGCCCTGCCACCCCGACATTATTAGCCAATACATTATGGTCGCCGATTAAACAATCATGGGCCACATGGGTATTGACCATCAAAAGATTGTGACTGCCAATCTTCGTTAAGCCGCCGTCTTGCTCAGTGCCACGGTGCAAGCTACACGCCTCGCGAATGGTATTATGATCGCCAATCTCAAGCCACGTACGTTCACCCGCGTATTTCAAATCCTGCGGGTCTTCGCCGATACTGGCGAATTGATAGAACTGATTGTACTGCCCAATACGCGTCAGTCTTGCTACGACCACGTGCCGATGCAAAACCGTATGGGCACCAATAGAAACTTCATCACCGACAATACAATAAGGACCAATGATGGCAGTCTCATCAATGTTAGCGGACGGTGAGATGAGTGCTGTTGGATGAATCTGACTCATAATATGGACCTTTGTATCATCTGATGCGAATAAATGGTAAAACAAGTAAAGCAAGCTTAGGGTAAATAATCAACCTGATACTGGTTTTGGTTAAAACTGGTTAAAAAGACAACGACGCCCAAAAGCACAGTGGTGTTTAAAAATGGCAATCTAGGTAAAATACCGAGATAAATTTCTAGATTTCTACTAACAATTATCTAAAGGCGAAAGATTTAGCCAATCTTATAAACTTGCCATACGTTAGCGTTCATCGTATTTTATTGTCCCTGACGGGCAATCATAATTTGAGCACTAGCAGCAAGCTCATCTTCGACATGGACGGTACAATCAAACTTATAGATACCCTGCTTTTGCATCACGGTTTTTGCACGGATAATCAGCTGGTCACCAGGGATAACACGGCGTTTAAAGCGCACTTTATCCACCCCTGCAAACAAATACAAATAACCATCTTCTGCCGTCAATCCGGCACTGATAAACCCAAGGACGCCCGATACTTGCGCCATCGACTCCACCATCAATACACCCGGCATGATGGGCTGATCGGGAAAGTGTCCATTGAAAAACTCTTCATTAATGGTCACGTTTTTGATCGCTGTAATGCATTCGCCAGGGCTGCACGATATGACTTTATCTACCAGCAAAAACGGATAACGATGCGGCAGATAATGCTTCAATGTATGATAGGTTAATGGCAGTGTTAAGCCTTGTTCTGCTAAGCTTTTGATGTCTTCATCACTTGGTCTATCAATATCAATTGTGCTCATAATCGCGCTTCCTTGCTATATACTAAGCAGTGCTTTGTGTTTAAGCATTGCTGTGTTTTTAAATTTTATAAATAAATTGGATATGTTGTTGAGTTATGTATTAACCGCGCTAGACTAATCGCGACCAAGCTGACGAAAGCGTACCGCCGCACGGCGCCAATTGGCGGTTGGCATGGCCGCTGTACCAGAGGAGTATGAACCAGCCTTGGTAATGGATTTGGTCACCATAGTCATGCCAGATAAGGTAACATCATCCGCAATCTCAATATGACCAGTAATGCCAACAGCACCGCCGATAATGCAACGCTTACCGATAGTGGTACTACCCGCGATACCAGTTTGCGCCGCGATGGCAGTACCATCGCCAATACGGACGTTATGGGCAACTTGTACAAGATTGTCAATAATAACATGATTGCCAATCACCGTATCGTCAATTGCACCACGATCGATACAGGTTTGGCTACCTATACGTACATCATCGCCAATTACCACGCGTCCTAATTGAGCAATACGCTCCCAGCCGGTAACACTAGGATTACTCGTAGGCGCAAAGCCGAAGCCTTCTGACCCTATGCTAACGCCAGCATGCAATCTTACACGATTGCCAAGCACACAATCATGCCCGATGACCACTTGTGATTTGAGCACACAATCGGTACCAATACTGCTGTTCGCTTCAATGACCACGTGCGCATCGAGCACACTGCGATCACCAATTTGTACCCCTTCGCCAATCATACAAAAAGGCCCAACAGTCACTTGGTTGCCAATAACAGCGCTTTCCGCTATCACAGCACTCGGATGAATACCTTTAAACAAGGACGTACAGGCAAATAGTTGACTGGCACTGGCATAAGCCAAATAAGGCGCCGCAACGATTAAGGCAACCGTATTCTGTGCAACTTTGCTTTGATGGTCTGAGGTGGTCAGCACAGCTCCAGCCTGACTGGTTGCCAGACTAGGCAAATAATGCGGATTGGCCAAAAAGCTTAATTGCTGCGAATTGGCGGTGGTCAAATTACCGATACCCTCTAATTTTAGACACAACTGCTCAGCGCTAAGGTCATCTTTGTTAAGAATAGGCTGACGCTGCTCAATCCGCGTGATAAGTTGCTCAATCGTTATCATAGTTGCTATTGGTATAATTAAAATTAGTATGGGTATGAATAAGTGAGTCGCCAAGTTGAGATATCAGCTTGGCGACCTATTAAATTTCAACTGCAGACTAGTTTACTTAGCTGCATAAATAAACAAGAGCAATTAAATCGCTGCATTTAACTTTGTGGTACTAAAAAGTATTACCGATTTGGAACTGAACTTTTTCAGTCTCATCGCCTTCTTTGTCACCGATAGGCACAGCATAACTGAGCGAGATCGGACCAATTGGCGTATACCAAGTGACACCTAAACCCGCACTAAAGCGGAATTTATTATCTTGGGTTAATAATGGAACACCCGTATCGTCACCACTAACAGGATCAATAAAAGTGCGGTCCTCTTTATCTGTGGTATCAAATACTTGACCACCTTCGGCAAACAGTACTGGACGTACTTGGTCTGCCCAATCGCCTTTAAATGGCATCGGTAGAATTAGTTCAGTACCAAAGCTAACCAACGCATTACCGCCGATCTCTTCTGGTTTTAACGAGCCCGGTTTATCACTGACCGCATCATAGTAGCTTTGCGATTTAGGTCCTAGCGTTGAAGCTTCGTAACCACGTACTGACCCATAACCACCGGCGTAGAAGTTTTCATAAAATGGCAAGTCATTACCGTAGCCAAGCTTGGTATAACCGCGGGCAACCCAATCTTTATAAATCGGATAGTAGATATTGCCACGATAAACAAGTTTTTGATAACTTTCATCGCCAAAACCAATGGTTGCATCGACGGTATGGCTCATGCCCTTGTTTGGGAATACGGGGCGATCTAGCGTACTGTAATCCCAGCCTAGTAATAAGTTGTAGGTCTGATAATCGTTTTTAAAGCCGGTGCGACCCGAGAACTCATTATCATCATTGATAAATTTTTCGAATGAACCACCACCATCAATAATCTGCTGCACGTTTGAAACACCAAGACGGCTACCACCGCGTACAGTTGTCTTATCAACGTTTAAACCTGCGCTCACACGTTTGGTTTCATCAACAGGATAGCTGTAGTTTAGCGTGGCACCGTAAGCATCAGTGACATAGTTACTAACGTTTCTGTCGTCGTATTTGGTTTCGCGATAATATGCGCTGACACCTTGCGACACACCGTTTTCAGTAAAGTACGGATCGGTATAACCTAAGCTGTAAGAATCGCGCGTTTCAGAACGTGATAGCGCTGCTTTCACGCGGTTACCCGTACCCATAAAGTTATTTTGGGTTAAATCCAACTGGAAAGTCACACCGCCACTTTGCGAGTAACCAGCAGCAATCGTTGAGCTGCCAGAAGGCTGCTCTTCGACCGTATAGTTGACATCAACTTGGTCTGGCTGGTTTGGCACAGGCTTCACATCAACGTTGACCGCTTTAAAGAAACCGGTACGCATCAAGCGTGTACGCGACAGCTGAATTTTATCATTAGAGGCTAGTGTACCTTCTAACTGACGCATTTCACGGCGCAGCACTTCATCTTGGGTTTTTAAGTTACCCGTAAAGTTGATACGGCGCACATAAATAGGACGCGCAGGATCGATATAATAGTCAATATCGACCACTTTGGTCTCATCATTGATACGCGGTACTGGTCTGATTTGTGCGAGATAATATCCTTCATTACCATAACGGCTCTTCAGTGCAGCAGTGGTCGCATCCAGTTTGGCTTGTGAATATTTTTCATCGGGCGCAAACGTGACCAGCTCTTTTAGCTCAGCGTTATCAAAGGTTGGTTTACCTAAGAAGTTCACCTCGCCAAATTGATACTGCTCGCCTTCGCTAAGACTGACTTCGATAAACACATTGCTTTTATCTTCGCTAATATTAAGAACCGCATTATCGACAGAAAAACGTACATAACCATCGTTTTGATAAAGTGCTTTTAAATTTTCTAAACTGGCCGCCAGCTTTTCTTTAGCATAGCGATCAGACTTAGATAATAGGCGCGTCCACGACGACTCTTTTACCGCAAAAACGTCTTTAATCTGCTCATCACTAAAGTGCTTATTACCAATGATATTGATATCGACGACTTTGGCGGGTTTACCTTCGATAAAGCGCACATCAAGCTTGACGCGATTACCATCTAATAATGTCTGATCGACTTCGATATTGCTATTGTAATAACCTTGACTAATATATTGCTGTTGTAGCTCGTTGGCAACACCTTGCAAGGTCGCTTGCTTTAGCACATCACCCACAGACAAACCGGCGTTACCAAGCCCTTGCTCAAGCCCTTCTTTTGGGATAAGTTTATTGCCTTCAAAGTTGACTTCAGCGATGATAGGACGCTCGACGACATCAAAGCGCAACTTGCCGCCTTCGACACGACTTTGAATATCAGCGAAGTTTTCAGTCGCATATAGTGCCTTAATACTGGCGGCCAAACGACTATCATTAACCGTATCACCCACCGAAATCGGCAAAACTGGATAGAGACTATCAGGAGTTAGGCGTTGTAGACCATTAAAGCCGATATCAGTGACCACAAATTCTGCAGCCTGCACCGGCATACTCATCATTGCTACAACTAACGGCAACCCAGCCGCGCTCATAAATAAAGGCGTACGCATAAACACTATCCGTCAATAAAAAACTTGCTTAAGTTAAGGTAAAAAGCACGTGTTGTCTAGCCCATTTCGCATAAAGTCGAAAAACTTCAGCACGGCAGACTCAGGACACTTTATATAAAACGCATCATAAAATAAACTAAAAAATAAAATTAGTACAGTAGCGGTAATAGAAAACAAGCGCCGTATTACATGAACTGCCTGCGCTGTAGCAGCATGCAAGCATTAAACCATCATGCTTTAGTTAATAAACCGCCGCATTATTTATCAAAATAGCCGACTGATATCATTACCAATTGCTAACACCATGAAACCTGCCAGCAAGAGTAAACCGATATTTAGACCGACCATTTGCACGCCTTCAGACAGAGGTTTACCGCGTATCAGCTCAATAAGATAGTAGACAATATGTCCACCATCTAATACTGGAATGGGCAAAAGATTCAAGACTGCAAGGCTCAAACTGATCAACGCTGCTGTCGATAACACCATCTGCCAGCTAATATCAAAGCTTTGTTTAGCGACTTTCGCAATGGTAATCGGACCTGATAAATTCTCCAAACCTATCATACCAGACAGCATCTTGCCCATTGAGCTGACCGTCATGACGGCTAACTGCTCCGTTTTCTCAAACGACTTAATCAATGACTCACCAGGGCCGTAGACAACCGTGGTTTTGTAGGCGTCAGGAATGACAATTTCAGACTCTGCCACCATAGCACCAATTTGCCCGTAATCGTTACCTAAATTGTCTTTTTTACCTTGCGGCATGATGGATAACTGAACTTGTTTGCCATCACGCAATACAGTGAAATTAAGCAAAGTTTCAGGATTGTCGCGAATGATACGCGTGGCGCTAATCCAGTCGGTAATCTCTTTACCATTAATAGCCGTAATGCGGTCACCAACCTGTAGGCCTTGACGGCTGGCAGCGCCATCGGGCGTTAAATTGCCAACGATTGGTGGGATGTTTGGTTGCCACGGTATCATGCCGAAGCTTGATAACGCATCTTTGCCTTGGGCATCGCCTTGCATAAACTCTTTAATCGGTGCTTGATAGGTTTTGGTGGTGTTACTACCTTTTGCATCAGATTGTAAGGTGACACTGACATTGTCCGTCTCACCCATACGCCCAGCAAGGCGATAGTTAATACCTTCCCACGTCTGCACCTCATGACCATCAATAGCGACAATTTTATCGCCCACAGGTAACTGTGCCATCGCTGCTGGGGTATCGGGCAGCACTTGCCCTATCTTTGTTGCCAATTGCTCTGATGGGGTCATAAATAACACCCAAAATAATGCAATAGCGATGACAAAATTCATGATAGGACCTGCGGCAACCACCGCAATCTTTTTGAGCGGATGCTGACGATTAAACGCTAGATGTAGCTCGTCTGCTGCTACCTCACCTTCACGCTCATCAAGCATTTTGACGTAGCCACCAAGCGGCAGTGCCGAGATACGATAATCAATGCCGCTTTTTTTACTGGTCCAACCAAAGAGTTTCGGACCAAAGCCAATAGAGTACGTCAGTACTTTAACGCCGCACAGACGCGCCACGATGTAATGACCCCACTCATGTAAGGCGATGAGTGGACCTAAGACAAATATTGCCGCAAGTAGCGTTAATAAAAACGTCATGATCTTTTCTCAATATGCTCTTTTAACATCGTTTATCAAATGACTGAACTTCTATAGATTCATGCCAACTTTGCTACTAACGTATCAGTATGCTGACGCGCTATTTGATCAATCGCTAAAATATCTTCGATATCGGCAGTCTCATTTAATACCGCTACTTGTATCTCATCTAGTGCTTGCGCATTAATATCGGCAATATCAGTCAGACGAATCTGCCCATTTAAAAATGCGGCAACTGCAATCTCATTGGCCGCATTTAGTACAATCGTGGCCTGCGTACCCGCTTGCATCGCTTGCCTTGCCAAGCGCAAACAGGCAAATTTTTGCAAATCAGGTTCAATAAACCCTAAACCGCTTAACGCAAATAAATCTAATGGCTGCGAGCCGCTATCGATACGGTCAGGGTAACTAAGTGCATGGGCAATAGGCGTTTTCATATCAGGGCTGCCAAGCTGCGCCAAAAAGCTACCATCACTATATTCTACCATTGAGTGAATGATACTTTGTGGATGAATCACCACATTTATCTTATCCTCACTCAAATCAAATAAATGACAAGCTTCGATGAGCTCAAGCCCTTTATTCATCATCGTTGCTGAGTCAACCGATATCTTTTGTCCCATTGACCAATTGGGATGTTTAACCGCTTCAGCAATGCTTGCTTGCTGCATTTGCGCAAACGATTTCTGTAAAAAAGGCCCGCCAGACGCGGTCAACCATAGCTTACGAACGCCATGGTTTGGCTGATGAATTTGGCTACTGTCTTGTTGAATCGCAAAGGGTAAACACTGGAAAATCGCATTGTGTTCTGAATCTAAAGGCAACAAAGTCGCGTGATGCGTTTTAACCGCATTAATCATCACCTTCCCTGCCATGACCAATGCTTCTTTATTCGCCAATAAAATACGCTTGCCTGCACGCGCTGCTGCCAAAGTAGAAGGCAGACCGGCTGCGCCTACGATAGCAGCGACGACGGTATCGGTTTGCGGATCAGTCGCAATATCGACCAACCCTGAAGCACTGCCGACCACGTCGATATTTAAACCAGCGGCACTAAGACGCTGAGCGAAATCATCGACCGCTGCTGTCGGCACACTGACGCGTTTTGGCAAAAACTGTTGGCAAAGCGCGAATAATTTATCTAAACGGTGGTAGCCTGATAAGGCATAAACGTCGTAGTTCTGTGGTTGTGCCGCCAAAATTGCTAACGTGCTATCGCCTATCGAGCCTGTCGCGCCTAGTACGGCGATGCGTTGGGTCATAACCATCTATGCCTATAATACGGTGAAATTAAATGAGAAATAAAGACAATAAATATAAGGTATAAAACCTAATAAGAGGCAGCCTAGTCGCTACCAAATACGTAAGCCCTACCTATTTTATATCTTTAGCCTGATAGCTTTTTATTTTTGGACTACTTATTGTTATACGACAATTAGACCAAGCTGCTGTAGCGCCCAAAAGCCAAGCGCAAATATCGGAGTAGCAGATAATAACGAATCAATGCGGTCAAGTACCCCGCCATGCCCTGGCAAAATGGTGCCAGAGTCTTTGACGTCAGCGCGGCGCTTGAGCATCGACTCAAATAAATCGCCGAGTACAGAACCCAAAATCGTCAGTGCTGACAATGCTACAAAGGCGACTAACGGTAGACCAGTCAACTGTAGTTTAAAGACACTAATGACGATGACCACAAGCAAACCTGTGACCAAGCCGCCTGCTAGGCCTTCCATGCTTTTATTGGGGGAGACGTTTGGCGCCATCTTACGGCGACCGAGCTTACGCCCAACAAAGTAAGCGCCACTATCGGCACACCAAACCAATAAAAATACATACAGCAGCCACCATGCAGACAGTTGCCATAAATAGAACATAGCGGTAATGGCAGCGGTTAATATAATAGCGCCCATCCAAGCCAGTTTTTTACCGTACCAGTTGGTATGACTAGGAAAGACTCGAACCCAAGACAGGGCCATCAGCCAGATAACTAGTGATGCCACCCACCAAAACAGCCAGGTGACTTTAAACATCAGCGAGACGATGGTCAGCGCCAAAACCAACAACACAAACAACGCAGGCTGCTGCCATTTTGGCATCAGTTTGGTCCACTCGTGGGCAGCGATAATGACACCAATCGCTAGCAGCGGTGCAAATAAAATAGGCGTTTGGCTCGCAAACATTGCAATACCAACGATAATAACGAGAACAATTGCCGTCTTAATTCGTTGCCACATACTTATCGAGCCTTATATAACGAAAAATGTTTGGTCAAAATCTAGCATAACAGCGCTCTATAATAGCCCATTAAACAGGATTAACGCCAATTAAAGCAGCTTATTACAGACCAAACAAGTGTAATTCAAACCTCGCGGACGATTTAAGCAATTATTTCTACAGCGCTTATTAGCTAAAATTATTTTAAGGACTCTGCTGCTCTATCACTACTTGTTCGCTGGTTTTGCCAAAGCGGCGTTGGCGCTGAGCAAACTCTGCTATCATCGCTGCAAGCTCTGCGACTTTAAAATCGGGCCACAGGGTTTGGGTAAAGAACAATTCGGCATAAGCAGATTGCCATAATAAGAAGTTTGACAAACGGTATTCGCCGCCCGTGCGTATCAACATATCAACCGCAGGCGCATCTGCTAATTGCACATATCCGCCAAGCATCTCTTTATCGATGACTTCTGCGCGCAACTTGCCCGCTTCGACTCGCTGCGCCAACTGCTTAGCAGCATGGGCAATATCCCACTGACCACCGTAGCTAATAGCGATTACCAAGGTCATCGCTTCAAAGTCAGCGGTTTTTGCCTCGGCATCTAACATCAATACTTGCAACTCTTCACTAAGCTGACTGCGATCACCAATAAAACGCAAGCGAATGCGATATTTTTGCATGCGCGGCAATTGCTCATTAATCGTTAAGCTTAGCAAATGCATCAGCAAAGCCACCTCGCTCGGTGGACGTTGCCAATTCTCACTAGAGAAGGCAAAGACGGTTAGCACTTCAATGCCCGTGCTAACGCAATATTCGACAATGGGATCTAGCGCATCTTTGCCAGCGATATGCCCCTGACCTTTGCCTAACTGATGGATTTTACCGTAGCGGTTATTGCCATCCATGATGACGGCAATATGCCGCGGGAGAAGCGCGGGAGATGAATTATCTGAAATAGACATAGGCTGACTTGCTTGTGGTTTGGGTAAAGTAATGTGACGCGAATTATCGCCTGTTAAGAAAAATATTGCGCATTTAGAAAATGGCTTATTAAAAACCTAAATTCAGCAGAAAACGCTTTCATAAAGAGTTTTTAACAGAACAATTACTTAACAATGGCTTAATTTCTCATACGGCAATAAACAGTCAACATGCATATAATATTGACTGTTTTTAGAGAAAAGATACTGCTGCTGTCTTTAATTAACAAGAAAAGACAGCCGCTTATACTTCCATCAAGTCGCTTTCTTTTTTGCTCAAGCGGCTATCAATGGTTTCAATATATTTGTCAGTGATTTTTTGAATATCATCGCTGGCGCGGCGCTCGTCATCTTCTGAGATTTCTTTTTCTTTTGCCAACTCTTTAATGTCATTCATCATATCGCGGCGGATATTACGGATAGACACACGGCTATTTTCTGCTTCACTACGCGCAAGTTTTTGCATATCGCGGCGTGTGTCTTCGGTCAACGCTGGCATCGGTACACGAATAACGTCAGCGGTCATCGGGTTTAAGCCCAGATCTGCTTCGCGAATGGCTTTATCAATCGCTTGCACCATGCTACGCTCAAATGGCTGTACCAGTAACGTGCGTGAATCTTCGACGTTGACGCTGGCAACTTGATTCAATGGCGTATCGGCACCATAGTAGCTAACCATCACGCCAGATAACATACCTGGGTGCGCGCGGCCCGTACGTACTTTGCTAAAAGTCGTCTCAAGCGCTTCCAAGGTTTTTTGCATGCGTGCTTCGCCGTCTTGCTTAATCTCTTTAATCATTATGTATCCTTATTTATCGCTGTCGATAAATCACTCATTATTGTTAGGTATAAAGCTGTTAGGTATAAATCCTATGCAACGATTGATGCTTACAACATCAATGATTTTTATTCATATAATCATTTAGTCATCTATAAATAAAGTGAGCGTTTAATGATAAACGCGCGTGCCTTCATTTTCGCCCATAATGACGTTTAATAAGGCATTAGGCTTGGTCATATCAAATACTTGCAATGGGACGTTGTGTTCACGGCATAAAGCAATCGCTGTTAAATCCATGACGCCAAGTTTTTGCTCGAGCACTTCATCAAAGGTTAAACCGTCATATTTTTTGGCATCCGCATGGAGGCTTGGGTCTTTATCGTAAACGCCATCTACTTTGGTGGCTTTTAAAATTAAGCCCGCCTCGATTTCGATACCACGCAGGCAAGCGGCGGTATCAGTGGTAAAGAACGGATTGCCCGTGCCCGCGACAAAAATACACACTTCGCCATTTTTAAGATAACGAATGGCATTACGGCTACTATAGCTTTCAGTGACTTCGCCAATTGGCAATGCTGACATCAAACGCGTTTTAATATTACGGCGCTCGAGGGCATCACGCATGGCCAGACCATTCATCACAGTGGCTAGCATACCCATTTGGTCACCAGTGACACGGCCGACCAAGCCTTCTTGTTGCAACTGGGCACCGCGATACAAGTTACCACCGCCGACGACGATACCGACTTGTACTCCAAGTCCGCGTAAGTGGGCGATAGACAAGCTCATCTTATCGAGCACTTCGGTATCAATCCCCATCTCTTTGCCACCAGCTAAGGCTTCACCAGAAAGTTTTAGCAAGATACGAGAGTAACGCGGGTTTTTGTCAGACATGAGGTCACCTTGTTAGCATGAAATTATAATGAAAATAAGCGGTAAAACACAAATTGCATTGGACTTTAGCTTACCCTTTCAAATTATCCTAAATGGCATAATAAGCGCCAAAAACGATGTCAAATAGGTAAAAAGCCAAATTGCGCTAATTGTAGCAAAAACTGCCCACGATTGGGCAACTTTCACTCGGTTATCGTTGTGGCTCTCTAACCTTTATAACTGGCAAACAAATCATATTCGCTGGCGTCATCGATCGTGACGGTTAGGAACTGTCCAACTTTGACTTGCGCGGTGATATCATCGACATAGACGTGACCGTCAATCTCAGGTGCATCAGCATAACTACGACAAATCGCGATGCCTTCTTCATCATCAATCTCATCGACCAATACCATCAAGGTTTTACCGACTTTTTCTTGCAGCTTTTGTGCCGAAATCTCTTGCTGTAGTGTCATCAAACGCTCATAGCGTTCTTGCTTAACGTCTTCAGGTACATGATTTGGCAAATCATTGGCGACCGCACCTTCGACTTCTGAATACGTAAAAGCACCGACGCGATCAAGGCGCGCCTCGACCAGCCAATCAAGCAAGCACTGAAAATCTTCTTCTGTCTCACCTGGAAAACCAACGACGAAGGTTGAACGAATGACAATATCAGGGCAAATCTCACGCCACGCTTCGATACGCGCCAAGGTATTTTCGCTATGCGCCGGACGTTTCATGGCTTTTAAAACACTGTGGCTAGCATGTTGGAATGGAATATCAAGATAAGGCAGTAGTTTTTTCTCCCCCATCAGTTCAACCACTTTATCGACATGCGGATAGGGATAAACATAGTGCAGGCGTACCCAAATACCCAAATCATTTAACGCTTGGCACAAGTCATAAAATTTCGACTTCAGCGGCATGCCATTCCAAAAGCTGGTTTTATATTTTAAATCCAGCCCATAAGCAGACGTATCTTGTGAGATAATCAGCAGTTCTTTCACGCCAGCATTTTTCAGCGCCATTGCTTCATTCATCACGCTATCAATCGGCCGCGAAACCAAATCGCCACGTAAGCTTGGAATGATGCAAAAAGTACAACGATGGTTACAGCCTTCCGATATTTTAAGGTACGCATAATGACTGGGGGTTAATTTAATCCCCGCCTCATTAATCAGATCTATCTTTGGATCATAGTTGCTATCTATATCGCGCTTGGGTTTGGGCACATGTTGCGAGACGGCAGTAATTACCTCATCATAAGCATGCGCACCGGTAACCGATAGCACAGCTGGGTGCATGGCACGGATTTTATCGGCCTCTTTACCCAAGCAGCCGGTGACAATCACTTTACCGTTTTTACTAATCGCTTCACCGATGGCGTCCAAGGATTCTTGCACGGCTGACTCAATAAAACCGCAAGTATTAACCACAACCAAGTCTGCGCCTTCATAATCGCTGGCAACTTGATAGCCGTCACGACTAAGCTCGGTGATAATGCGCTCACTATCGACCAGCGCCTTTGGACAACCAAGCGATACAAAGCCAATCTTTGGCGCAGCGTTCACGGGCGCATCAATCGTCGCTGAATTGGCTAACGTCGCATCGCTACTTTGCTCAATACTACGGTTTTGATTGTGATTGGCTTTATGGTGGTAAGGCTGGTTAGTGTTTGCTTGACTGACATCTGCCTGACTGCTTTCTCGCGCTATATTTGGCTTTGCAGGATTAAAAATAGTGGCAGTGTTTTTTGGCATAGAAGCTATTGAGGCAGAAGCTGGCGATGTAGGAACTGATGAGGTGGTAACAGTCGTATTAAGCGACTCGGTAGAAGTGTTGGGCATGGCTGACCTTGCTAGAGATAAATTGGCTGTGCGCATTGTACGTTTTTTTTGTGATAATCGCCAGTTTTGCCGCGCTAGTGTGTTGATTTATGGTTAAATATTATTCCCAGTATCGCTTAATTTTAGGCATTATCCATGACGGCTGATTTGTCCATTGCCAAACCGAACCCAGATTCGACGTTTATATTACAGCATTTATTTACCGCTATTTTATGCGTTGATGACGCGCTGACTGTTACCTGGCTAAATGCGCAAGCCGAGCAGCTGCTTGCTATTAGCAGCGGACGTTTGCGAGGCCAGTCAATCTTGACCCTGCTTGCGCCCGATGAATTCATGTTAAAAGACAGTTTTATTATTAATAATCGAGAAGATAAGACCTGCGCGTTGACGGAGCGTTTTAGTCAAGCAAAACACTATCAACAGCCGTTTATTGATCATGATCACCTTATACACACCCAGCTAAACGGCGGACTGACGTTATCTGTGGATTATAGCGTGACGCCCGTTAGCGATGAGCAGCAGTCTTATTTTATTATAGAGATGTGGGGCAAAGACCGGCAAAGTCGTATTTCAGAAGAACAGCGCCAGCAGCAGCAATATAGCGTCGCCCGTCATATGTTACGCTCGGTCGCCCATGAAATTAAAAATCCATTGGCAGGTATTCGCGGGGCGGCGCAATTATTACAGCGGCAATTCATTAGGTTTAATGAATTTTCTGCTATTGTGAATGAAAATTTGAATGTAACGGATGAAAATAACCTGAAAAAGAATGCGGCAAAGCTGCGGAGTTATACTGATATTATCATTTCAGAAACCGATCGTTTGACCCAGTTGATTGGTCAGCTTCTTGGCTCTCATCAATTGCCAAACTGGCAAATGCTCAATATCCATGAACCGCTAGAGCACGTTTTGGCTTTAATCATTCATCAATATCCAGACGTGGTGCTACAACGTGATTATGATTTATCGTTACCTGAGTTATGCGCGGATAAAGATCAATTAATCCAAGTGCTTTTAAACCTGATGAATAATGCTTGCGAATCGATGACTGAGTTTGAGCAAACGCTGCAGCAAAATACGCCAGCCACGTTTGGCAACTTTCCATCAGCTATTGCGCAGAAACACTCTGATATTAATGATAACTATCAACCTAAGCTGCATATCCAAACGCGAGTTGTTTTTCAGCATACCATCGGTAGCTTGCAGCACAAACAAGTCTTGCAAATCACCATTACCGATAACGGCTCAGGGATAGACGACGCATTAATCGGTCAGATATTTTTCCCGATGGTGACCAACCGCGCAGCTGGTACAGGTCTAGGTTTATCCATCGTCCAAGATATCATCAGCCGCCATCATGGTATGATTGACGTCAGCTCAAAGCAAGCCCAAGGTTTTAACAGCAGTTTTAAAAGTCCTTATCAGCACAATCAAACCAGCTTTACCCTCTACCTGCCTTTTTCTCAGCCAAGCGCTGACCGTTAAGGCTAGGATTTTATATTCATTTTCCATTTCTCACTGCTTATTAGGCCAAACCCATGATTCAGCATAATGACACAAAATACCTTACGAGCAATGAGCAAATTCCTATGGTCACTGTGGGTAATAATCCTGCTGCTACTCCTGCAACGTTATGGCTTATCGATGATGATGCGGCGCTGCGTTTGATCTTGGCAGATACCTTTGAAGAGGCAGGCTTAACGGTTATTAGCTTTACCCAAGCGCAAGCAGCGTGGACGCGCCTGAACGATATCTTGCAACAGCATGAAGCAGCCGACCAGCTACCAGATGTGATATTGACCGATATTCGTATGCCAATGATGGACGGTCTGTCATTTAGTGATTGGGTACATCAGCACTTCCCTACGCTACCGATTGTCATTATGACCGCCCATTCCGACCTGAGTTCTGCTATCAATAGCTATCAGACTGGTGCATTTGAATATCTGCCCAAACCCTTTGATTTAGATGAGGCGGTCGCCACAATTTATAAGGCCATTAATTATCAGCCGAATTTGAAAATAACAAATGATGCAACTAAGCCTGCTCAAAAGACTGTCAAAAAAGCTAAAAATGAAACCAAAACGACCATCGAACTTAAATCTAAACCTAAATCTAAAAACCAAACGGATAGCGATATTAATAACAATCCGAGCGGTATCATCGGTCAATCACAAGCGATGCAAACGGTATTTCGCGCGATTGGACGCTTGGCACACTCTCCTATTACCGTTTTAATTACTGGTGAATCAGGCACAGGTAAAGAGCTGGTGGCAGGCGCGCTTCATGCGCATTCTCCAAGGGCGCAGCAACCTTTTATCGCGTTGAATATGGCCGCTATTCCGCATGACTTGATTGAGTCTGAATTGTTTGGTCACGAAAAAGGCGCTTTTACTGGCGCAACGACGACGCGGCAAGGTCGTTTTGAGCAAGCGGACGGCGGCACGCTATTTTTAGACGAAATCGGCGATATGCCGTACAGTACCCAGACGCGTCTGCTGCGCGTATTGGCCAACGGTGAGTTTTTTCGCGTCGGCGGACAGCAGCCGGTCAAAGTCAATGTACGCATCATTGCCGCTACCCACCAAAACTTAGAAGAATTGGTCAAACAAGGCAAATTTCGTGAAGATTTATTTTATCGCCTTAATGTGATTCGTATGCCATTGCCGCCCTTACGGACGCGCCCTGAAGATATTCCTGCATTAGCAAACTACTTTATGCAGCGCGCCGCCAAACAATTAAATAGCGCCGAAAAGCAGCTGCATCCTACCACGCTTCAGATGATGCAATCTTTTGCGTGGCGCGGTAATGTTCGTCAACTTGAAAACGTTTGCCTTTGGCTGACGGTAATGACCACGGGCGACACCGTTATGATTGAGGATTTGCCGCCAGAGCTGCTAGACAATATTGCCCCTAATGTAGAGCAACAAAGCAATGCGGCATATCACGTGCATCAAAACATGCAAAACAGCCAGAACAGTCAATTGACCCAAACGCATGACAAGCAAAGCTGGCAGCAAGCGTTGGCTATATGGGCGAAGCAGTCGCTGCAAACGGGTGAAACCGATATTTTACAAACGGCAACGCCCGAGTTTGAGCGTGTGTTACTGCAAGCTGCTCTCAATCATAGCGGCGGTAAAAAAATAGCTGCCGCCAACTTACTGGGTTGGGGACGCAATACTTTGACCCGCAAATTACAGCAATTAGAGATGACAGCAGCAGAGAAAAATAATAATAATAATTAAAGCCATCAGTCTCTGAAATAAAAGCCAGCAATATCAAATATTTATGAGATTTAGCAAAAATAATTTTCAAATAATTAAAAAAAATCGCAAATAGGGGTTGCCAAACCTTTGAAACTCTATATAATAGCCAACCACTGAGACGCACTACCGAATCAGTTAACTATCTCGATGGTATTTGAATTTAACTGCCTTTGATGATAGAGTAACGAAAATGGGGCTGTGGCGGAATTGGTAGACGCACCAGATTTAGGTTCTGGCGCCGCAAGGTGTGAGAGTTCGAGTCTCTCCAGCCCCACCATTTTTCGATAGTACATCTTAGACCAAATATTAAAGCCTGCTTTTTAGCAGGTTTTTTTGTGTCTAGCATTTAGCATTGATGATTATAATCTTTTCAAATCCAGCACGATTTCTTCCATACTTTGATAACGTTTTTCCATTCTCTTCGCCAACGCTTTATTGATAATACGTTGATAGCGACTATACTCCAACGGCAATGTTGCAATTGGCTGTTGGCAATGCTGAGTCGTCCATTCTCTTAACGGCGCACCACTCGGATTATCAATCTTAAACGGTCGCTCGCCTGCCAATATTTCATATAGCATTATCCCAAACGCATAAATATCGCTTTGCAGCGTTGCGCCCTGTCCTTGCCAGCGTTCAGGGGCAAGGTAAGCGGGCGTGCCAGCATTGTTTTCTGTACTATTTTTCTTATTTATTTGAGTAATACCATTATTAATGGGTTCTGCCAAAGCAAAATCAGTCAATAATAAATTAGGTACGATACCGCCAATATCTGCATGATTTGGCACGAAAGCATCTAGCAAAATATTACTCGGCTTAATATCATTGTGTAGCCAACCTATGTGATGTAAATTGGCAATAAGCTTTGCGGCTTGAACGATTAATTGCTGCTTTTGCTCGGCAGTCAGCCTTTGTTTTAAATAGCGCGCGACACTACCGTTGGCATAATTTGGCATAACAACAATGGTGAGTGTTTGACTGTTATTTAATACTTGTAGCTGTAAATGATGACTGGCTAATAGCGGCGGCGCGATAGAAGAAAACCTACCCTGATGGTTCGAGAACTGATTGATAGATTTTAGAACGTCGGCCTCATAAGATAAATCAGATCCGTATCGATGAGCATCGGTACTTAATTGCCATTTCATCATGGCCTCACCAAACTGGGGATGCTTGGCGCGTGTTAAACCTTGATATTCAAGCACATTAGTGACACTCTGCTGACTGATACGCTGATGTGTTATCTTATTATACTTCAAGTCCAAGAATGCTATGGTCAATACAGGCAGAATTTGCTGCGCATCCGTTTGCAACGTTTGTTTTGCCAAGTCTTGCTTTGGCTTTGCTTGAATTGCAGCTTGATTACTGGCACTATTTTTCATGATAAGTGCTGCCTTGATGTATGTACTTGATAGATGTAATAGGCAATCTGCCATTTTTATGATTATAAGTAACTAAATTATAAGCGACTATGTATTATGCCCCAATCTACTACGCCTGTTATGAATTACGCCCTACCCGACCATGTATTAAATTTACTTGAGCAGTATTTGCAAGAGCAGGTCACGCCAACTATCGAGATTGATCCTGCCCAGCTGGCTTATCGTTGGGTTGGCGGTCAACAAGGGCACCTGGAGCCTTTGGCAGTGAATTTGTTTTTAAGTTTAGATGACTTGCATGGTATCGATACGCAAAAGGCAAAATTGGTACAAAACACGCGCCAGTTTTTAAAGGGCTATCCTGCCAATCACGTCCTGATGACAGGCACACGCGGCGCTGGCAAGTCATCACTGATTCGGGCACTGCTACAAGCCTATCATAGCGAAGGGCTACGTATTATCGAAATCGCTCGTGATGACCTACGGATGCTTGATAAGATACGCGCTGCGATTAATGCGCTGCCGACGGACTGTGGTTGCCGTTATGTGGTGTACTGTGATGATTTGGCATTTAACGGTCAAGATGAGAGTTACCGAACGCTAAAAAGTGTGTTGGACGGCGCACTGGATTCCGAGCAAGACAAGCTACTCGTCTATGCCACCAGTAATCGTCGCCATCTTTTGCCGCAGTTGATGAAAGACAATGTCAATATTTATAACGGTCAGACTGACGAGGTCAACCCTTATGAAACCATTGATGAAACGGTCTCCTTGTCTGATCGCTTTGGACTTTGGCTGTCCTTTCATCCGATGGATCAAAACACGTATTTACACATCGTGCGCCATTATTTATCACTTTCGCCAAACCGCAAGCTAGATAATGCGAGTGACGTTAAAGAAAGTAATCATCATGCAGAGGAAAATAATACGCTACCTGACGACATTAGAGCAGCAGCATTACGCTGGGCATCAGAGCGCGGTGGCCGCTCGGGGCGTGTGGCCTATCAATTTAGCCGTTACTGGATAGGACAAATGCAATTAGCAGCTGAGGACAATCAATCTTAAATATGACTATAAGTCATGAATGATGGTCGCGTGCAGAGCCTAGATACTGTACGCGGCTCCCCTCTTCTGCGCTTACTAAGTCAGCTGCGCCATTTACCATATATTGATCAAAGTCAGCGGCTAACCATAGATTGCCTTGATAAGCACTTTGGGCATCCAAGCGGATATGCGCCATATTGGGCGTATCACTATGAGGATTATCAAAGCTTTGATAACGCGCGCTAAAATGGGTCAAAATTAAATTTTTAACGCTGTTTTCTTGGGCAAATTGACCGACCGATTGCGCGCTACTGTGCATCGGATCAAAGTCTGGGTTTTTTGCCTGAAACTTATTTAACACCTCATGGGTATAAGTGGCTTCGTGTACCAATAAATCGGCATCGACTACCGCAGCACTTAGGCACTCTGGCGTATCGTTATCGCCCGCCACCACAACCTTTGTGCGCTGACTATTATTATCGACGTAATCGACTGAATAAAGTGTGCGACCATCCTCGGCTGTGACATCTTTGCCTTGCTGCAGCTTGCCCCACAGCGCGCCCGCTGGAATACCATCGGCTGTCAATTTATCGGTATTCAGCGTACGGCGGCTGATAGTTTGGGTAATGGCAAAGCCATAAGAGGCCACGCGATGTGATAAAGGATGAATATCTATAACCAGCTGATGCTGGTGGTCTAAATTGATCGTTACTTTACCTTTATGCTTATCATTTGGCTCAGACAACAAATCTTCTATCGCCATAAAGTTAATAACAAATGGAAAATATAGCTCTGTCGTCAAAGTTACCGCTTCAAGCAACGTGGCGATTGCTTTTGGCGCAACGATGATTAACGGCTCACGGCGCCCTGACATTGCCGCACTCGCAAGCAACCCCGGCAGACCATAACAATGATCGCCATGCACATGAGTGATGCAAATGGCTTGGAGCTGATGTAGAGATAACTTAGTATGTAAGAGCTGCTGCTGTGTGCCTTCGCCGCAGTCAACCAACACCCAAGGCCGTGATTTTTTAGATTGAGTCGTGTTTTGGATGTTTGAGGCATAGGGATTAAGAGACTCAACAGCTAATGCGGTGACATTACGCTGCTTGGTTGGCACGCCCGCTGAGGTGCCCAAAAAGGTAAGCTTTAACATAGGCAAACTCTTTATCTAAATACTTTTTATAGCGACGTTTTTATAGTGATGTTTTTATAAAGACGACTTTATAAAGACTGGCATAGCATGGTTCTTTGACCCTCAATCATTTTACCGCCATTAGCCGTACATTCATTTACCATATTGGATTCATAGGATTTCCAACCACCATAAAAGCTTGCAAGACATAGGAGTACTACCAGCAGCTTTTGTGACCACGCTTTGATAGAGACTTGCTGGCTATTTTTATTTTCTTCAGCAGCATTTATAGTTGGTTCCGTAGTTAAGCTTGTATCAGCATTGCTATGCCGGTTGTTTGTTTTATTTAAGTCTGTCATTTTTTATCCTAAAAAAGGTTTTGTCTATAAATAAACAAAACCTTTATTTTAATATAAATTCAGTCATTTATTAATGATGAAATGTGCTGCATCTAAAATTTCAAACGCCCGCCCTTTTCTTCTGCGCGCTTAAAGGCATCGCGCTCTTCACAGCGTTTTAGCCAGTTTAAGATATTGGCATATTTACTGCTATCTAAACCTGCTCCCGCATTGGCACCAACGACCGCAAGATGCATCTGAATATCAGCGGCACTAAATTCGCTACCGGCAAACCAATGATTATCTTGCAGATGTTGCTCCATCATGGCGAGCATTGTATCCAAACTTTTGCTAATCATGCTTTTCTCGACCTGATTGCGAATGCTTTTGCTCACAGGTTTGATCAGCATCGGCGATTGCTCAACCACTTTGGTAAAGACCAGACGCATGACCAATGGCGGCATGAGTGATGCTTCTGCAAAATGTAGCCAAAACGTATAAGCATCCCATGCCGCTTCATTGTCATCAGCAGGCTTAAATTGATGTTCTTTATCATAATGCTTAAGCAAGTACTCAATGATAAATCCCGACTCGACGAGCGCACGGTCGTTTACCTCTAATATGGGCGCATGACCGAGCGGATGTACTTGTTTTAAACTGTCTGGGGCGCGGTAAGCCTTGTTGCGCTCATAGCAGGTTAATTTATAATCGAGTCCAAGCTCTTCTAATAGCCATAAAATACGAAACGAGCGTGAATTTGCTAAATGATGAAGATGTAACATAAACCATCCTAGTTATAATTTGAATAAGCGATAATCTTAAATAAAACATATATTAATAGGCTACGCCTGCCCTCAGACTTCATTTTTGTAACTCGTCAAGCATCATTGAGCAAGGCGACCTTATTGTCGATAATAGCGCAATTAATCGCTCTTTAATACAGAAACTATGTAGAGTAATAAGGAGAAATGATGCCTGCTAAGTTTAATTTAGTTTCTTTATAGAACAACCTTACTTGGCATGTAGTTCTTCGATTTTGCGCGTCATCTTGTCTATTTTTTGCTGATACTTCCTAATTTTACGAAACCGATGGGCAATCAAAACCCCTTTGATGCGGCGATTTTTTAGGCGGCGGCGCGGCGGGAAGCTGCCGACTTGTGGCTCATTGTACGCTTGCAGGCGGTCATGACGCTTACGTGCCAAATAGCCAAGCGCACTATCAGCAATCATAATCAGCAGCGCGATGACAATCATGCCATACATAAACAGTGAGCCGCCGTCATTGATACTTTGGTGCAAAATAGTAATGGAAAATATAAATAAAAATATCGGCTCAAGGTAGCATAAAGTGCCAAATAGCGACACGGGCAACTTTTGGCTGGCAACCATGGTCAGCGCCATCGCCGCTGTACTAATAATACCGAGTAGCGGCAATAGATACCAAAACTTATCGGTCGCGAACGCCAGCTCAAAACCACCGCTTAAGTATAATACCACCATCACCACCGGCGTTAATAACACCAAATCCGAGATAAGTCCGGTGATGGGCGGTACGGCAAGCTTACGCCGCAACAGATAATAAGGCGGATAACCCAGACAGACAAATAAAGTCGCCCAAGAAATAGCGCCATATTGCCACACATCGTAGCCAATACCGAGCGCCGCACAAATGGTCGCAAGCCATTGCAGCAAGCTCATGTCTTCATTATAAAAAAAGCGCCCCACGACAATCATAATCATCGGGTATAAAAAGTAACCTAATGTCACCTCCAATCCCAAATCATTGACCGGCGCCCACATAAATATCCAGATTTGCGCACCCAAAATCGGTGTGGGAATGATAAATAAAAACCACTCTTTGGCCGTCTTTAAGGTTTTTAGATAATCAAAAATATGCTGCCATTGTTTCAGCGCACTGACCAGTAGCACCAAACTGAGTAGCATCATCAGTACCCGCCAAGAAGCGACTTGCGTCCCTGATAACGGCTGCATCAATAGACCAAATAAAAACAACCCTGCATATAAAAAATTTGCTGCGATTGCAACGATGGTGCCTTGCGACGTTTGATTGGTGAGGAGCATAACAACTGCCTTTAAAAATAAGCGCACGTCCTTGGCAATTTTGAAAAAAACAAAAGCCTCAGACGCGAACGTCGGAGGCCTTTTGTCTATCAGCTCTATTGTTGATAGAAATTTTTATCTATCCTGTCACTAAATAAAATTAAGATAAACGCTTGTGTATCTCATGCTCAGCATTATGTCAAAGTCGGCATAGATACGCAATACAATGGCTTAACCCGTCTGTTCATTTTAAAATCCAGTTTATTCATTTGACATACATGTGAGGATTTATTTGCTATCAAGCTGCTCGATTTTACGCTGTATGCTATCGAGCTTCCTTTGATAACGACGCATCTTACGAAAACGATGTGCGGCTAACACCCCGTCGATACGGTAGTTTATCAAGCGGCGACGCGGCGGAAAACCGCCCACTTGTGGCTCGCGGTAGCCATGCAAATGGTTGTCGCGGCGGCGACGAAGATAACCCATCACACTATCAGCAATCATAATAAATAGCGCCAGCGTAATCATGCCGTACATAAATAACGAGCCGCCTTCCTCAATGCTCTGGTTTAACACGGTGATAGATAACACAAACAATAGCATTGGTTCTACATAACTTAGGGCACCAAATAACGAGACGGGTAATTTACTACTCGCAATCATGGTCAATGACATCGCAAGCGCACTAAACGCGCCAAGCAGCGGTAATAAATACCAAAACTTCATGTTTTGTGCCGCCACGCTAAAGCCGCCACTGCTGTATAACATAATAAGTACCACTGGCGTCAGCAAGGTCAAATCTGACAACAAACCAGTAATCGGCGGTACGGCAAGCTTACGCCGCAGCAGATAGTAAGGCGGATAACCCAAGCAGACAAACAACGTAACCCAAGAGATGGTGCCATATTGCCAAATATCATGACCGATACCTAAAGCGGCCAACAGTGCCGCTAACCACTGTAGCGCGCTCATATGCTCATAGTAAAAAAAGCGCCCCAATATGATCATCACCAGCGGCAATAAAAAATAGCCCAAAGTAACGTCAAGCCCAAAGCCATTGACCGGCGCCCACATAAATAGCCAAATTTGCCCACCCAAAATCGGCGTCGGCAAGATAAATATCAGCCATTCTTTTGGCGTTTTTAAGGTTTTTAAATAATCAAAGACATGTTGCCACTGCTTAGTAAAGCTGACCAATATAAACAAACTCAACAGCATCATCAATATGCGCCATGATGCTACCTGCGTCCCTGACAATGGCAGCATAAATAACCCAAACAAAAACATCATCGAGAATAAAAAACTCGATGATATTGCCGCTAACGTTCCCTGAAAAGTTTGATTGGTCGTAAGCATAACAACGGCCTTAAAAAATAGCGCTTAATAGATATTATTTATCATAATTTTATAGAAGCTAAGCATACAAAGTTAAAAGCTAAAAAACACGCTGTAAGAATAAACAGCGCTCAGAAAAAAGCCTCCAACGATGACGTCAGAGGCTTATTCTAGAGCAGTATTACTCACTAAACTAAAAAGCTAACAACTGAAGTAGTTATTCGTCATCGTCGGTGTTTTCATCTGCGGTATCAGTCGACGTTTCGTCATCTAACGTATAGTCATTGGCAATATCGATAACATCGTTGACGTCGGTCACTGTCGCATGACCCGTTTCGGCATCAATATCGATTTGTTCTTGACCCTCTACGCCAAAAGTACCATCTTCTTTCATTGCCTCGACCAACTCGTCGTCGCCCTCTTCGTTCTCAACGCACGCCATGGCCACCAGTTTTTCATCTTTTGACAGACGAATCAAGGTAACGCCTTGGGTATTACGACCCGAGCTTGCCACTTGTTCAACGGGCGTACGAACCAGCGTGCCTTTATCCGAGATTAAGATAATATCGTCTTCAGGCTCAACCTTGGTCGCCCGAACCAAGGCGCCATTACGGGCGCTGGTTTTGATAGCAATGACACCGCCACCGCCGCGATTTTGCGTATTAAACTCTTCGACAAAGGTACGTTTACCAAAGCCGTTTTCACAAGCAATGAGGATTTCGCGCACATCATCTTCGATAACCACCAGCGATTTGATAAATTCATCGGCGGCCAGACGCATACCGCGCACACCTTTAGCAGTACGGCCCATCACGCGCGCGTCGTTTTCATCAAAACGAATGGCTTTACCGCTCGAAGCAAATAACATCACTTCTTGACTGCCATTGGTAATACGGGCGCTGACCAATTTATCATCATCTTCTAGGCCAACGGCAATCAAACCGTTCGAGCGAATATTGGCAAACTGTTCAAGCTCAACACGCTTAACCGTACCATTTGCCGTGGCAAAGAAGACAAAATGCCCACTCACATCCGCGGTATTTTGCGGTATTGGCAATATCGTGGTGACCGTTTCATCAGCATTTAAACCAATCAAATTCACTAACGGACGACCACGCGAACCGCGGCTGGCAATCGGCACTTCAAAACCACGTAAGCTAAATACACGGCCTGTGTCGGTGAAACACAATACCGTTGCGTGCGTTGAGGTCACGACTAAATGATCGATCACATCGTCTTCTTTCATCGCGGTTGCAGATTTGCCTTTACCGCCACGCTTTTGCGCGACATAATCATCAATCGGCTGCGTTTTTGCATAGCCCGTACGCGATACTGTCATCACAACGGTTTGCTCTGGGATCAGATCTTCACGATTAAAGTCCATACGGGAATCAATGATATCGGTACGACGCTCATCACCGAAGTTTTCACGAATCTCGATCATCTCATCAGAGATAATGGTCATTAATTTATCAAAATCACCAAGAATTGACTCTAAATGAGCAATTTCACGTAATAAATCTTGATATTCTTCGGTCAATTTATCTTGCTCAAGACCCGTCAGACGATGCAGCTGCATGTCTAAAATGGCATTGACCTGCTCAAGTGATAAGCGATAGCTTTCTTGATTGTCAATCAAACCAAACGGCGCTTTTGGGTCTTCGCCTTCGATGAAGTCTGGACGTACCGACTGGCTACCTGCCGCAGTTAGCATCGCAACGACACTACCTGACCCCCATGTATTATTGAGTAAGTTTTCACGAGCAAGGCCGCGGTTTGCAGAGGCTTTAATCGTCGCAATAATCTCGTCAATATTGGCTAGGGCAACGGTTAAGCCTTCAAGCAAATGACCACGAACGCGGGCTTTATTAAGCTCAAAAATAGTACGACGCGTCACCACTTCTTGACGATGACGGACAAAGGCGGCGATTAACTGACGCAAAGTCAATAGTTTTGGCTGACCGTTATCGAGCGCCACCATATTGATACTAAAGCTAGATTCGAGCGGCGTTTGCAAGAATAAATTATTAACGATCACTTCTGCCGTTTCACCGCGGCGCAAATCGATAGCGATACGCATACCGTCTTTATCAGACTCGTCACGAATTTCAGTAATACCTTCGATTTTTTTGTCGCGTACCAGCTCAGCAATACGCTCAATCAATTTGGCTTTATTGGTTTGATAAGGCACTTCAGTAAAGACAATGCGCTCACGGTCACGGTTGACGCCCGTATCGCTCATCGGCTCAATGATATAGCGACCGCGTACATGCAAGCGGCCTTTACCCGTGCGATAAGCGTCTAGAATACCCGCTCGACCATAAATAACACCGCCAGTAGGGAAGTCAGGACCTGATATATGCGACATCAACTCTTCGGCAGATATTTGCGGATTTTCGGCATACGCTAAACAGGCATTAATCACCTCTGTCAGGTTGTGCGGTGCCATATTGGTCGCCATACCAACCGCAATACCGGTTGCGCCATTGACCAATAAGTTTGGAATACGCGCTGGCAAGACGCTTGGCATACGCTCAGAGCCATCGTAGTTGTCTTCCCAGTCGACCGTATCTTTATCCAAATCCGCTAGCATTTGATGGGTCAGCTTGGTCATACGCACTTCGGTATAACGCATTGCCGCCGGTGGATCATCATCAATCGAGCCAAAGTTTCCTTGACCATCAACCATAGGATAACGCAAGCTAAAGTCCTGCGCCATACGTACAATTGCATCATAGACAGCACTATCACCATGCGGGTGATATTTACCGATGACATCACCGACCACACGTGCTGATTTCTTATAAGGTTTGTTATAATCATTGGACAACACATGCATCGCATACATCACACGGCGGTGCACTGGCTTAAACCCATCACGCACATCAGGCAGCGCGCGCGAGACGATCACGCTCATCGCATAATCCAGATAGGACTGCTTTAATTCATCCACGATGGCAATAGGACTGATCGAGTCGCTCATATACACTCCTTTATTCACATTTTTTTCTAGTATTTGGCTCGGTTAAAGATGCTGATAGTTGTACAAAAATAAAGGCGCTAAAAAGCGTCAATATCCATGATGTACAGACTATAAAAAGCGTTATCAAACAGGCTAAATAATAGGAAAATGGCGATACGGTTTTTGTTAAAAATAACGTTTAATTAAAGAAGCTATTTTAACACATTTTTGTCTATTTAGGGGATTGTAGATGCTATTAAAATCAAGCAAAACAGCTGATTAGCGCTCGTTTTTATCTTTAGTGATAAGGATAAAAACGACTTTAATAATTGGGCATTGTCTTTGCTGTTTTTAAAGGCTATTTCATAAAAAAACTGCACCCAAAGGATACAGTTTTTCGTGAGTAAGGCTACAGCTATTAGGACATTTAATTACAAAGCAGTTTAAACAGGTTTGAACTCTTGATTAAAGAACTCACGCGTAGCCTCAGTACAGGCTGGACTGACCAAATCACCGTGATAGTTGGTATAGAATGCCAATAGCGCCGCGACGCCTCCGTTGGGATCTGCATCGTCTTTGACTTTTTTCACACTATTACTAAAGTTGGTTTGTACTTTTTTGACTACATCGTTGACTTTCCAAGGGTTCATTGACGCTTGCCCAATGATAGTCAACGTTTGATAATCTGGGCGATCTGCTTCATTGTCTTTATCCACATCCAAAACCGTAATATTAAGTTTCTTAGCAGGATTTTTAGCCACTTCGGTCTGTATGAGTTTTACCATCGAGCCGGTATTGGTATCGAAATAAACCGTTGGGTCTTGGTTGCCGCCACAAATAAACGTTGGCATTGTAGGCACGTAACCACGTAAGTCATTATCCTTAAGCGCCTTACGCAGATTATTTTGCGGATTAGCAGCCGGTAAATTATTACTATTAGCTAATGTTAAACCATCAGGATTTTTTTGCGTATCTGCCACATAAGCCGCTCGGAAATCCGTTTTAATCAGATAATCGGTATCATCGTAGCCACCCAAGATAGAAAACAGCTTACCTGGTGATAGACCTGCCAGCCTTGGATCGCTAGGATTCTTTTGGAATAAAGCATTGTTAGGCAGCTTACCTGCTTTAACCAACTCGCCAAATGGGGTATTACTAGGCAACTGCGCGTCGGCATATTTATCCAAGAATATATCTGATTTTTTGCTATAGATATTGCTGTATTTTGCCTGCAAACCAATACCGAGCAGTGGGGCAAAGCGCGATGCACCAATATTGACGTTACCTCTAAATATTTCATCACCAAAAGCTGCCAAGGCATAAGGGCCCGATGATGGTGCAATCGCCGTCACTGGTTTCTTTTGCGCTTCTAACAATCTTGCGGTCGCCATGGTGACATAACCACCTTGCGAGTAACCAGCGATAAACAGCTTACCCGAATCATCAATTTTGCTGTAATTGGCATCATTGGCGCGTTTTTTGCGTTCGATAATGCTGCGCGCACTGTCTAGAGCATCGACCATGTCGGTTGACTGCTGCTGGGCGACCAAATAAGGATGGTAATCAAGTTTTGATTCATCGTAGCCTGCATAGTTAGGTGCGACGACGATATAACCTTGGGCGGCAAAGTTTGCGGCGATTAAGTTTGCTTCTCTTACTGCTGGATTTTTAGCATTGCCGACTTGGGCAAAGTCGTAGCCTTTATCCGTTGTCGTGCCATGCGCGTATAATAAGACAGGACGATCACCTTTACATTCGGCCGCGTCGCCAGTCGGTAGCATCAAAGCGGCTGTAGCATTGGTATCTTCATCGGCAGCGCCTTTGGTATCATAAGTGACTTTTTCTATGGTAACACCGCACTTAGCAACAGGCGTTGCTGTACTTCCCAAACCAATAATGCTATTGATATCATTTGCCGTAAAGGTTTTTATAAATTTGGCGCTAACAGACGGCGCTGAAACGTAATGATCATTATCATCGTCATTACAACCAACAAGTAATAAGCTACTGGCAATCGCTAGCGATAATAGACCACGCGTCATGGCGGGTTTGTTTATAATAGAGGTATTGGGTAAAACCATGATTGCTATCCTTAGCAGTGATAATGCAAAAAATTGCCTAAAATCCTAGGCAATGGACAAGTGTAGTTTAATTAAAATAATTTAATAAAAATTATGGCTGCAACCCTACTATTTATACGCTAAAACCCTATTAAAATCCAATAAAAGTTATAAACAACCAATGCAAATATTTTAGATAAAACAGAGCACTTTATGAAACAAAAAGAGAGCCAAGCAAGCAGTCCATCCATTAATCATGCAACTAGCCAGCCAAGCAAACAAGCTATCATACCGCCCATTGCACAACCCGACACGCGTACAGATCGCAGCTTTGACGCGATTGCCGATCACTTTGAAAAAAAGGTTTATGGCGGCTTAAAGGGCGACATTCGTCTGGCAGTATTGCGCCGTGATATTTTTGTCTATTGTGCGCAGATGAGCCAAATGCTTGGGCGACCGTTACGTATTCTAGATGTCGGCGCAGGACTGGCGCAAATTGCCATTGAGCTTGCCAGTCAAGGACATACGCTGGTTATCAATGATATTTCAGCCAATATGCTGGAGAAAGCGCAAGCAAACGCTGAAAGCGTCGAAAAGGATTTAGATATTAGGTGGTATATTTGTCCGTATCAAGAGCTTGAAGAAAAGCTCGCGAGTAACACAGAAAAGTTTGATTTGATTATGTGTCATGCGCTGCTTGAATGGTTGGCAGAACCTGCCGCGGTGATGAATTTTTTTGATAGGCACTTGAGCGCAAATGGCGCGCTATCGCTGTGCTTTTATAATCCAGCAAGTTTTGATTATCGCAATCTTATTATGGGTAATTTCAACTTATTAGATAACAGCGAGTATAAAGCAGACAATAAAAAAAGCCTCACGCCCAACCATCCGGTCGCTAAAGAAGAAGTCGACTCTTGGCTAAATGCGCATGAGTATCAAACCATACTTGCCAGTGGCTTGCGGGTATTTCATGATTATGCGCCGCTTAAACGTGGTGGTCACAATGACCCTGAAGCTGTTATACGCATGGAGCTGCGCTACTCGCAACTCGAGCCGTATAAATGGCTTGGACGCTATTTGCATATATTGGCAACGCGTCACGCTTAACGTCTTCGTTAAATTTAAAAAGTATTGCCAAGCTTAAAACTGCTAATTATCTGATTTCTTCCACGCGCTCGGATCTATCGTACTCTGACCAAGTGGTAGCATTGATGTCTTTTTCATCAAACACCACCACATGCTCTAAGATAGGTAAGATACCAATTTGCGAGCCAATCTCATGGTTATGATGACTGGCAACGAGGGACAATACGGTTTGACCGTCAGCAAGCTGTAAGCGATATAGATAGTTTGCGCCGCGAAAGACGCGTCCGACGACTAAAGCCGTCTGCGTACTTTCATCGTCATGAACGATATCATCAGGCCGTACCAAGACCTTAATCGGTGTGCCGTTTGGATAATCGTACTCGCAATATAGTGGCTGCCCTAACTCATCATAGACTTCCATACGCCGATAAATATCACCAAGCGCGGTTTCGACATGACCTTCTTTGATGATGCCATCTATCATTGCCCCCTCGCCGACAAACTCAGCGACAAACGGACTGACCGGCTCATGATATAGCTCACTTGGCGTCGCCCACTGGACCAATTTACCTTTATCCATGACCCCGACTTTATCCGCTAAAGCAAAGGCTTCGTTTTGATCATGGGTAACCAAAATAGCGGTGGTATTGGTACGTTTAAGGATATCACGCACGCTCATCGCCAGTGATTCACGTAGCACCACGTCCAAATTGGAAAACGGCTCATCAAGTAGCAAGAGTTTAGGCTTTGGTGCCAACGCACGTGCTAATGCCACTCGCTGCTGCTGACCACCCGATAGCTCATTAGGACGTTTATCGGCATGTTCCGTCAATTCGACAAGTTCTAGCATTTCTTTAATACGCGCTTTTTTATCGGCCGCCGTCCACTTATTAAGACCAAAAGCGATGTTTTTTGCCACGCTTAAGTGTCCAAATAACGCATAATCTTGAAAGACCATGCCCATACCGCGCTTGGCTGGCGCGACCGCAAATTTGGTGCGCGCTGTCTGCTCGGTGAGACGCTGATTGCTTAAGCAAATTTTACCGCCACGACTCTGCTCCAACCCAGCAATCGCCCTTAACGCCGTGGTTTTACCGCAGCCGCTATAACCCAAAAAACAGCCTATTTCACCTTGCTTTAAATCTAACGATAAGCCATTCACGATAATCGTATCGTCATAGCCAACGATTAAGTCTTGCACGCTAAAGTAAGCGTCATCAGCACCGGTGTTGTTAGTCGATGCTTTAATAGCTTGGTTATTTTGCGATTGGCTCTGTTCTGCCGTTTCTTGATTTGAGACAGACTGATTTATAACGCTTTGATTTATAACGCTTTGGTTTAAAGTACCTTGTTTTGATATGCCTTGTTTTAATATATTTTGTTTTGCTGTATTTTTAGGCAAGCCTTTATCCGCTTGCAGCTTTGCTACTTGAGCTTTGGTTAATAACGTTGTCGGTGGTTTTTTCACATGCTCCGGTCTTGGCTTGCCGCCCACCTTGACAGATTTAGACGCTGCTGGATTGGTTGAATCGTTCATCAAGTCAGTATACATAGACGGTACCAGTAAGCTGTTAGTGAATAAAACCTTTTATTGACACGGTTTTTAATATGGCTTTTTTAATATGTTTCTTTTTCAAAGAAACTGTTTAACTACTATTTAACTAGGGCTAGTTGATTAAGGCTCTTTGATTATAGCGCTTGGATTATGGTTACTTAACGATAAATGCGCTTAACTTTGTTTATCGCTTTGACGCAGCAATATCCAAACAGGAATAAGACCAACCAGCACAATCAACAAACTGGGCAGAGCGGCGCGTCCCCACATGCCTTCGCTGGTCATCTCAAATACCCTTACTGCTAGCGTATCCCAGCCTTGTCGCCGCGTCATCAAGGTAATCGGCATCTCTTTCATGACTTCGACAAAACCCATTAATAACCCAGTCAATACCCCGGGGCTAAGTACGGGTAGCATCACTTGCCGCCAGCGCTGATACGGGCTATCACTGAGTAATTTAGCTGCCGCTTCTTGATTGACGGTCAAGCGCTGTAACTGACGATCTACCGGCTGAAAGCTTACCGTCATAAAACGCGTCGATAAGGCCAGCAGCATCACAATCACACTACCGGATAAAAACTGTGCTGAAGTAATACCAAAAGCAATGAGCTGGTTATCAAGCCACGCTATCGGAATAAATATCCCAACCGCCAAGACCGTACCCGGCACCACATAGCCCAAATTGGCTAAGGTAGTCATGAGTTTGGTCGATTTATCCGGATATTGACGCTTGATCCACGCAATAATAATCGCCAAAAATGCGATAAATATGGTGGTCATACTCGCAATCATAAGGCTATTGGTGACAAAATCAATATAACGCGCATCAAAGTCTTGCTGGAAATTTAAAGCGGTCCAATAAAGCAGCTGCAAAAATGGAATCAAAAACGCTATCAAAAACACCAGCGTGCAAAGTAGCGCCATGCCCCACTGCGCAGGTTTACTGGCTTCAAAGCGCTGACTACTACCCTGCGTCACCGTATTACCGCGCTTGGCCTGCCAATATTGCTCAAACAAGACGACAATAAAAACCACGCCGATTAATAACGCGGCCAACTGCGCGGCAGTGGTTAGACTAAAAAATCCAAACCATGCTTTATAAATTGCCGTTGTAAAAGTATCGACATTAAAGACCGATACTGCGCCAAAATCTGCCAGCGTTTCCATGCTAGCAAGTAGCAAACCACCAATGACCCAAGGCAGCGCTTGTGGTAATGCCAGCCGAAAAAACACCTTACTACGACTTAAGCCAAGCATCTGCCCCGCTTCAATCGCGCGCCTGCCTTGCGATAAAAACGCTTGGCGTGCCAGCAAATAGACATAAGGATAAAATGCTAATGACAAGACTAAACCTGCGCCCCAAACATTACGTACCGACGGGATAGCGGTGGTAAAACCAAACTCTCTTAGAGCCGTTTGCAGCGGTCCACTAAAGTCAACGATACCGACAGTGACAAATGCTAAAACATAAGCGGGCATCGCTAATGGCAGCATCAGCGCCCAGGCAAAAAACCGCTGTCCCGGAAAGCGGTACATACTGGTCACCCACGCAAGTGCCGTTCCGATAACGCCAGAAATCAGTGTCACCATCAGCAATAAAATGACGGTGTTTTTTAACACTTGCGGCAACACATATTGACGCATGTGCGTCCAAATATCAGCGACCGGCTGCGTCCATGATAATAGTACGATTAAAATCGGTACGAGCATAAACAACGAAATCAGTCCTAAGACTGATTTCGAGATAATACGTTTGCCGACGACATGGTCTTGACTGATAGACGAGCTTTTATTGTCGTTATTAGCTTCATTGACAGTATTGTCTTGTTTAGCAGACGCTTCTGGCATTGTTATCATAAGTTGTTACCGTGTCATACGCATAATGACGCGATTAGATGCTAGATGAATAAACATCTAATCGCTAAAAACCAACCGCTCAGCGACTTGTAGCTTGTTATTTATAACCCGCTTTATCCATCATTTGAATGGCTTGGGTTTGTAGCTCACCAAACTTCTGCACGCTGATACTATCTTGTTTAAACGGACCCCAAGATCTGAGTAGCTCTGACTCATCGATACCTACTTTTACAGGATACTCTTTATCAGAACTGGCATAAAGACCTTGCGCCTCATCAGAAGATAACCACTCCATCAATTTAAGCGCACCATCTGGATTGTCTGAGTTAGCGATAACCCCAGCGCCAGAGATGTTGACATGAGTACCAGTCGTGCCTTGGTTCGCCCAAAATATTTTTACAGGGAAATTTGGTTTTTCATCAAGCAGGCGACCATAGTAGTAACTATTGGCAATACCCACTTCACACTGACCAGCGGCAATCGCCTCTAACATACTGGTATCATCACTAAAGACGTCCGTTGCTAAGTTAGCTACCCAACCACGAATAATTTCTTCTGTTTTTTCTTCGCCCAGATTTTCCATCATGCTTGCAACCAATGATTGGTTATAAACAGCTTTTGATGAACGCAGACAAAGTTTGCCTTTCCATTTTGGATCGGCCAAACCTGCATAAGTAGATAGTTGGTCGGCGCTAACTTTGCTTGGATCATAAAAAATTGTACGCGCGCGCAAAGATAGACCTGTCCACTGACCTTTTGGGTCACGGTATTTAGCAGGAACATTGGTTTCTAAGATAGTAGAAGACACAGGCTGCAATAAGCCTTGCTCTGCTGCTTGCCATAAGTTACCCGCGTCAACGGTTAATAACATATCCGCAGGCGTGTTTTTACCTTCCGCTTGCAAACGCGCCATCAATGGACCAGTTTTATCGGTGACCAGCTCAATTTTAACACCTGTTTTTTCGGTATATTTATCCAATAACGGTTTAATCAACTGCTCATTACGTGATGAGTAAATCGTAACCGTTTGCCCACCAGCGGCCGTTGCGTCATCATTTTTCGCCACTTCTTGCTCAGCGCCAGATTGTTCAGCAGTGGTTGTAGTGTCAGCATCCACGTTTTCTTCTGGCGTCGATGAGTTACTACAGCCCGCAAGACCCAACATCATGCCAAATACAGCAATGGGTAAAGTAAGCTTACTAGAAGATAGATTTGCACTGATAGCAGTTAATGACATGGCATTCCCCATAATGGTGCTACGGATAAGTGAGATAAGGCGACATTAAAATTATTAATAAATAATTGAATAGCGGGATAACGGGATTAATAAGACCTTAATGTCTAAGACACATTATACTAATAGAAATGAGATTAATTATCAATAAATTTATCTGGCCCTGCTGTGCCGATAAACTGGTCTAATTTTTAACAAGATATCAATGATTTATGTATTTGCCTGAGCTTAATCCTGACCTTCTAGTAACCACTGCCCTAAAATGACATTGACTGCGGCTTCGGTACGTAAGATGCGTGGCCCGATATTAACTGGCGTACATCCTTGCTCAGCAAGCAACTCAATCTCATAATCAATCCAGCCACCTTCAGCACCGATAAATACCATACTTGGTAAAGTCGATTCATGAGCTGACTTTGGTTTTGCCAGTGGTTGCTGGACATATTGCGCAAATGACAGCGCGCTATAAGGATGAGCAACGATAGCACGATTGGTCATTAAGTTTGCAAGCTTATCTTCAACAAAGGGTTTAAAGCGTTTTTGCAGGCTAATACGCGGCGCAATTGTGTCCACGCCTTGTTGCAGACCTTCTAACACAAACTCGTCAAGGCGAGCTAGCATTGGACTTTGCCAATAGCTTTTTTGCGTACGGTAGCTGTTGATAAGAATGATATCGTTAACGCCAAGCGCCGTCATATCCATGATTAGGCGGCGTAACACCTTTGGTCTTGGCAAGGCCAACACCACTGTAAGATTAAGCTTCGCTGGCGGATTGTTATTCAGCTGTATATCGCTTAGTTGAATACTATCGGAGGTAATGGTTTTAATGATAGCGCTACCGAGCTTACCGCCAAGCTGACCAATTTTTAACCTATCGCCTACTTGGGCATTTAGCACTTTATTCACATGAGCAATTTGCGCTAAATCATTGATATACGCAGACGCGTTATCATGTTGAAAGTTGGTCGCTGGCAATAATATACAGTTCATAGCGTCACTTATATCCGCTGTTAATTCACGTCTTGGCTCAGGTCTTGCTCAAAAGATGGTTTAGCGTATTGTTCAATAACACCTTCAATCATTGATAACTGCCGATGTAAGACTGCTTGCTGCTGCTCAGTTATTTCTGCACCCGCTTGCCCTGCTTGTTTTGCCAATTCCAAATGACTAAGCCAAAACTGTAGCTGCTGAAAAAGCAAACTATCATCATCGCTAGATGGCGGATTGCTCGCAATTTTCTGCTGCTGAGATAGCTGCTCATCAGTACCAATAGCGCTATAAAACGCATTGTTTGGCTGATATAACGCCCCGACACTAGCAAGCTTATCAACCACGCTTTGGCAAGACTGGGTATAAGCACCCATCAATACTGGCGTTGCTACGCTTGCCGGCTCAACGGGGTTGTGCCCGCCAATATCGACCAATGAGCCGCCTACCAATGCCACATCGGCAAGCGCATACCAGCGCATCAACTCACCCATACTATCAGCGAGATAGACTTGAGTATTTGCGCTAATGGCATCTTCAGCACTACGCCGCGCCATCGCTAATCCTGATTTTTCAATCAGTTCTGCCACGTCATCAAAACGTTCTGGATGCCTTGGCACGATAATCAGTAAGGTATTGGCTAACAAAGGGTTAGATAGGATTTGCTGCTGCCATGATAATACGATCTCTTCCTCACCGCTATGCGTGCTTGCTGCCACCCAAATCGGACGATCTGCTACGTCTAAATCTAAGTCCAAGTCTGCGCCATCGTTTACTATTTCAGCTTTTTCGCCACCATTATCATCATTCAGCTTCGGGGTATTAATGACCCATTTTAGCGAACCTGCCACCCGAATTTGCGCGCTATGAGCGCCTAATTGCCGAAAGCGTTTTGCCGATTCATTATCCTGCGCAATAATCAAACTCAAGTTTTTCATCATACTGGCACTGACGGCGCCAATTTTTTGATAGCTTTTAAAAGAAGACGCCGACAGCCGTCCATTGACCAAAACACTTGGAATATGATGCTCGGACAATTTAGTTAAGATATTGGCCCAAAGCTCGGTTTCTACAAACAGGGCGGCGACGGGTTGTACATGTCCTAAAAACGTCTCGATAACCGCAGGACTGTCGACTGGAACGTAACTATGACTTAAGCGACCTTGGGCAATATCATCGGCAAAGCGGCTAGCACCGCGCGCATATCCAGTCTGCGTGGTATTGGTCAACCATATCTGATAGCCTTTTGCTAATAGCGCATCCAGCAAAGGCGCGACGGTATTGGTCTCGCCTAAAGACACCGCATGGCACCAGATGACCTTTTTACCATTGCTCTCTTTAAGATTGCCATTTTCGATGGCAGGCGCATTAGGTTTAATTTTGGCATTAGGGACAGGCGGCGCAGGATAGCGCTTACCAAAACGCTGCTCGACTTCTTGCTGGTAATTATCACGCTTATGCGAGCGGCGCCATACTTGCAGACGATAGAGCGGTTTTAGCAAACCAATCGTCACCTGATAATAAATAGGTGGTTTATAAACGGCTCGGCTTGGCTGAGTCGACTTATCAAAAGAAGGTAAGGAATTATCAGAAGATGGCATGAAGAAGCCCAGATTAGTAATGGATCGGACGATAGGAAGTGACGTTATAAAATGACAATAAGAGATGCCAATAAAAAACGCGCCAATTCTACCTGAATTTAATGCTAAACAATAGTTTTAAAGCACTTGCTATCAGAAACAAAGATTTAAAAACGAGGATTTAAGAGCTAGAATTTAAAATAAGCATTTAGACAATAATGAAGATTAATATAGCAATAACAATGATTACCGCAAACAATAGCTGATAACGTTTGAGGCTATGCTGCTCTTGTTTTTGTGTGCTGATTAACGTTTGCGCTTGCCGCCATTGGCTCATCAAACTGGCCGCTTCTGGATGACCATTTTTGGCCGCTTGCTCAAGCCAGTATTTCCCATTAGTCATATCTTGCGGCACGCCAAATCCTTGATAGTAGAGCTTACTTAATAGGCGCTGGGCACGGCTGTCGTTTTTGCTCGCGGCTTTCTGAACCCATTCTACGCCTACTTCCATACCAGCCACTTTATCCGTATTTATTCCTTCACTAAGCAGCTCATACATCGCCAAACGTAGCATCGCCGCGCTATTACCTACATGGGCAGCGTCTTGCAATCTTGTTAGGGCTTGCTGCTTTGCTACCAAATGCTTTGCTGAAAACATAACTTGCGCGCGCGGTTTCTCTTGCTTAGCAATATGCTGCTCAAATTGATCTAAAACTTTACGGGCTTGCTCATACTCTGTCTTGCCAGCGCTTTGGGCGACGTCTATTTCATCAAGCTCTATCAGCAATTGAGTAAAAAGTTCTGGAGTTGGTGCGGGTTTTACTGTTGGTTTTACTGCAACTTCTTTTAACGCTGCTTGTGAAGATGCTACTGACGCAGTTTCTGCCGTTATAGTTTGTACAGTGGAGCTTTCTAATGAAGCGGTCGATAAATTAGGCTTTGCTGATACCGCCTCTGTTTGGACAACTTCAGGTATTGTTTGCAGCCCGTTATCAGCATTACTATTAACACGATTTGTATAAATGTCTTGTCTGCTATGCTGCGTCACACCTACTTCAGTCAATTTTTTATCGAAAGATTGCGCGTCATCTAAGGGTAATGTATAACTATTATTAATGGCGTTTGGCACTCTTGCAGTTACTGCTTGGTATAGCCCACTTGCCACCTGACCGCCTTGCACCGCTTGAAACGGTCTATCAATATGACCAAACATCCGCATTCCTATCGGCTCTAAAGCAAAAAATAGCGACTCAGTCGTATTAAACTGATTATTAACCTCACTATCATCGCGATAAACCACGGCCATATGCTGATAAAAGTCATCGGTCAGCAGCGGCAAGGCAGGATAACGCTTACGTAGCTCAAACTCACCGAACCAATGCGGCGTATACTGCCATTGCTGTGCCAATACGCGCCCTGCATAAAATGCCAAAAATACCATAAAATTACGATAGCGCTCATCTATTAATAGCGCCGCCTCATCCCAGCTGTCCGACTTAACCATGTCACGGCGTATCTGCGACAGCAAAGTATCTACGCGCTGTAAACTTGCCAGCGATTCATCGAGTGTGCATCGATGCAATTCCGCTTCATAAGCCATGCCGCCGGCAACAAAACGGCCGGCTAAAAAATCTTGCCAATAGCCTGCTGCGATATAATCAAGGGGCGTTAAGGGCGATGCAGACATAAGGCGAGCCTATCCTTTAAAAATTGAGCGTTTTGAAAACCAACATTTCAAATAATAATAACAATAAGATGGTAATAAAAATAAGTAGTTTACCTTAACCTAAAATCAAAAGCGCTACAATAAAGGACTAAATAAGCGCACCACATTATCAAATAAGCGCTCTGCTCCGTGGCGCTCTTGCCATTCTTCTAAACTTAAAAACCGACAACTCTGCAAGTAAACCTCTTGGCAATCCGCAACCTGAGCGACCATTTCTGGCGTATAAATCGCTAAGCTGACCTCCATATTTAAATAAAAACTGCGCATATCAATATTTACCGTACCAAACAGACAATAATCATCGTCAATAACCACGGTTTTAGCATGCAGCAGTCCACCTTTAAATAAAGCAATGCTCACCCCGGCTTCGAGTAGCTCTTGATAGTACGCTTGCGAGGCATGCTGCACCAAAAATGAATCCACTTTTTCGGGCACAATAACCGTCACCTCAATCCCGCGTTTGGCAGCAGTCGTCAGCGCCCCTGATAACGCTTCATCGGGGACAAAATACGGCGTGGTAATACGAATATGTTTATTGGCGCGATGTATCACCGTCACCAAGGTATTATAAATCACGTGCGCCGTCACTTGCGGCGCCGAAGGTATCAGCTGCGCCAGCACATTCTCAACGACTGGCATACGCGGTATCACAATCGATGTCGACCCAATCTCGGGTAGCTCATCTGTATCGCTAATCTCGTCTAACACTTTAACGCGGCTATTGATATCATTGATGGTCGGATTCATGACATAAAGCTTACGCGTATAATTATTCACGCGGTGATTGAGCGCATCGAGATTGTCTTTATTTTCCGCGCCAATATCGGTGACCACCACTTTTGCCATCGCTGTGGCAATATTTATCGGTTGTTGACTGACGCTGCGTATCGCCACATCAATCCATTGACCGACATTTTTATTTTGTTTAAAAAACTTTGGATCTACCAAGTTAAAGCTACCGATATAGCCTATATGTTCGTCAATGACGATAATCTTGCGATGATTACGTAAATCTGAGCGTTTAAATAGCGTCTTAAACAAACCAACCGGTAGCGACTGGTGTACAAAAACCCTAGCCTCTTCTAACAACCGATGCTGTTTGCTATTAAAAAAGCTAAAACTGCCCACACTATCCGCCAAAATATGACACTCGACGCCGCGCTGTACCGCTGCCATCAACGCGTCCATGACGTCGAGTATCTGACCTTTTGGATAAATAATATAAAACTCCATCAGAATAATGCGCTGAGCGGCATTAATATCTTCAATCAAGCGCCCAAAGATAGCATTCGGCGTGGTCAATAATTGCATTTGATGATTAGGAAACACCCCAAACCCTGTCCAGCGTGTACCGATTTTACTGACACCGCGATAATTATCGGGTAGCAGCTCTTGTCCTTCATCAAACACCATTTGCTCACGCTTGGCCATATCATTCATCAGTAGCCGCGCCTGATTCATGCGCGCACGATAACGTCGCCCAATCATCGGCTCACCCAATAAGATATAAGCGATAAAACCAACCAAAGGCAAAGTATAAAGCACAGCAACCCAAGCAATCGATACCCCAATATTGCGCTGCACCGAGACGATACGCAGGGTCATGACGATCATCAAAATCACGTGCAATATCAGACCCAATCCAGCAAAGTCTCCTACCGACCAGGTAGTAAAGTAGTCTTCAATAGACAGAGCTTCTATATTAAAATTATCTATGCTCACCTCCATGACCCTATATCACTCAAATCATTCATCTATTTATTAGTTATTAGCCCGCTGTTTTATTAAGTAGACGCCCTATAAGTAGACGTCTTGTTCGTTAGATGCAAAAAGCCTTATCAGTATAGTGACTTTTAGCAAGCACGCAATAGCCAGCAATATAGCGGCTATATAGTCTATCATCACCCTACTTACAGCTTAGTTTGAGCGGTAAGTAAGTTTATTAGCCATAATTTTAAAAATACTTAAAATAATATTTGACAGTCATGTGTAAATGTATATAATACACACCCACAGAGCGAGGCTTTAGTTAGTTCTCTTCTGTTGAAAGTTATTTAAAGGGTGACAGCTTTGAATGTTAAAACTTTCAGGAAATCCTATTTAAAGGATTTCCCTTGCGAAGCTAAAATTGCAGTGCAATTTTTTAACGCTTCTCAGGGTGATTAGCTCAGTTGGTAGAGCGTCTGCCTTACACGCAGAATGTCGGCGGTTCGAATCCGTCATCACCCACCACTCATTTAGCGAGTGGGTCTTTTAGAAGATGAAATGCTAAAGACGACCTAAGCAGCGGTAGTTCAGTTGGTTAGAATACCGGCCTGTCACGCCGGGGGTCGCGGGTTCGAGTCCCGTCCGCTGCGCCATATTTAAAACTTGGTTTTTAAGTACAAAGTTTCAACCTCAAGTATTCATTTACTTGAGGTTTTTTTGTGCTTGTTGATTTGTATTAGCTATTAATTGCTACTTAGCCCATATCATTTTATCTAAAAACTTCTCATTAAAACCCCGTACGGAACAGCGTACCAACCACGACGAACGCCACTGAAAATAACGTCACCAGAATAATATTGATGGCAAACCCATTCAAATTATTAGCGGATAAGCGCGGTATGACCCAAAAGCGCGCATGCATCGCGACTAGTGCCGTCAGTAATAATAAACTCAGCTTCATACCAATCAAGACACTGATGTCATTATCAAAGGCAAACCACATCTCTATGTTAGGTAATATCTTATATGCCATCCATAATCCAGTGATGATTTGAATGGCTAATGCCGGCATACCAATTTTTTCAAACTGCCCCTCAAATTGTAACAATGCGTCTAAATTACGTGAAGATAGCACTTTTGGCAGCACCACTAATGCTAGTATTAAATGACCACCTGTCCAAATTGCAGCCCCGAGTAAATGCAAAATTAAAAGATAGTTAAACATAAAATATGACTCCAAATAATGAATCAATCATGACTTCTCGAAGCATTAAGGTATTTAATTATGAAACGCGCCAATCAATTGCAGCCGCTGTCACGCCAGCACCATCTTGGGCTTAATCTGTCTCGCCATGCCAAAGAAAGCTTGGATGAACCCGAAGAGATTGCCAAACATTGGGACAATCTCACCTCCTATATTAACGACATGGCTTACCACTTCCAAATTGAAGACAACTTAATCGCTAATGCTTTAGAGCCGTATCGCGCTACTGAATCCGATGTGGCGTCAGTACTCGAAACCCTTGATGGACAGCATAAGCAATTACATCAACTGATAAATACGGTCGAACAATCACAAAAATCGGGCAATAAAGGGGTCAGCGTGGCACAAGTTCATGAGCTTGGCACTCTATTATACGACCATACTCGATTTGAAGAGCGCGAGTTATACCCGACGGTAGAAAAATATTTGACGGAAGCAGAATTAGATGCGGTTTATGAAGCCAGCCCTGATAGCATTAAGCGACCTGATGAGAGTCGCTAATATACTCTTAAAACCCCAGTTCGGGATAAGCCACATTGTAACTC
>NZ_JADGFW010000011.1:0-128955 GCF_016613355.1 Psychrobacter sp. M9-54-1 | reverse complement strand
TTCAGTTAGCTACTCATATTTTTGGGCTATAATAGACCTCTTGCAAAAGTAGCAAAGAGAATTTACAATAACTGAAACACTCATAACTTTTTAGGAACCATGCCAAACATAGATAAGCTACTCAAACAAAGTGACGCTGGTTTTAAACGCTATACAGGCATTCATAAAGCCACCTTTTATGACATGCTTGAGGCCATGCAAGAGCATGAAGCATCTAAAACCAAATCAGGCAGACCAAGCGTGCTCAGTCTTAAAGCCCAAATACTATTAGCCCTGACTTATTGGCGTGAATACCGCACGCTTTATCATATCAGTATGGACTTTGGTATTCATGAGTCTTCTGCTAGCCGTATCATCCGTAAAGTAGAAGACATCCTGATTGACTCTGGCAAGTTTGAATTGCCCAAAAAGCTCCCTAGTCGCGTCGATGATGACATCAATTGGAGCGTCGTCATTGTTGATGCGACCGAAACCCCAATTGAGCGTCCAAAAAAAACCAAAGCGACTACTACAGCGGTAAGAAAAAACAACACACCTTAAAAGCGCAGGTTATCGTTCATTGGCAAACAGGGTTGATACTTGATGTGCAAACCTGCAAAGGGTCAATCCACGATTTTAAGCTCTATAAAGATACTTGTCCTGATTGGCTTCCTGACAATGCTAAATTACTAGCAGATAGTGGTTATCAAGGGTTAGCAAAGCTACATAAGCAAACCTTCACCCCTTTTAAAAAGCCACGTGGTGGTCAGTTACTGGAGATATGCAAACAGGCCAATCACTATCTGGCAAAGTTCCGTATTGTGGTTGAGCACAAAATAGGCTTAATCAAGTTGTTCAAAATCGTGGCTAATAAATATCGTAACCGTCGTCAGCGCTATGATCTTAGAATGAAGCTGTTTGCTGGTATCATTAATTTCGAGCTAAACCTATGACTTTTGCAAGAGGTCTATTGCATGTCTACCTCAAAATCTAAAATAGTAACACAGATCAAAACCACTTAATTAACAACTTTAGTTTGTAGAAAAAATATTTTAAAAAACCCCGATAAGCCAAAGCCTATCGGGGTTTTATTTTACCAATTACTATAAAGTAAAAATTATAATATTAAGCATTACAGGTTAAGAGGCTTATTACATCATACCGCCCATGCCACCCATACCGCCCATGCCACCAGCAGCACCCATGCCAGCCATACCATCATCACCTTGCGGTAAATCAGTAATCATGACTTCAGTTGTAAGCATAAGGCCTGCTACAGAAGCCGCATTTTCTAGTGCTGAACGTGATACTTTCGCTGGATCAAGGATACCCATCTCTAGCATATCGCCGTATTCGCCAGAAGCTGCGTTGTAACCGTAGTTACCGCTACCGCTCTTGACTTCATTAACCACCACTGAGGCTTCTTCGCCTGAGTTGGTGACGATTTGACGTAAAGGTGCTTCCATCGCACGGCGTAGGATTCTAATACCCGCATTTTGGTCGTCGTTATCGCCACGTAGCTCAGACAATGCATTCATTGCACGAACTAGAGCAACGCCGCCGCCAGGGACAACGCCTTCTTCAACCGCTGCACGAGTCGCATGTAGTGCATCATCAACACGGTCTTTCTTCTCTTTCATTTCAGTTTCAGTTGCCGCGCCTACTTTGATAACGGCAACGCCGCCAGCAAGTTTTGCCATACGCTCTTGCAGCTTCTCTTTATCGTAGTCAGACGTTGATTCTTCAACTTGACGTTTGATAGATTCAACGCGGTTTTCGATGTCAGCGGTGTTACCAGCGCCATCAACAATCACAGTGTTTTCTTTACCGACAGTGACTTTTTTCGCCGTACCTAATTGCTCTAAAGTAGCAGTCTCTAAGCTCAGACCAATCTCTTCAGAGATAACCGTACCGCCAGTTAACGTTGCGATATCTTCTAGCATAGCTTTACGGCGATCGCCAAAACCTGGTGCTTTAACGGCACAAGTTTTTAAGCCGCCACGCATGTTGTTTACAACTAGTGTTGCCAATGCTTCGTTTTCTACGTCTTCAGCAATGATTAGCAACGGTTTGCTTTGCTGCATGACTTGCTCAAGTAATGGCACAATTTCGCGGATATTGCTAATTTTTTTATCAACAAGCAAGATGTAAGGATTTTCGAATTCAGCGGTTAAGCTGTCTTGCTTATTGGCAAAGTACGGGCTGATATAACCACGGTCAAACTGCATACCTTCAACCACTTCCAAGGTATCTTCAAAGCTTGAACCTTCTTCAACCGTGATGACGCCTTGCTTACCCACTTTTTCCATCGCTTGGGCAATCAGCTCACCGATTTTAGTGTCTGAGTTAGCAGAGATAGAACCCACTTGCGCAATCGCTTTTGAATCATCAGCTGGGGTTGATAACTCATGGATTTGCTCAACCGCTGCACGTACCGCTTTATCGATACCGCGTTTTAGATCCATTGGGTTCATGCCCGCAGCAACTGATTTCATGCCCTCAACCAAGATTGATTGTGCCAATACAGTCGCAGTCGTTGTACCATCACCAGCAACATCGTTGGTACGGCTAGCAACTTCACGCACCAGTTGTGCGCCCATGTTTTCAAATTTGTTTTCAAGCTCGATTTCTTTGGCAACCGATACACCATCTTTAGTGATGGTAGGTGCGCCAAATGATTTATCGATAACCACGTTACGACCTTTCGGGCCAAGCGTGACTTTTACCGCATTTGCTAGAACGTTTACACCGTCCATCATTTGTTTACGGGCATCAATGCCGAATTTTACGTCTTTTGCCATGTTAAATTACTCCACTAATATAAGTATGAGAATGCAATGAAAGGTTTCAATGATATTTTTTTATAAATGTTCTTGGGTATAACTGTTGTTGGCTAAAAATCGTTAGCCAAAAAATGTTAGCCAAAATTTCCTTATTGGCAATTAGCCTTCTAGTACACCCAATACGTCTGCTTCTTTCATAATCAATAGCTCTTCGCCGTCAACTTTTACCGTTTGACCCGCATATTGACCGAACAAGACTTTATCGCCAACTTTTACATCTAACGCGCGAGTTTCACCGTTGTCACGAATCTGACCGTTACCGGTTGCTAGCACTTCACCTTGAGACGGTTTTTCTTGAGCTGAACCAGGAAGCAAGATACCACCAGCCGTTTTTGTTTCTTCTTCGATACGGCGGACGACAATACGGTCATGTAAAGGACGAATATTCATCGATACGACTCCAAAATTTGGTTAGTTAATATAAAGGTTTATTTGAATGAATGATCTCAATACCAAGATCTAGCAGAATGTCTGCTTAAAAACAGCATTCTTTAGATAAGCTTTGAGCTTGTATCAGAAAGTGGGGGCAAGGCAAGTTTGCTTCAAGTGTAAAGCCCAAAAATTTACAAGATTTTTGCACATCATTGCCTATGTAAGCAGTAGTGCGAGTGATAAATATTCCATTGATTAAATTGCACGCTATTAAAGGCTTGAGCATTGCTTTGAAACAACAAGCCTTCCATCAAATAATAAGGGAGAAAGTTAGCGCTTATAACTGAAGCTTTTAGCAGTATCAGCCAATTAACTTCCTCATTTCTTACCAAGCTTACAGCAAGTTACTGCCCGTGCTCGCTTTAGCAAAACCAGCAACATTGACTACATTAGCCAAACGATTAAAGCGCTTGCCGCCCTTGAAAATGTAACAGAATATGACAATATATAAGGGTGAGCACATAATAAACCCTATAAATAAAAGATAATAGTTAAATAAAATACAGTAGCTTTAAGAGAAGCTGCTAATACAGCTTGAAACCAAATTAAGGAACATCCATGAGTTTTTTATCAAACCCGAAACCATCCCTAGCAGCCCATTCTAATAACCCGAAACGCAGCAATTCTAAAATTTTAACCGCCTTAACGACTGGCGTGAGCATTGCTGCGATTGGAGCTTTAAGTATGACCGCACCTACCCTTGCCAGCGCCAAGAGTGTTGAGCCTTCAAGCGCGAACTATAGCTTTACCATTGAAGATAAATACAAAGGCACAGCCACTCGTACGTTGAATAAATCTGGTAATACTTGGAAATACAATGTCAATGCTCGTGTTGCTGGTGTCGCCACCGCCGCGCAAAATAGTACCTTTACTATTAACGGTAATAATGTGGTGCCAACTCAGGCCAGCACCACTTATAAACTATTGGGCGTTGGTCGTACGCACAAATTGGACTTTAATCCAAGCAGTAAAAAGGTAGTAAGTAACTATCGCGGCAAATCGACGACTTTAAATATGGCACAGCAAGCCTTTGATGATTTGAGCCTTGAGGTGCAAATTCGCCAAGATTTATTAAACGGTAAATTCTCTGGCAACTATTACATGGCGAAAAAAGACAAAATTGAGAAAACACCCTTTAAAAAATCAGGCAATACTAAAATCACTGTGCCAGCTGGAACGTTTGATACCGTGCGTGTCGACCGCGTGCACGATGATAACAGCCGCTCGACCAGTTTTTGGTTGGCGCCAAGCTTAGATTACCTACCTATCAAAGTAAGCCAAATTAACGATGGCAAAAAGATGGATTTAGAATTAACCAAAGTCAATTAAGCCCTTATCTTTGTATAAATGGTTAACGTAAAGAAGCGGCGCTCTAAATGAAGCGCCGCTTTTTTTATCCGTATAAAACTTTCTATGAGAATTTTAGCGAGAACGTGGCTGTTTAACGACATTGTTCATTGACGGTAGACGTTTTAACAAGACAAATAACCAGACGTTGATGGTAAGTAATAACACAAAATCAAATAGATAGACCATTATCTCAGCCCAACTACTGCCATAAACACGGGTAAATAGCACCACCCCACTCGCGCCAAGATAAACCAAGGTAAACATACTGTCTATCAATAGCGCATAAGGCGAACGCCCGCGTAATATCGATGGCGTTAAGACCAGCGCCGGTAGCAACCATAACGCTTGCCAAGCGATACCACCAACGATATCGGGACGACTAGGATTAAAGACGCTGATTAAAATCGGCAACGCCAATAATCTAAACGCTAGCCAAACCAACCACGTCACCATTAAGCGCTGACGTATGGGCGCTATCGGTTTTTGCGTATTAACTATCTCAGGTGTTTTTGCTGCGGGCGTGTCGATATTACTGTTCTGCTTGGATTGGTTAGTGACCATGGGAGATATGTATTTCCTAATTGATAACAGCAAGCGGCAATATATAAGGGTTAATTAACGCTGCCAATTGGCTTGCGCTAAGGCAGACGCGGTAATTGCCAAACGCCGACCTTGGGCAATCGCCAGCTCGCGCTCATCTGCCGATACTGGTTGGTCATGTAACGCGCCACTGACATGACTTGCGCCATAAGGCGAGCCGCCACGCTGCGTTCTATTTAACGCAGGCTCAGCATAAGGGACGCCCACAATCATCATGCCATGATGCAATAGCGGCATCATCATCGTCAGCAAGGTCGTTTCTTGTCCGCCGTGCATCGAACCGGTAGCCGTGAATACCGCAGCTGGCTTGTTTTGCAGATTGCCTGCCAGCCATAGGGTGACGGTATTGTCCCAAAAATACTTCATCGGTGCGGCCATATTACCAAAGTGCGTCGGACTACCAAGCGCAAGCCCGCTACAATCTTTTAAATCATCCATGGTGCAATAAAGGTCGCCTTCATCAGGAATGGCAGGCTTAGTTGCGGTGGTTTCAGGCGCGACAGTCGGCACCGTACGAATACGCGCCGTCATGCCAGCGTCTTCAACACCCTGAGCAATGGCATATGCTAATGTCTTCGTCGTACCATAATTTGAATAATAAAGCACCAAAACATAAGGGGCGGTCTGACTCATTAGCAAAACATCCTTAAAAAGTCGTGAAAATGAATGGTTAAAAGCGCGTCAACCACACTATAAATGACCCGCATGAATAATAGATGTGCTCATTATGCCCGAGTCATGCACTGACAGCAAACAAAGCCCATTTAGCAATGGCGTTTTGTAGATGGTGTAGACAAGCATTTAAACCAACGCTGACTCAGTGCATTTTGACACAATTCAATGGCAGATTCTGCACGCTTACTTTTGTTACACTATTCGTACTCTTATTGCCTTTAAATGGTTATCATGGAAAATTTACTAAAAAAAATCCCTTTTTTACACCAACGTTGGTTTCAGTTTCTCCGTTTTTTGACGCGGCACTTTTTTGAAGACAACTGCCAACAAAAAGCCGCCTCGCTAACGTATACAACGCTATTATCGATTGTGCCTATCTTAACAGTACTATTGATGATTTTGTCGTCAGTGCCAGCGCTTGCGTCGGTCAGAGCGCAGATTTATGAAGTGATATATAGCAACTTGTTGCCGCAATCGAGTTTGCAAGTCAGCAAATATATCAATAACTTCGCTGAAAAGTCATCTAATCTGACCATCATCGGTTCGATGGTACTGTTTTTTACCACCATCATGACTTTGACGACCATTGAGCGCGCCTTTAATCAAATCTGGCGAGTAGAAAACCGCTCTGGTGGCATGAAAAGTATTCTGCGCTACTGGACGATTGTGACATTAGGACCGCTGATTTTAGGCACAGCATTTATCGTCTCAAGTACGGTGCAAAGCTTAAGTTTCTTAAATCGACAAATCGCCGGCTACGGTATCGACTGGTCGTTTTGGATTCAAATCGTTTCTATTGCGGTCACGGTAGCGGGCTTTATTAGTATGTACTGGTTTATACCCAAAGCGCGTGTCCCGGCAAAAAATGCGGCGATTGCTGGTGTCTTTGTGGCGATTATTTTTGAGTTAATGAAGAACCTTTTTGGTACGGTCATGGCGAATTTTACCAGCTATGAGGCCATTTATGGGGCGTTTGCCGCGCTGCCAATCTTTTTATTATGGATCTATCTGTCGTGGAATTTGATTTTGCTCGGCGTTGAGATTAGTTATACCTTGACCATTTTTGAGACCGAAGAGGTTTATCCGCGCCACCCGCTCCTAAGTTTGCTCGATATGTTAAATCTCGTTTATACCCATCATTTAAAAGGCGAAGCGGTGAGCGAGCAAGCGCTGCGTAATGTCTTAGGACGTAAAGAGCTGCCAAAATGGTATACCTACATTAACTATCTGCAAGACAGTAATCTTATCACCATGACCGAAGAAGAAGATTATGTGCTGAAAAAAGATTTGAGCAAAATGACCTTATGGGACTTTTATTGCACCCTGCCTTATCCTTTGCCGATTAAAGATGAGCTTGATGAGATGAGCATTGAGGACCAAAAACCTTGGCTGAGCTTATTGGTTGATCGCTTTGAAAATACAGAAGCTTATGCCAAACAGCAATTGGCTTTACCATTGAATATGATTTTCGCTCATAGCGAACCCCGTAAAAAATCTGAGGAAAATACAGCAAATTCAACTAAAAACACTCGCTCTAAACTCTTTAGAAAATCTAACGAGGCAACCCCTAACTATCTATCTAAAAAAGATAAAGATAGGGATAACGTCACGCCGGACTTTGATCCTATCGCTTATGATAAGGACAGCGACGTAGAATGCGATGAGAATAACAATGAAATTCTCATTCCTAAAGATATTGGCGACAATAAACCTTCTACACTTGACCACAGAATCGGGAAGAGAGACGATATTATTACAGAAGCGGATAAGCCTATAATAAAGTAAGCTTATGTTAAGTAAGCTAACTATCATTTTTTATCTTCGTTACAACATATAAATAAGCTCCTATCATAGGGGCTTTTTTTACTAAATTTTTAAACGATCCTATTTATATGGTAAGGTAATTCCTTTTAAGCCTCGTCATTTAGTGAGGCAATAGCACGGCTTTTTTCAATAGAACTTGTTTAGTTTTTAGGTCATTTTTGGAGCGCATTATATTGGATAAACACCCTAAAAATGGCTGGCTTAAGTCGCTATTACTCTCCCTCATGCACAGGTTAAAGCAATTTGCCCAGCTCTGGTCGCTACAGACGCTATTGGATTTACCCGATCGCCTAAAAAATCTGTGGCAGCAGCTGATTGGTTCTTATTGGTTTATTCCTAGCGCTTGTGTGTTAGCGGGTATTCTACTCGCGCCCATATTGGTCACGATTGATGAACATTTTGACCGCGAGACGGTTAGAGAGCTAAGTTTTGCTTTTACCGGCGATGATGAGGCCGCCCGCGCTATCATGACCACCATTGCCGGTGCCGTACTCGGTGTCGCGGGGACTACTTTTTCGATTACCATTGCCGTATTATCAATGGCGTCTTCGCAATTTGGTCCGCGACTGCTGCGCAATTTTTTGACCGATACGCCCAATCAGTTTGTTTTAGGCGCCTTTATCGGCACCTTTAGCTATAGCTTGTTGGTGTTAAAAGCGATTCATAAATACGATGTTGCCTTTGGTGTACCGCAATTGGCGGTGACCTTTGGCATTATCATGGCAATTATTTGCGCGTTATTATTGGTGTATTTTGTGCAGCATATGGTGCATGCGATTCAGGCATCGCATGTGATCGAAGGCGCCAGTAATGAGGCGATTAAAAATATTCACTACTGGTATAAAGACCGCTGTAATATCAAGCATCAACGTGATGTTGTGCATCAGGATGTCGAACAGTTTCACACTTGGTCTGCAACGCCGATTTATGCACCAAGCTCGGGCTATTTACAGCAAATCTATCTTAAATCATTGGTGACGTTGAGCCAAGATTATGCAGGCGTGGTGCAAATTAATGCCAATCTTGGTGATTTTGTCACTGATAGAAATATTATTGGCTATTTTTATCAGCGCCCAGCCAACCATCCAGAAAATCGCCAGCAGACCAACACGCCAAAACTTGCTATTGTGCCGCGCGCCCCAGATAGCTTGTTTTGGCAGCGCTTTGCTGGTTGTATCCGTATTGAGCAGCGCCTAAGCCATTCTAACGATATCGCTTATAGTTTAGGACAAATGACCGAAATTGCGGTACGCGCCCTCTCTCCAGGGATTAACGATCCCAAAACTGCGGTCAATTGCGTACAGTCTTTGACCAGCTGCCTTAGCATCATGATGCGTCGTCAGCCGCCAAGCCCCTATCATTTTTATAGACCAAGTTCAGAAAAATCAACATCAAAGCAACCTGCGCCAGATAAAACAACATCTGATAATAGCATTATTGAAAAAGTAAGCCATAAACCACGCGACGCCATATTGGCCGTTGTGACTCATACCCCTAAAATATCCGACTTTATCGATGCATCGCTTGGCGAGATACGCGGTTACGCGACCGCAGACTTGATGGTATTAAAGGCGCTTTGTCAGGCATTGGTGGATCTCAATTATGCTAAAGTTAATAACGCCCAGCAGCAAACGCTACTACATGAGCTGACATTGATTGAACGTGCGGGACAAGACAATCTCAGCTATCAAGAATTGGTCGATGACTTAAGCGCCATGTGCCAACAAGCTAAGCAATTTATTCTCGATGATGATGCCCAGCATCAATACTTTGCGTATGTCCCTAAGTTTGATGCTCATATTCGTCAAACGCTACAAGCGCAATCAAGGTAATCTCTAAAGCAAGTTGCATTACTAAAAATAAGTTTGCTATTCATAACTAGCATGCAAGCGCGAAAATAACTAAAATAAAAACCCAGTCAATCTTTATAAGTTCTAATCTTAGGACGATTTTTTATCATTATTTGAGACCTTTTTTATGGCTCCTACCAGCAGCTTGACCATACTAGAAATCAGCGCTATTTTTTTATCGATTACTGCCTTATTAACTTATGTCAATCATCGCTTTATCGGCTTACCAACGACTATCGGCGTGATGGTTATCTCCATTTTATTATCTATCGGCGCGATATTTTTGGGCTTTTTAGGTTTTGATCAGCTCATTGATTACGAAGTGAGCTTATTAGAACAGCTTGATTTTACCGAAGTCTTATTAGACGGCATGTTGTCTATGTTGCTCTTTGCCGGCGCGCTCCACGTCAATATTGGCGATTTAAAACGTTATAAATTGCCCATTGGTATCCTTGCTTGTATTGGCACCATCGTATCGGCGTTACTGATTGCCGCTGCACTGTACTTTATGCTGCCTCTATTTGGTTTTGGCCTGCCGTTTTTGTGGTGTTTATTATTTGGCGCTTTGATATCACCGACCGACCCAATCGCCGTGATGGGTATTTTGGCCTCAGCTGGCGCACCAAAAAGTATTGAAACGGTCATCGCTGGTGAGTCGCTATTTAATGATGGTATCGGCGTGGTTATTTTCGTGCTGCTGCTCGGTATTTTATCCAGTGGCGATATCCCAACGGCCAATTATGTTGCCCATACCTTAGCCGTTGAAGCTGGTGGCGGTATAGTCTTTGGTTTAGTGCTCGGCGCAGTTTTGTACTACATGCTTAAAAGCATCGACAGCTACCAAGAAGAGGTGTTATTAACGCTGGCGGGCGTCATAGGCGGCTATGCACTCGCCAGCCATTGGCATTTATCAGGACCACTTGCGATGGTGATGATGGGCTTAATGGTAGGTAATCGTGGACGCGCGCTAGCGATGAGTGATAAAACGCGCCATTATATTGATTTGTTTTGGGAATTAATTGATGAAATTCTTAACGCGATTTTATTTGTCTTGATTGGTTTAGAGGTGGTGATGATTGCTTATTCGGGCAATTTATTTATCGCTGCTGGTTTGACCATTGTTATTGCCCTAGTTGCACGCTTTATCGTCGTCGGCATGACCACCAAAACCTTTCATCGTCAGCTTGATTTGCCAAAAGGCGCGTGGAAAGTGCTGACATGGGGCGGATTGCGCGGTGGCATTTCGGTTGCTTTGGTGTTGCAGCTGCCAGCAGGCGGCGAGCGCGATATTTTATTGGCGCTGACTTATGCGGTGGTGATATTCTCTATTTTGGTACAAGGTTTGAGCGTTGGTAAAGTCGCCAAAAGCATTCGTACCGACGAGAAAGTCGCAGAAATATAAGCTTTACATAGTTTTCATTTAGCCGTTTTAATCAAAGAAATGCCAGTATAAGAGGATAACTTATACTGGCTTTTTTAGGTCTCTTAAACCCGTTTATTGGTTTGTATCACAGCCTAGTTATATCAAACCTTTGCGCTTCATATTGCGATAAACCACGATAACAATAATAATATTTGATATTAAGATGGCAAGCTTAAACCAGTCAAATGGGCTAGCAAACAAATAATAAATCTCAATAGGAATAAATATCCCGTAGCCTAACACCCCAAACCAATATGCCCAAGTTTTATCTTGCCACAAACCATAAGCTTCAAGAAAGCGCAAACTGGCATAAGCAAAAATGAGCAATAAAAATACTGGCCAATTTTTGCTTGCCTGCTGCGCTATGCGTACCGCACTATCAACTTGCGGTGCTAGCAGTTGCCCAAAGACTTGCTGCCAAGACGCAGTCGCTGTCGTTAGCCAATGCTCAAGGTCACTATGCCAGGACCATAAAGCCCCCGCCCCTAATAGCGCACCAACGCCTTTGACCACTTCATAGATTGCCACCGCTTTGATCGATTCGCTAGAGGTACTAGCGCCACTGCGCGGTGTATGCGGCTGACTGGTTAAATCTTGGTTATTATCCTTCGAGGATGGTAGCAGACTGTCATCCTGTCTGGGCAAATTAGGCAAAGAAAGTCTCCACCACACGACCCTGCAACTGCTCATTAAAGAACGGTGTGTTTTTCCCATTTGACAGCATGGTTTCTGTGGTTACTTGCCACTCAAGATTGGGATCGACCAACACCGCGCCGCCGATACTTTCATACTTCTCACTAATGCCCGCAATTTTTGCTGGATTAAGGCATATTTTATCGACCAACTGTTCAAGCGTTAATACCTGATCACGTACCAATTGACAGGCCAGCGCCATAAAGGTATCAAAGTTTGAGATACCAGGCGTACTCTCAGCAAAGGGTGCTTTTTTAGCGGTACTATTTAGCGGCTCATGATGGCTGCAAATCGCATCAATAGTGCCGTCTTTTAGCCCGCGGCGAATGGCTTGCTGATCGGTATTACTACGCAGCGGCGGTAGCACATAGGCTTGGGCATTAAAGCCTTTTAAATTATCATCGGTTAAATACAGCTGATGCATCGCCACATCACAAGTCACCGGCAGACCTTTGTCTTTCGCCCAGCGCATCAGCTCAATCGAAGACTTACAAGATAATTGGCTAAAATGTGCGGCAATACCCGTTTCTTCTACCATCAATAACTGCGTTGATAAAGCAACCGTTTCTGCAATCCAAGGAATGCCTTGCAAACCATGATACGAAGCGATATAACCTTCATGTGCCACGCCATCACCAGAGAGACTTGGCTCGTCAGGATAAAAGAATACTTTCATGCCAAAAGTCGCCGCATACTCCAAAGTACGCAGTAACACTAAGTCATTACGAAAAGGTCGACGCGCATTAGAAACTGCGATACAGCTGCCTTTTTTCAGACCAGCGATATTTGATGGTCGCTCGCCTTCTAAGCCTGCGGTCAACGCCCCTAAAACATGCAAATAAATACCGCCATCACTCAGCGCCCGCTCACGCAAACCTTTTAATAGCGAGCCATTTTCTAAAATGGGGTTGGTATCAGGTGGAATCACCACATGCAAAAAGCCATTGCCACGGGCCGCACGCCCTTCTGACTCTAACGTACCGTGTTGTTGTTGCCCCGGTTCGCGTAAGCGGGCGCATAAATCAACCAAAGGCGGCAGTAGCCACATTTCGCGCTCTGACTCAAGAGAAGCCAGTTTATTGGTTACTGTGCTTGGTAGTCCGTCTTTAAATGCTTTTGGAAGTAAGTCGTGCATATGAATATCTGAATTCGTAATGTGAACCATGAGCGTTATTACCGTATCAATAAAATGTGATAAATAAATAAATATAAAACAGCGCAGCAGAGGATTATTGACTCGCCGCTTGATGCGCGCGCTGACCTTCCATAGCTAGCGATAACACTGCCATGCGAATCGCAATGCCATTATTTACTTGCTTTAAAATAACAGACTGGTCACCATCGGCAACGCTTGAGGCAATCTCAACCCCGCGATTCATCGGCCCAGGATGCATCACCAACGCATCGGGTTTAGCCAGTGCTAGGCGTTCAGGCGTAATACCATAGTGTTTATAATACTCACTCGACGACGCCAGCAGCGGCGAGCCGATACGCTCATTTTGTATTCTTAATCCCATAATGACATCACAGTCGGTGACGCATTCGTTCATATCTTCATAAACTTGCACGCCAAAACGCTCAATACCTTTGGGTAATAAGGTACGCGGCGCACAAACACGAATATCTTTAACTCCCAAGGTTTGCAGCGCACTGATATCTGAGCGTGCGACCCGCGAATGCTTAATATCACCGACGATGGCCACAGACAATTCTTCAAACGGGCGCGGTGCTTCACGGTGAATGGTCAGCATATCGAGCATACCTTGCGTCGGATGAGCATGCCAGCCATCACCGCCGTTGATAATAGCAATATCTGGCGTCACTTCGGTTGCCATAAAATGCGCCGCGCCTGACGCTGAATGCCGTACCACAAAGATATCCGCCGTCATCGCTTGTAGATTCCATAAGGTGTCGCGCAAGCTCTCGCCTTTTTTGGTACTGGAGCGCTCAATATCGATATTGAGCACATTGGCACCAAGACGCTTTTCGGCGACTTCAAAGGTTGTACGCGTGCGCGTTGACGGCTCAAAAAACAAATTCATCACCGTATAGCCTTCAAGCTCAGGGCGGTTAATCAGTTGCCCATTATCATCAAAAAATGTCTCTGCTTTGGCAATAATTGCCTGCAGTTGCGCTTTACTTAAACCCTCTACTCCTAAGAAATGGCGAATACTGCCATCGTTATTGAGCTGCGGACGACTGAGCGAGGCGTTGAGCTTTTGATGAATAGTCTCAGGATCAAACTTGGCATAATCAGTCGGCGAAACGGTTGGTGTTGAGCGACTATCGATAGAATTTGACATAATGGCACATCTTTATTGTTAGGTGATATGAGGTGATTATCATTATTTAGGCGTTTTACGCTCGTTAAGCACACAGACAAGGACATTTTGGCGCTTATTTGCTACAATTTAGCGCAATGACAAACAACCTTAAAAGATAGCTTTTGGCGTCTTAGTGAGCAATGGCTCTAGACATATAGCAAACCTTATCAAAAGCCACTTATTAACACCATAAATAAATAATCATAGCGCTAGTGTAGCTGATTTTGTGGTCAGGACAAAGACGCCTTGCTGGGTATTTAAAAATTTGCCAAATTTAGGCAAATTAAAGGTGATCTAACCGTCTCTCAAACTTCTATTTAATTTTTATTCTCATTGGTCTTATTTTTAAAAGTACTTATTTTAATACTATCTATTTTAACCGTCTTTATCAGGAAACCTTATGACAACCTTAGCAAATTATCTAAACGCTGATGCCAGTAACCCGGCACTTAATGACGTAATTACCACTGTGACTAATGTTGGTAAAACCATCTCGCAGTTATTAAGAAAAGGGGCGTTAGCAGATATCTTAGGCGAAGCAGGTAATCAAAATGTCCAAGGTGAAGAGCAGAAAAAACTCGACGTCTTAGCTAACGATTTATTATTAGAGGCGTTGGCAAACAACGCGCATTGTGCAGGTGTTGCCTCAGAAGAGCTCGACGATGCTACCCCTGCCAACGCTGATGGTAGTTTATTGGTATTGTTCGATCCGCTTGATGGCTCATCAAATATCGATATTAATATGGCCGTCGGTACCATCTTCTCTATCCTACCGTACCAACGCCAAGGTCAAATCAGTGCAAATAGCGATTTTTTACAAGCGGGTAATCAACAGCTAGCCGCCGGTTATTTGCTATATGGCACCTCTACGGTACTGGCATTAACCATCGCTGATAATGTCGTGATGTTTAGCCTAGACCCTGATAGCAATGACTATGTGCTGATAGAAGAGGATGTTCAGATTGATGCGGATACTAGTGAATACGCTATCAACGCTTCAAACTATCGCTACTGGCAAGCGCCTATGCAGCAATATATCGACGAGCTCATCGCTGGCAAGACTGGCGTACGCGGCCGTGACTTTAACACGCGTTGGGTGGCGGCGATGGTCGGCGATGTGCATCGAATTTTATGTCGTGGCGGTTTATTCACCTATCCATTTGACACCAAAGATGCCAATAAAGCCGGCAAGTTACGCCTGATGTATGAGGCCAACCCAATGAGCTTATTGATTGAACGCGCGGGCGGTGCTGCTACTGACGCGGTGCAGCGTATCTTGGATATAGAACCAACGGATATTCACCAACGTGTCCCTGTGGTACTTGGTAGTAAAAATGAAGTCGATTACGTTAAAAACCTGCATTTAAAACATGCTGATAAATAAATCATTTGCATCCAATTTGATAATACACAGCGTACAGCGATATAAACAATCGACTTTACGCTGATGATTCAAACTCTTTATATTTTAAGCGATCTATTATGGTAGCAAATCCCACCGAGCTGATTACCTCAGATAAAAATACGACTGTCAAACTTATCAAAGGGCTATTGACGCAAGCGCGCCAGCGTAAGAAACAAGGGCAAACCGTCATTGAAGGCGTGCACCTTATCGATGCCGCTCTGCGTAGCGATTACCCATTTGTGCAGATATTACTGTCTGAATCGGCGCACCAGCATTCTGAAGTTCAGCAGCTTTTGACGCGCCTGCCGACTTATACGCCTATTTTGACTTTAGCAGATAGCCTGTACGAAGGTATTCGTAGCTTAGGGACTGGCATCGATATCATGGCGCTGATTAACATTCCAGCGCCTAGCCTTAAACCCATCAATGATGACTGCTTGATTCTTAATGATGTCCAGGACAGCGGCAATGTCGGTACGCTACTGCGTACGGCGGCGGCGGTTGGCATTAAAAACATACTTTGTACCAGTGCAACAGCGCAAGCATGGTCACCAAAGACGCTCAGAGCAGGTATGGGCGCGCAGTTTGCCCTCAGCATTTACGAGGGGTTAAGTGTGCAAGATATTTTAGATTTCGTACAAACGCCGCTATTTGCCACCAGCTCACATACCGATACGGTCATTTATCAACATGACTTAAGAAAGCCAATCGCTTGGATTATGGGGCATGAAGGCCAAGGTGTTTGCGACGAGCTAATGCAGTGTGCCACCCCTATCGCCTTGCCGCAGCCTAACGGGCAAGAAAGCCTGAATGTCGCCATTGCAGGCTCATTATGCTTGTATGAGACATTGCGTCAGAGAAGTTATGCTTAGAATCATTTAGAGAAAACACGAAAAACCCGCTATAAAAATAGCGGGTCTTTTTTGCTTCATTACTTATGCAAGAGGTAACAATTAAATCTTGCTAGTCAGCTCAGGCAATGCCTCAAACAAATCGGCTTCTAAGAAGTAATCAGCAACGCTCGCGATTGGTGATTCTGGATCATTGTTGATAGCAACGATGACTTTAGAATCTTTCATACCTGCTAAATGCTGAATCGCGCCTGAGATACCCGCTGCGATATAAAGGTCTGGTGCAACGATTTTACCTGTTTGACCAACTTGCATATCGTTTGGTACATAGCCTGCATCAACAGCAGCCCGTGATGCGCCAACCGCAGCGCCAAGCTTATCCGCTAGCGGCTCGATATATTTAGTGAAGTTTTCACCATTCGCTAATGCACGACCACCAGAAACCACGATGCTTGCAGAAGTCAATTCAGGACGGTCAGATTTTGCCATCTCTTCATTGACGAAGCTTGATTTACCCAAATCTTGAACATTATCGAGTGTCTCAACAGACGCTGAACCGCCTTCGCTTGCCACAGGATCAAAAGCAGTGGTACGGACTGTTAGAACCACCTTATCTTCTGAAGTCTTAACCGTTGCTGTAGCGTTACCTGCATAGATAGGACGCTCAAAGGTGTTTGCGTCTACGACCGCAGAGATTTCTGACAACATGCTTACGTCAAGTAAAGCGGCGACACGTGGCATAAAGTTTTTGCCAGTGGTGGTAGCAGCAGCGATGATATGACTATAATTACCAGCGATGTCAGTAACCAATAAAGCAATATTGCCTGCCAATTGATGCTCATAAGCGGCATTATCAGCTAATAGTACTTTAGTCACGCCTTCAGCTTTAGCGGCGGCATCAGCTGCTGCTTGCGCGCTGCTACCAGCGACCAATACATGGACGTCATCGCCTATTTGCTTAGCAGCAGCGATGGTGTTCAAAGTTGCCTTTTTTAGACTGGCATTGTCATGTTCTGCATATACCAAAATTGCCATTGTTTTTATCCTTTATTTATTCGTATCATCTATTCATGCGGTTGTTTGTGTACAAAACGATTTATCAAATCAGCTTAAATATGAAACCTTTTAGATAACATCATTTTGCACAAGATATGCCGTAGCGAAATATTAAAAGACTCACGCCTTAGATAACTTTTGCTTCATTTTTTAGCTTATCGACCAACTCGTCAACTGAACCTACCTTGATACCAGCTTTACGCTCAGAAGGTGGCACGACTTTGATAATTTCTTGCTTAGAAGTCATATCGACACCGAAATCAGCAGGTGTTTTTTCATCAAGTGGCTTTTTCTTCGCTTTCATGATGTTAGGCAATTTAGCATAACGTGGCTCATTTAAGCGTAAGTCAGTGGTGATAACCGCTGGTAGCTCAAGTGCTAGGGTTTGCAGACCACCGTCGATTTCACGCGTGACGTTGACTTTGCTGCCTTCAACTTTTACTTCTGACGCAAAAGTACCCTGACCGATACCCATCAATGCTGCTAACATCTGACCGGTTTGGTTGTTGTCGTCATCGATGGCTTGTTTGCCCAATAAGATAATATCCGTAGACTCAGTTTCAGCGATATTCTTAAGGATTTTAGCAACTTGTAATGGATAAGGTTTTTCGTCAGATATGACCAAAATCCCACGGTCAGCACCCAAGGCTAAAGCTGCACGAATTTGCTCTTGTGATTCTTTTGGACCGATTGAGGCGACGATGACTTCATCAATCACGCCCGCTTCTTTTAGACGAACGGCTTCTTCAACAGCAATTTCATCAAAAGGGTTGATTGACATTTTAGTGTTAGATAAATCTACGCCCGAATTATCAGCTTTTACACGAACTTTTACGTTGTAATCAATGACACGCTTGACCGCTACTAATGCTTTCATACGTTCCTCGTTTATTAATGTTATGAATTAAAAGTTACCAATTAAGAACCAAAGGTTCATTTTTTTCAAACTATGGTGCAAATTGTCGTTCAAAATACTACTAAAGGTTTTTACCACATTAGCATAGATTTAAACATAAATATGTATAAGCCGCTCACCCAAGATATCGCGGCATCATATTTATTATTCGCTAGTCGTGATTTATTATCGGTATTTACTCATCTAAGTATTTACCAATAACAAAAGTATACCAGTAAACGATCAAATCCTGCTAAAGCTAAGCCAACCGTTATTATCAGACCCGTCTATCTTGCGTGAGCTCAGGACTAAGGTCAAGACAACGCCGTGAATAATGCGTCATAAATTTGTCACCATTGTTGCAAAAACTGTCTATAAGAGCCTAAATAGAGAGTTAATTTGCTCGAATACGCTAACTCGACCGTCCTTTATAACAGAGGCAGCTTTGTAATTATTGCCTACTTTACTATGATTTCATCTTCCGACTTTTTATTGTCTAGGGCGTGTCCTCATTTTAAAAATGGTGATAAAAATGAGATAAATTGCCGTCAAACGAGGAAAATAGCGCAAATAATATCGAGATATTAGTCAGCTATTTGACGATGTTTGATAAAATTTAGCCATTTTTAGCCCATTTAGATACAAGCGCTTGAATTGAGGACACGCCCTAGGCATATTATCAGTTTTATTGTTAGAGTTAATTAGCAAATGGCTGTCACGAATGTCGTCGAACAGCGACCAGTCAGGCGCGGTACTATCCTGCTTAATGACACTCATATCGCCAGTCGTTTCCATAATAACAGCGAATACTTCGCTTTTTGATTTCAATCCATTCCTACGCAATACTTCTTGCACGTCACTTTTGGTCAGATTGGCTTCTTTTAAATTATCGCAAAAATACTCTCCGTGCGCCATTAAGATAATTGCTTGATTATCAATCAGTGATTTTAGAGGTTTAGACTTACGCCTGATGACAGAGATGGTACCTTGAATAAGAAACAATACCGCAACGGCGACTAAGCCTTGTGACAAAGATGGACTGTCAGATAAGATGGTTGACGCCAGTATGCTACCGATAGCAACGGTCATGGCAAAATCATAGCTTGAAAGCTTAGAAAAACTGCGTAACCCCATCAGTCGCGTAAATACGATAAGACCGCCGTATAATCCAAGCGCTGATAGTGAAATACCGAGCACTTGCTGCCATTCAATCGCAAACCATTTTTCCCACTGCATACACTCGCCTTTTTCTATTTGCTTTTAACGTCTAAAAACTTTTTTAAAATAATTCACTATTAAGATAATAGTGTTATTGTCAAAAATAAATAATCACGGTTTGTCCAAACTTACAGAATTTAAGTCACTTCCTCAAAAAAACATCATAAAAAAAGCAACCTGATGAATGGTTGCTTTTTTTTAAAGTCTAAACAGTATTTTTATTGTTTTAACAAACAAAGGAATCAATACTTATCGATCATCTTTATGGTATCAAGCTGGCTGATAAATCAGTTTACTCAATAATCACTAAGATTAGATAGCTTCGATTTGCTCAGCTTGTGGGCCTTTTTTGCCATCACCTAAGATGAAAGACACTTTTTGGCCTTCGGCTAGAGTTTTGAAACCGTTACCTTGGATAGCGCTGTAGTGAGCGAATACGTCTTGTCCGCCATTGTCTTGAGCGATAAAACCAAAACCTTTAGCTTCATTAAACCACTTTACAGTGCCTTCAACTTTCTCTGACATAAATTTTCCTAACTCTTTAACTGTTGGCGAGACGTGTGTCATCACCGATTAATTGATATATACTCAAGTGTTTTTTGCTAAGCGCATCGGCTTAAACCCTTGATTTATCTAGAAGATAACCTCAAGCTCTTGCCTAAAATCCTATGAGTACAAGCTGATTATAGCAGCTTTTCTAAACTGCAACAGGTTAAATTATTTTTTTTTGTAAAAAACCGCGGCCTTCTGTCAGCTTTATCATTAAATAAATATTTATCATTTAAATAATTGATTTTAATGGTTATTTTATAGTATCTAAGCTAAAAAAATTGATTTACGTTGCTCTTAATAGCACAACAACCAAAAATATCATCTAAACGCTAAAACATTGTTATGCAGGTAACGGCAACCATGGTGATAATAAAACCAGCAGACACAAGGCAAAAAATATCAAAGAAAAGGATTGGCTATAGGCGATATATTTAGCTGGCACCACCAAATCCTTCGGTGAGTCTGGTATGCCTTTGCGCTTGAGCAGACGCGTACCATATATCCAGCCGTAGATGGTATAGATGCTATAAGCGACTGGCACGGCAATGGCCAACGGCGCCAAATCAATGACGTACAACGCCAGAGTAGAGACAAAGAACCAAGCGGTATCAAGTAAAGAGCTGATGCGAAAGAACTTAGATTGCGGCAGCTTACCTTGGTTGCGCTTGAGCATCTCACCTTCTATCCAAATCAATACTGCTACCACAGCGCTCAGAGTAATGTAGATAAATTGCGGCGTTAGCCAGTTAGGACTTGGTATTTGCACAACAGACAACCTGTAATCAAGAAAAAATAAGAATCAGAACCAAGCGCGCAGATCATTCTTTAGCGTTTGGTTTTACTAATTTTTTTAAATAAAATAAAGCAAAAATTAAATAATAGTTTAAGCAAGACAACATCATTTATAAGATAGACAAGTCTGCTTATATGAGGCAGTAATAAAGAGTTTTCAACCACTAACAAGTGATTACGGTGGCAACTTTCTCTAGATTATTGAATTGCTAGCCATTAAAAAACCCATGCTATCGAGTGATAACATGGGTTTTGATTTTTAGATAACTAAAATGATAGAGATTTGATTATTGCTTAATTGCTTAACCATTCACTAATAAATTAGTTTTTGTCTTTATCGATGATTTTATTGCCACCGATCCAAGGCATCATGCCGCGCAATTTCGCACCAGTCACTTCGATTTGGTGCTCAGCGTTGTTACGACGACGGGCAGTCATTGAAGGATAGTTGGTTGCGCCTTCACTGATGAACATCTTCGCGTATTCGCCAGATTGGATGCGTTTTAGCGCATTACGCATCGCTTCACGTGATTGCTCGTTGATCACTTCTGGACCAGTCACATATTCGCCGTATTCAGCGTTGTTACTGATTGAGTAGTTCATATCAGCGATACCGCCTTCATACATGAGGTCAACGATAAGCTTTAGCTCATGTAAGCACTCAAAGTAAGCCATTTCAGGAGCGTAGCCGGCTTCTGTTAGGGTTTCAAAGCCCATTTTTACCAGCTCAACCGCGCCGCCACAAAGTACCGCTTGCTCACCAAATAAGTCAGTTTCAGTTTCATCTTTAAAGGTCGTTTCGATGATGCCTGAACGACCACCACCAACACCAGCAGCATAAGACAAGGCTAACTGCTTAGCTTGACCAGACGCATCTTGATAGATAGCGATCAAATCTGGAATACCGCCACCTTTGGTAAATTCTGAACGTACGGTATGACCTGGTGCTTTAGGCGCCACCATAATAACGTCAAGGTCGCTACGTGGCTCTACTTGGTTGTAATGAATCGCAAAACCATGAGCGAAAGCAAGGGTGGCACCTTCTTTGATGTTTGGCTCAATCACATCACTATAAAGCTGTTTTTGAAACTCATCAGGGGTCAAAATCATCACGACGTCAGCCGCTTTTACCGCTTCTTCTACTTCAGCAACTTTAAGGCCCGCGTTTTCCGCTTTTTTCCATGAGCTAGAGTTGGCACGTAGACCAACGGTGACATCGACGTCTGAGTCTTGTAAATTCAACGCGTGTGCATGGCCTTGTGAACCGTAACCAATAATGGCAACTTTTTTGCCTTGGATGATTGATAGGTCACAGTCTTTGTCATAATAAACGTTCATAAATAGAGTCCTTTTCCTAAAACATGGCTGGCCATGGATAATAAGCGCTTCTACTTTAACCGAAACTCTAAAGTATTGGCTAAAATGAGCGCGCTGTTGATAATAAATTAAGATTTTTAATAACGATTATAAAATTACAAGCTTAGGGTTTTTTCGCCACGTGCAATACCAATCACACCCGAACGCACCACTTCCATAATGCGCTCGCGACCAATCACATCGATAAAGCCGTCAAGCTTGGCTTTATCACCAACGATTTGAATGGTGTATAGGTTAGAATTGACATCAACGATTTGAGCGCGGAAAATATCAGCACTGCGTTTAATCTCTTCACGTACACCGCCCGACGCTCGTACTTTAATAAGCATGAGCTCACGCTCGACGTGCACATTGTCTGTTAGATTTAGCACTTTAACCACTTCAATCAATTTATGCAATTGCTTGGTGATTTGCTCGATTCTTTCAGGCGAGGTAATGGTGGTGACCGTCAGACGTGAGATACTTGGATCATCCGTAGGGGCGACGTTTAGCGTCTCGATGTTATAGCCGCGTTGGGAGAACAAGCCGACTAACCGCGACAACGAACCCGCTTCGTTTTCCATCAATACCGAAATCAGATGTTGTTGTTGCATTAGGTACGCTCCCCTTTTGTTAACCACATATCACGCATCGCTTGCCCAGCGACTTGCATCGGATAAACATGCTCATTACGATCGACATAAACGTCGATAAATACCAATTTATCAGTCATAGCCATAGCTTCAGCCAATTGTGCTTCCATAGTCGCAGGATCGGTAATCTTAATACCGACATGACCATAGCTTTCAGCCAATTTGACAAAGTCTGGTAGTGAGTTCATATAAGACTGCGCATGACGGCCTTCATACAGCATGTCTTGCCATTGTTTAACCATACCCAACTGTGCATTGTTTAGGTTCAAAATCTTGACTGGCAAGTTATATTGTAGGCAAGTCGATAGCTCTTGAATATTCATCTGAATAGAGCCTTCACCGGTAATACACACCACGTCACGCTCAGGATTGGCAAGTTTTGCCGCCATCGCATAAGGCAAGCCCACACCCATGGTGCCCAAACCGCCGGAGTTCAACCATTGACCAGGCTCATTATAAGTATAATAAAGCGCGGCAAACATCTGATGCTGACCGACGTCACTGGTGATAATGGCGTTACTATTGGTTACTTTATCCAAAGCCTGCACCACCGCTTGTGGCTTAATACCATTATCGGTATTAGTGTCATAACGTAGGCCATGACGCGTACGCCATTCATTAATTTGTGACCACCAATCTAACAAGGCATGCTGCTCAAGTTCTTTATCATCACCGATGATTTCTAACATATCGGTCAAGACTGCTTTAACATCGCCGACGATTGGAATATGGGCATTAATGGTTTTTGAAATGGATGCTGGATCAATATCGATATGAATAATCGTCGCATTCGGACAGAATTTTTTAACATTATTGGTCACACGGTCATCAAAACGTGCACCGATTGCCAAGATGACATCAGCGTGATGCATACTCATATTGGCTTCATAGGTGCCATGCATCCCAAGCATGCCTAGGAACTGACTATCAGAACCTGGGAAAGTACCCAAACCCATTAAGGTATTGGTAACTGGCAAGTTTAAGCGATGAGCAAGCTCAGTCAACTCTTTACTGGCTTTACTCCAAATGACCCCGCCGCCTGCATAAATAACAGGACGCTGTGCCGACAATAAAGTTTCAACGGCCTTTTTAATTTGACCGCTATGACCTTTTAGTGAGGGCTGATACGAGCGGATAAACACGTCTTTTGGATAAGCGTAGGCAAATTTTTCACTTGGCGCTGTCATATCTTTTGGTACGTCAATCACTACTGGGCCTGGACGTCCAGACTGAGCGATATGAAAGGCTTTTTTGACAATCATAGGGATTTCGCTAGCGTGGCGCACTTGGAAGCTATGCTTGACGATAGGACGTGATACACCGACCATGTCGGTTTCTTGGAAGGCATCTTCACCGATTAGGCTACTAGGTACCTGACCTGAAATAACCACCATCGGTACCGAATCCATAAAGGCGGTGGCGATTGCCGTCACGGTATTGGTCGCACCTGGACCTGAGGTCGCGAGCACCACACCTGTCTGACCGGTCACGCGTGAATAAGCATCTGCCATGTGGCCGGCTGCTTGTTCATGACGCACTAAAATGTGCTCAATATTTTCTTGTTGGAACAAGGCATCATAGATATGTAGAACGGCGCCGCCTGGATAGCCAAAAATATATTTGACCCCTTCATCGGTCAATGCTTGCACCAACATCTCAGCGCCAGATAGCATCACAGGCTGCTCGCTACCCTCTGCAAGGCGTTGTTGCTTTTCTTCAAAATTTTTGGCGGCATTACCCGTTTGGGTATGTCCAGTCATATTCGGACTTTGCGTGGTTTGCGTCACTGTCATCACCTTTTTTTGTGGTAAGAATGGTCGCTCATTTATAAAAGAAAACACCGTTTTTACAAGGTTATTGGTCTTATAAAGAAGACTTGGGATTCTTATCCATATCAAGAATGTGTGCCTACTATATTCAAGTAACACTGTTATATAGAACAGCATGGCCCTCAAACACAGCAATATATGTAGGGTCAGCTTTGTGGCAGGATTTTATCGACAGACAGTGACAAGATGCGAATGCACCTATAAAAGAGGCTTATTATTTTGAGAATACCAAGTTACGACAGTGATAAATAAATAGAGGCAGGATATAAAACGACTCTCAATAATATTGACACGCTATAGGATCGCTAAATCTTATAACTTATTTAATGAGTTGTTGTTAAAACTACACATTGCGCCCTATTTTTTATTACAGCCAAATCTTACGAACCACAGTAATAATAAGTTTATCTTAGTCATTGTAGACAGATAAGTCCGCAGACAATAAATATAGCTTTGAATACGCATTAGGATAATGGCATTTTATTCCATATCATTGTCACAAAGAAAATAAAACTGAGCAAGCTACTGATAAGCAACCCGTAGTCCTTATTTTCAAGTGCCACGGCAATTTTATAAAAGCCGCTCACTGACCAATCAACTGCTATTATATTCGATGGTTTGGGCACCTTTGTCAAGAAAAACTTCTAAACCCTATGCCTAACTATTAGTTATTAAATAATGTACATTTATAAGTATTATTTGCTAAAATCAAACGCTAGTGTATTTATATTGTTATCAAGACGATTAAATATTATCCTTATCTGATAAATACGTCCGTTTCTTACCTATTAAGAGGATTGTCACTATGGCAATTGTTACCATGGCATCTGCGTTTCGTGTGAACACCGCTACCAAACTGCTTTTAAGTATCAGCACGGCGTGTATGCTCATGCTGCCAATCAATGCCAGTCATGCCATTCAGGTTTATAAATCTATCGGCGCGCATGGCGAGGTGAAGTACAGCCAACACGCCCCGCAAAACGGTAGAAATATTGAAGTGATAGAGTTTCGTAGTGACGGCAGACAAAGTAACGCCGGACAATTGGCAGGGAAAACCGAAGCCAATCAAGCGGCTCCGCAAAGTGCTGAAGAACAGCGCGTGGCTCAGCTAGAGGCGCGCATTAAAGAACAAGAAGCACAGGCGAATGCTCAGCGTTGCCAGTCATTACGCAATAATTTAACCAACCTAAATGTTGGTGGGCGTATCTACGAGATGGATGCCAATGGTAAACGTCAATATTTAGATGGCCGTGAAATTGAGCTAAAACGCGAGCGTGTACAGCAAGCCATCAATCAATATTGTAATGGTACCTAAACTCGGTCTTCATATACCTTTGAATAATACCATCACTGCTCTATTCAACGCAACGTTAGTCATTGATACTGATAACTGATGATTCAGTCAGTTATCAAGTGCATAATATGGCGGATAGCAACGGGCATATCCTGTGCTTGCAAGCCTCGTTGGCCGATCAATAATGAGCGACAATTATGAGTATGGCTAAGACTTTCTAAATTTTCTGCCTGCCCCGCTAAGCAGTCGCCTGCCAGACCGTGAAGCAGAACCGCTTGGTGCAAACTACGCGCTGCTTCGGTTAAATCCTTTTGCGCTAGCAGACCTGTAATGACGCCTGATAACACATCGCCCATGCCAGCGCTTGCCATCCCGGCATTGCCGACGCCACAAACGTAAATTTGTCTTTCCTCAGCCTTTTGTTCTAGCACTAACGACCCTGCCCCTTTTAGTACCCAATCGCCGCCATAGATTTTGGCGCACTGTTTTATTGTGGCTAACCTATCAGCTTCTACTTCACTGACCTCTTTATTTAACAATCTTGCCGCTTCACCACTATGCGGTGTTAGGCAAACTTGATGTTCGCTACTATACGCTTTTAGCTGTGTAACCAGTTTATGCTGCTCTGCCTGCAATGTTGCTAAATGATATAAACCATCCGCATCAATCACTATTGGTTTGCTATTTTCTATCGCCGTTTGGATATAATTTATAAACAACGCTTTTGCTTTGTCATCACGGCCAAGTCCCATGCCGATAGCAATAACACTGGCTTCTTGGATGAGGTTATTTACGCCATCTGTATCGTGTAAATTGATGGTCATCGCATCAGGCAATGAAGTTAATAGGGCGCCGTGAAATGCTTCATGACAAGCGACGGTGATTTTACCCGCACCTGTCGCCATTGTACTTGAAGCCGAGAGGATAGCGGCACCGCCCATGCCCTGCGAGCCATCAACGCGATTACCGCCAATCACCAATACATGCCCGTAACTGCCTTTATAGCTGTTTTGTCGGCGTGGATTCAGTGCATGCGCGGTTGTCAGAAGTTTGGCCTCCGGCTTAAACTCTTTACTAGCCATTTGATAAGGTATGAGCGGGATATCAATTACCTCACCGCTATAATCCATACCATCGTTGGTATGCAAACCAAATTTGCGCGCAATCAAACATAATGTCGCATCAGCGTTTACCCCTACTTGGTCGAATACTTGCCCGGTAGAGGCAACCAAGCCACTGGGCACATCAACCGCAACCACTAAAGCGCCATTATGCTGCGCGGCATCGTTAAGGGTACAAATTGCCTGTTTATAAATACCATCAAGCGCGCGATCTAAACCTATACCAAATAACGCATCGATATACACGTCTGCTTGTAGCGGCTTACCTGCGTTTTCCTTGTCATGAGAGCTCATATCTTCAAAGCGTAGATAATCACAGTTAGCAGATAGCGCTACTTGTAGGGCTTGGTTGGCATCAGATAAAGAAGCTTCTTTGTTAGATGGCTGCGTTGTCTCAACTATCGCAAAATCTTGTTTATCAAAACCAACCGTGATGATTTGTACTTGCCAGCCCATTTGCTGCAAATAATAAGCAATCAGCCAACCATCACCGCCGTTATTACCCTTCCCGACCCAAATATTCGCTCGAGGCGAACACTTAATGCGATTATGAGTGTTAGTAAGCACTGAGGAATAAGAATTAAGCATTTTTTGCTCATAAAGCACCACAATATAATGTGCCATCTGCCATGCAGCCTGCTGCATTAAGCCAAAACTATCATGACCTGCGCCAAACCATGCCTGCTCCATAGCATAAATCTGCTGACTACTATACAAAGCTACTGGTATGGTCGTTTTTGTGGATACATCGTTTGCTACTGGCATGGTTCATCCTCGCTTATTTTTATTTACTGGTTTTATTATTTTAATCATAAGGTAATGTATGGGTGGTATCAGCTCTATCAAATTTTACGAGAGCTTACAGCTTGGTATAAATACAGATTTATTGGTTTTGCTACTTGCGCTCGTCGCTCACTGGCTTATCATACTGCTATTCACATTATCATTTATAGCGCATTATGAATAGCAAAGCCCAACCTAAACAACTTCAATCGACACAGCCAGACGCACAGACCTCAGATGCTCACAATTTGGCAGCGCAGGCGTCTGCGCCTAATCATGCAGGGCAAGCAAGAATTGCCGTTCATAATGCCTCAAGCTTTGCTACACCAGCAGAGGTTAAACTATGGATTAAAGCCCAAGCGCAAGCCCTAGGATTTGCTGACTGTGGCTTTTTATCGGTGCATCATCCTTTATTTATCGAACAAACAGAACATCTAAAACAATGGCTGGCAAAAGGTTATGAGGGGCAATTGCAGTTTATGCACCATAACCATCATTTGCGGGCCCAACCTGCACAATTGGTAGAAGGCGCAAAAACCATCATCAGCGTGCGTATGGATTATTTAACCCAAACGCCCACGCCGCGCGCGGTCACTGATAACGCTTATCCCAATCAAGGTATCATCGCCCGTTATGCTAGGGGGCGTGATTATCATAAAACGATGCGCAGTCGCTTAAAGCAATTGGCATTAAAAATTGAAGCTATGCTACCTGAATGGCAGCATCTTAATATTGGCTCAGAGCAGGATTTTATTTTTCGCCCCTTTAGCGATTCTGCGCCTATCTTTGAGCGTCCTATTGCTGATGCGGCGGGGCTTGGCTGGACGGGCAAACATACCCTGCTCATAAACAAGCAAGCTGGCTCGTTTTTTGTATTAGGCGAGCTATTTATGAGTCTTGAGCTGCCTGATGACGAACCGGTCAAGGAGCATTGCGGCAGTTGTAGCGCCTGTATTGACGTCTGCCCTACGCAAGCAATTATTGCGCCCTATGAGCTTAAAGCCTCTGCTTGTATCTCTTACCTTACCATCGAACACGACGGCATTATTGACAGCAAATATCGCCGTGCCATCGGTAATCGCATCTTTGGCTGTGATGACTGTCAGCTTATTTGTCCGTGGAATCGCTATGCCAATATCACCCCAGTAGAAGATTTTTCCCCAAGGCATAATCTTGATAACAGCAGTTTACTTGAGCTATGGCAATGGCAAGAAGCGGAGTTTATGAAAAAAACCGAAGGCAGTCCGCTTAGACGCACCGGTTACGTGAATTTTTTACGCAATATCGCCATTGGTCTTGGCAATGCAGATGGTAGTACGGAAATAATTACTCAGCTGCAAGCAAAATTAGGCGTTCATAATGCCATGCTAGACGATCATATCCATTGGGCAATTAAAGAACAACAGGAAAAATTAGAAAATTTAAAACCGTAAATGCTATGGAAAATAAAGACCAAGAAAAATGCCTCTAATTATATTAAGAGGCATTTTTATTAGCACATAACTTTAAATATCTGTGTTTAAGCGCTTATGTTTAAATACTTATATTTAAACGCTTAGCTTTAAGCACTTAACAGCCTATTACGGCTTAGGAATACGTAGAACTTGACCTGGATAAATCTTATCGGGATCAGAAAGCATTGGTTTGTTGGCTTCAAATATTTTCATATAATCACCCGTTGAACCATACACTTCTTTGGCAATTTTAGATAAGCTATCGCCAGATTTTACTGTGTACATAGTAGATTCAGGCGCATCTTCTTCGATATCGATATTATCAATAACTTTAGCGACGTTTTGCACGTTACCGATAGCGATAATGGCTTTTTCGCGATCCGCTTGGGTTTTAGCCTTACCACTGATTTCTGCGGTGTCTGTAGAACCATTATATTTTACTTTTAGATTACTGATATTCAGATTTTGCTGCTGAATACGGCGCAATAAAAGATTGGCAACTGATTGAGCAGAAGGCTCTGTACTCTGTACTGGGGTATTGGCATCCGCTTTAGTTTCTACTTTAGCGTCATGCTTGGCATCGTCACGGTTAAAAATCTTTTCACCGATGTCTTTTGCAAAACTGAACATACCCATAAAATTGCTCCTTAAAATATTGTTATCTATTATTTATCATTATTGTTTTAATAGGCAATGTATTTAACGTTTGTCACTCTCGCATCGCCTACATATGAACATAACTTTTATCTCTAAACAGTGGTTTTAATCGATATAACAAATATCACCTTATTACTGCTTACCATTCTTAGTATAGACAATGGCAAATACCGTCTCTAGTAATAGTATGTTGAGTAATGTTGATTTGGCGTAGCTTATGTAACTTTATTATTAATAGCTACCATTCAAATATGGCAGTGAATTGAGCAAATATAAGCAGTAAAACAGAGAAATAATCACTACCTCTAAAAAATAGCGTTAAAAAAAACCGCTTATCAATAAAGATAAACGGTCATAGCACACTTATTAATCGAATAATTAATTACAATTGCGCTTGTACGTAATCAATGGCTTTTTGAACAGTCGTTAATTCTGCTGAATCTTCATCAGGAATAGTGATGCCAAAATCGCTTTCGAATGACATAACCAATTCAACTAGGTCTAATGAATCAGCGCCTAAGTCTTCCATGAATGAAGCATCATTATTGATATCTTCAACGTTCATACCTAATTGTTCCGCTACCGCAGATTTAACTCTTAGCTCGGTATCATTACTCATGTAGATTTCTCCTTTTTGATCTATTATTTCGACAAATTGCCATAGTCTTATGATAAAGCGCTATGGCAGTATATATAAAATGGGCTGGTCAAATTAGCACGGCTGTCTGGAAGACAGATAACCAATTATACGTTTTGACTAATGTCTGCTAAAACCTAGCTATCATACAGGGCTTTGACAAAAAAGTATCCGCTATTATAGCACCCTTTATTATAGTTTACACTCGTTCACAGAGTTTTTTATTATAACTATGTAACGCACCGTTATAATAATAAATAACGCTAAATTAGAATAATAACTTCTAACCCTACATGTACATACCGCCATTGACAGGAATAACCGCGCCAGTAATATAGCTGGCTTCATCACCTGCTAAGAAAAATACGGCGGCGGCAATATCTTCTGGCTGACCAAGACGGCTGATTGGAACCGCATCAAGCATTGAGTTAAGTAGGCGCTCGTCAAGCTCATCGGTCATATCGGTTTCAATAAGACCCGGTGCCACACAGTTAATCGTCACTTGGCGTGAGCCGATTTCGCGCGCTAGCGTTCGGCTAAAGCCTTCGACGCCGGCTTTAGTGGCCGCATAGTTAGATTGACCCGCATTGCCCATTTGTGCAACCACAGAAGTAATATTGATGATACGACCACGACGCGCTTTCATCATTCCGCGTACTGCCCGCTTACTCATACGATAAACCGAAGTCAGATTGGTATCGACAACATTGTTCCAATCTTCATCTTTCATACGCATCAATAAACCATCTTGAGTAATACCGGCATTATTAACCAGCACTTGTACGGCACCGTAAACACTTTCGATTTCTTCAAATAACTTATCAATCTGCGCCGTATCGCGCACGTCTAGCACGCGCCCAATACCGCCACTATCGTTTAAGTATTCTTCGATAAGTGCTGCGCCTTTTTCGGTGGTCGCGGTGCCAATGACAAAGTGTCCTTCTTTGGCAAAACGTTTGGCAACGGCTTTACCGATACCGCGGCTTGCGCCTGTCACTAATGTAATCGTACGGCTCATGATAATACCTCCATCAACTTATCTAAACGGGCAGGCTTGTCGGTAGGATAACTCACAATAGGATGTGCTTGACGCTTGGCCAAATTACTTAAAACATTACCACTGCCACATTCGATTAAAATATTAATTTGCTTGTCGGCCAATTCCTGCATGGTTTTTGACCATAAGACTGGTTCACTGAGCTGCTCGGTCAATGCTTGCTTGATAGCGACTGCATTGCTTTCAACGCGCGCATGGCGGTTTTGAATCACTGGAATGGCCGCTTGATCAAATTGAATGGCTGCCAACTCTTGCGCCAAAGCGCTAGTCGCAGGCTCCATAAGCGCACAATGCGACGGCACACTAACCTTTAATGGGATGGCTTTTTTACCGGTATTTTGAACTTTATCAATCACGGCATTGACACCAGCGGCGTTACCTGAAACCACCACTTGACCTGGACTATTAAAGTTTGCGGCGCCAACAATGGCATCATCAACGTGCTCGGTCGCTTGTTCGCATAAGTTTTCGACGCGGTGGTCTTCAAGACCCAGTACCGCTGCCATCGCTGTATCGACCCCTGCCACCGCCTCTTGCATCAATTGACCGCGTTTATGCACCAGTTTGACCGCATCAGCTAAGGATATTACGCCAGCAGCACATAAGGCACTATATTCACCCAAGGAATGGCCCGCTAGGTAACAAGGCTTATCTTCTATTTTTTGTTGTAAAATGCGCCAAATAGCGATACTAGCAGTCAATAAAGCCGGCTGAGTATATTGGGTTTGGTTCAGTTTGTCTTCGTCCTGACAAATTACCCATAAGTCTTCACCAAGCGCTGTACTGGCTTCGGTAAAGGTATCACGAATTTCAGGATAGGTTTCAGCAAGCTCGCTCAGCATACCGACCACTTGTGAACCTTGTCCAGGGAATAGCACAGCTATACGGGTGGGTTGTTTTTTTACCATATCGGGTACAGAGGCCATAACCAATATTCCTTATTTAATTGGAAATACCCCTAAATGAATGGGGTTTATTATAGAATTAGAGACTAATAAAAAGATTCGCTGTACAAAGCACCGCTATCATTATTCCTTTAAGACAGCTGACTGCTATTAAACTATACACTGACGCAGACAATAAGCATAGTTATCAAAGACTGAACGCTTAAAATGTGATATCTCTATAATCACTACTTGATAAAAAATAGATAACAAAAAGCCAAGATATCTGACTTCATAATATATGATAGCGAGATAACTTGGCTCTTGTTTGCTTAAACTGCTTGCACCATAACAACTGTGTAAAATTATCGATAGTCATTAGAACTACCAGCATTTTGCATCAACCATCAGTGGGCAAATAAATTAAGCGTCTTGACTAACTTTGAAAAGCTGGCGACCACGATAGAAACCATCTTTAGTCATGTGATGACGACGATGTTTTTCACCAGTAGTAGCGTCGATGCTTAATTCAGCCACTTCCATACGATGATGTGAACGGCGCATGTCACGACGAGAACGACTTTTACGACTTTTTTGAACAGCCATGATATAGCTCCTATACTTAAAAGGGTTAAGCTTGAAATTCAGCTTTAATCGATACCGACAGAGGCTATATAATCACAACAACCTAAGTCTTACGCATCATTAGTTAAATAGATTGCCACACGTATTAAAGTGCTGACTACGTCTAAAATCTATAGTTCGTTTGCGAAGCCAGCTTTTCTCTGCCAGCGGCAGGTTGCTAGAATGCAATAAACGGGACATTATACGCATGTTTCGCCAATTAATAAAGCCTTGCTTTTCACTCTTGGGCAAAAAGCTGATAAAAGGTGAAAAGTAACGTTTTATCGACGTTATGCTGCCAGTTATGCGGTTATAACTTACCTTTCAGCGACGCTAATGCCGCAAAAGGATTCTCATTTTCCTCTTCTTCTGGAATGTCACCAAACTGCTCAACGCTCATCTCACAGTCATCATGCTTTGGTGCCATAGGCGCTTTTAGCAAAATTTCATCTTCGATCAATTTTTTAAACGGCAATAAACGCTCAGGCGCAGGCTCAGTGATAATTTCATCGAGCAGCAAGTAATCCTGCTCTTCACCGACCAAACGCACTTGGCTTTCGTTATCTAACAATGCAATATCATAATCATCAGTCAAATCAATGGCAATCGGTTGCAAACAACGCTGGCAGGTCAACCATATCTCACCTGTGAGAGTAAAAGACAAATGCAACACATTATTATGGCGATATAGGTTGGCTTTAAGCTCAAGGTTTGATTGCTCGTGCTCAGTCGATAGTATGGCATTTAGGCGCTCAAACGAACGCGGTGCAACTTGCCCTGACCATTCAAAACCACTGTCTTCCCATTTGCTTAAAGAAACATCTTCTGGCAGGTTGGTCGACATTGCGGCTGCTGTTTTGTCAGCCTGAAGCGCTGACGGCTTGTTTATTGGAGTGCTTGACATGCGCGGCCTCATTCATCAAAAACGGTGTATAATATTGCCTGCCATACTAACGGAAAGCGCTGATGAGCGCTAGGACTAGTATGTTAAGATTTTTGGTAAGTGCTTTCGTATTAAGTTTGCATTTACCTTAGCTTGCTCGCGTTACAAATCACGCGCTCTACATTTTTATTTGGTTAATATATTCATATGATATCGCCTGCTGTGGATCCTGACTTTTCTGTTTTGCTTTCTGTTTCTGACGCTAAGCGTTTGCTACATCGTTTAAATACTTTAGAAACCAAAAAGCCACCTGAGTTTTTGAGCGCTATTTCAAAGATGCAGTTAAACGCACTGTCAGAACAATGGCAGAAAATTATCCATACTGAAAATATCAACACTGTTGATAAGAATGAAAAAACAGCGACCGATTGGCTGATAAGTCTCTTTAATACGTTATTTGCCCACCAGCACGTTATCCTAGTACGTGGCGCTGGCGAACCAGAGTACTTTCCTGCCAAAGACAATCAGCCAGCACGTATTGAATTTGCCCATGGTTTCTTTCAAAGCGGATTGCATGAGTGTAGCCATTTTTTTATTGCAGGTGAACGTCGTAGACAGCTCTCTGACTTTGGCTACTGGTATGCACCTGATGGGCGCACAGAAGTTCAACAACAAGCGTTTGAGCGTGTAGAAATCAAACCACAAGCGTTAGAGTGTTTATTTACTTTAGCGTGCAGGCGTCCTTTTCAAGTTTCGCAAGACAATCTGTTTGCCACCTTTGATACCAGTACCAGCACCTTTGCGCAGGACGTCTATCAGCAGGCCAAAGCATATATCGCTGAACCTCACACCATACCACGTGATGCCAAAATATTATTGCAAGCATTATTGACGCTTTGCACTATTGATTAGCAACACAAAATTGTTCTCTGTATATGTATTTCCTATCGAAAGTAATCCGTGGCGGTAGTGTTAACGTTTCCCTACTCACCGTAACGCCTTGCTAATAAAATTATATTTACTTTGCGTTATACTGATTGAATAGTAGCTCTATCTTTTGATGCAGTCAGAGAGATAAGCTAGAAAACGAAATAATTTCATTTTTTAAAAACTGCCTATGAAGCACTTTATAATTATAAAATAAGGAAAAATCATGCAAGTATTTTACATTCATCCGGACAACCCACAACCGCGGCTTATCGAACAAGCAGCAGATTTATTACGTAATGACCAATTACTTATCTATCCTACCGATACCAGTTATGCGTTTGGCTGCCGCTTAGGCGCTAAAGACGCGCTAGAAAAGCTTAAACATATCCGAGAGCTTGATGATAAGCATCAATTTACCTTGTTATGTCGCGATTTAAGTGAAATTGCCAACTATGCCACGGTAGACAATGTGCAATTTAAACAGCTAAAAGCGCATACGCCGGCGCCGATTACCTTTATTTTAAACGCCACCAAAGATGTACCTAAGAAGTTGGCGCATCCTAAGAAAAAAACCATTGGTATTCGCGTGCCAAGCAATCCTATTGCGCAAGCATTGCTAGCAGCGATGGACGAGCCTATATTAACCAGTTCACTCATATTGCCGCACCGCGATGACATATTGGACGATCCCTTTGAAATTGAAGAGCTACTCGGTAATCAAATAGATGGTCTCATTAATGCTGGTATCAAAACCACCAAACTGACTACTATCGTCGATATGACCACTAATCAGCCCGAAATCATCAGACAAGGTGCTGCTGACGTCAGCTCACTCGTACCATAAATAATAGCTTTTATAAATAAAAGGCATAAAAAAAGCTCCAAATTATTGGAGCTTTTTTTATTATACAATGAGCGTATAAAATTAGTCACGATCAACCAATTCTACATAAGCCATTGGCGCATTGTCACCATCACGGTAACCGCATTTTACGATACGCAAATAACCACCTGGACGAGTTTGGTAACGAGGACCTAACGTGCCAAATAGTTTGCCTACCATAGTTTTGCTACGCATACGGCTAAATGCCAAACGGCGATTAGCAACGCTGTCTTCTTTAGCCAAAGTGATTAATGGCTCAGCAACACGGCGCAATTCTTTTGCTTTTGGTAAAGTTGTTTTGATCAGTTCATGCTCAAATAATGAGTTGGTCATGTTCTGAAACATTGCCTTACGATGACTGCCGGTACGACCCAGCTTGACTCCACTCTTACGATGGCGCATAGTCAAAAATCCTTAAAGTTTAACGGCTACGATAAGAAAAGCGATCATCGACACGAAGGTCAGCTGGTGGCCAGTTGTCTAGGCGCATACCGAGCTCTAAATCTTTAGACGCTAATACGTCTTTGATTTCGGTCAATGATTTCTTACCAAGATTTGGGGTTTTTAGAAGTTCAGTCTCTGAACGCTGTACCAAATCACCGATATAGTAAATGTTTTCAGCTTTCAAGCAGTTGGCTGAGCGAACCGTTAGTTCAAGATCGTCCACAGGGCGTAATAGCACCGGATCAACCTCTTCTTTTTCTTTCACAGGCTCAGGCGCTTCTTCAGCTTCTAGGTCAACAAAGATAGAAATCTGTTGTTGTAAAATAGTGGCTGCTTTACGAATTGCTTCTTCTGGATCGATAGTGCCATTAGTTTCAAGCTCGATGATAAGACGATCAAGATCGGTACGTTGTTCTACACGTGCGTTCTCAACCTGATAAGCAACACGCAGTACTGGGCTAAAGCTTGCATCAAGCTTTAAGCGTCCAATCGCTTTAGTGTCACCATCTTCACGGCGCTGGTTTGCTGGCTCATATCCACGACCCATTACCACACGCAAACGCATCTTAAGATGGCCACGGTCGCTCAATGTACCCAATACCAATTCTGGATTGATAATATCGACATTATGCGGCAACGTGATGTCTGCAGCAGTAATAGTGCCTGGACCTTGTTTATCCAAGGTCAAGAATACTTCATTTTGGTCATGAAGGGTAATCGCCAAGCCTTTTAAGTTCAAAAGCAAGTCAAGTACGTCTTCTTGTAGCCCTTCAAGCGTTGAGTATTCATGGTCAACACCATCAATCTCCGCTTCAATGACTGCAGCACCAGGTAATGAAGATAACAAGATGCGACGTAAGGCATTACCTAAAGTATGCCCAAAGCCGCGTTCTAACGGTTCGAGCGTGACTTTCGCAATTGTTTCATTAACCGTATCCACGTTAATGGCGTTCGGCGTTAGAAACTCAGTTGCACTTAGCATCATGATGTCACCTCGATTTATTAAACTGGTTTAATTAACGTCAATTGCTCAATGCTATTATTATAACATCGAGCAGTACGTTACTTACTTAGAGTATAGCTCAACGATCAAGCTTTCGTTGATTTCAGCAGGTAGATCAATGCGATCAGGCGCTTGTTTAAACGTGCCCTGTAGCTTGCTGTGGTCAACATCTAGCCATTCTGGAATACCACGTTGTGTCGCTAGTTCAATAGCGTTTTTAATACGTAGTTGTTCGCGAGACTTCTCACGGATAGCGACGACATCACCATCTTGCAACTGAATTGATGGAATGTTCACACGAACAAACTCATCACGACCAGCTTTTTTAACCATCACAGTGCGATGGCTAACTAGCTGACGTGCTTCAGCGCGAGTTGAGCCAAAGCCCATGCGATAAACGACGTTATCAAGGCGACTCTCAAGCATTGCTAACAGGTTTTCACCAGTAGCGCCACGCTTACGAGCAGCTTCTTTATAATAGTTAGCAAACTGGCGCTCTAGTACACCGTAGATACGCTTAACTTTTTGTTTTTCACGTAACTGTAGAGAGTATTCTGAGCTCTTATTACGACTGACACCATGTTGACCAGGTGGACGAGCCGCTTTTTTCGTTTTTACGTCATATGGTTTAACACCAGACTTAAGGCCTAAGTCTGTACCTTCACGACGTGATAATTTGAGTTTTGGTCCAATATAACGGGCCATTGTTATGTCTCCTATAAGCTCTTATGATAAAAAGCTTCGTCTTTAATATTAGACGCGGCGCTTTTTCGGCGCACGGCAACCATTGTGTGGGATTGGGGTTACATCAGAGATGCTGTTAACTTTATAACCCAATGCACCAAGTGCTCTTACCGCAGACTCACGACCCGGTCCTGGTCCTTTAACCAAAACGTCGATATTCTTAACACCATATTCTTGAGCCGCTTTACCAGCGACTTCAGCTGCAACCTGAGCGGCAAATGGTGTAGATTTACGTGAACCACGGAAGCCTTGTCCACCTGAAGTGGCCCAAGCCAGTGCATTACCTTGACGATCGGTAATCGTAACAATGGTGTTATTAAAAGACGCATGGATATGGGCAACGCCCTCCGATACTGAACGACGAGTCACTTTTTTGCGACTACGAGTGTCTTTAGCCATCTTTTAGCTTCCTAAGTTAATTATCTTTTGAGAGGGCGTGTCGGACCCTTACGAGTACGAGCGTTGTTCTTGGTGTTCTGACCTCTAACTGGTAGGTTACGGCGATGGCGGATGCCACGGTAACAACCAAGATCAACCAAGCGCTTGATATTCATTGACACTTCACGACGAAGATCACCTTCAGTCATGTAATTTGCAACTTGTGCACGGATAGCATCTAACTGTGTATCATCTAACTGGCTAACTTTAGTAGTAGGGGCAATGCCAACTGCTTCTAAGATTTTCTGAGCAGTGGTACGACCTATACCAAAGATATAAGTTAGTGAAATAACAGCATGCTTATTATCCGGAATGTTTACGCCGGCAATACGAGCCATTGATTTCTCTCCATTAAAGAAAAATATCCTTATTGTTTGAATAAGGGGGTATTCTTCAGATTTGTTGCTGTCGATACCAAAGCTTTTATAATTATTATCGCTGCTTCAACTTGATAACAAGCCTATTCATTGACCATTTTATAAAAGATTTTGCATAAACTACGGCAAGTGGCGGATGATATCGCATCCGCCGTCATTTTTCAAGTATTAATTGTATAAATCCAATAAGCGTGACGCTTTATGTCTTTAAAATATTAACCTTGACGTTGCTTGTGGCGAGGTTCTGCGGTACAAATAACATGTACACGGCCTTTACGGCGCACAACTTTACAGCTACCACAAATCTTCTTAACTGATGCTTGAACTTTCATAGCATACTCCTTTGAGATATCGTACCGCTCATTTAAGGTTGAGTGGGCGATTGAATTAACGTCTGATCATGATATTGATGGGTCATCAAATGCGCTTGGATTTGCGAAATGAAGTCCATTACCACAACCACCATAATCAGTAATGACGTACCACCAAGTTGAAACGGCACACCAAACGATGACTGCACGACCATTGGCATTAAACAAATAACCGTCATATACATCGCGCCAATAAAGGTCAGTCGGTTTAATACATGATCAAGGTAACGCTGAGTTTGTTGTCCGGGGCGAATACCTGGGATATACGCACCACTACGTTTAAGGTTTTCGGCGACTTCACGCGGACTAAATACCAATGCCGTGTAAAAGTAACAGAAGAAAATAATCATTGCACCAAACAGAACCAAATATAGCGGCTGTCCTGGAGACAACACTAATGCCATATTTTGTAATATCTTTTGGGTAAAGGTAGGATCAGCAGACTGACCCACCCACTGCCCCAAACTTGCTGGGAACAACAATAACGAGCTGGCAAAAATGGCGGGAATAACCCCGGCCATGTTTAGCTTAAGCGGCAAGTGTGACTGCTGCTGAGCATAAATTTTGCGCCCTTGTTGTTGTTTTTGGGCATAGTTTACCGGAACACGGCGCTGCGCACGTTCAATATAAACGATACCAGCAGTCACTGCGATGCCTAACAATACAAAGATAAAAAGCACAATCAAGTTCATTTGCCCTTGATTGACCTGTTCGATAGACTGTGAAATCATACCTGGCGTACCAGCCACAATACTCGCAAAAATGAGCATTGAGATACCATTACCTACGCCGCGCTCTGTAATCTGCTCACCAAGCCACATTAAGAACATAGCGCCTGCTACCAGTGAGGTAACCGCTGGAATATAAAACGTCAAACCAGTAGATAAGGTAAGATTCTGACTGATTAAGCCAGCACACATTCCTAATGACTGTACCAGCGCTAATCCAAGCGTGCCTTGACGGGTGTACTTGTTTAGCTTACGTCGTCCCGCTTCGCCTTCTTTTTTGAGGGCTTCAAGCGATGGCAACACCGCAGACATCATTTGTACAATAATCGATGCTGAGATATATGGCATGATACCAAGCGCCATGATGGACATACGCTCTAGTGCACCACCTGAGAACATGTTAAACATGCTCAAAATGGTATTTTCGTTGCGCGAAAACAGATCAGCCAAATTAACCGGATTGATACCCGGTACAGGAATATGCGACCCTAAACGATAAACAATCAATGCGCCGATTAAGAATAATAAACGCGTCCATAATTCATCATACTTACGTATAAATGCAAATGGATTAAGCGGTATACCAGTCGATGACATTGATTGTTTTGACACGTTACTACTCCTCGATGCTACCACCAGCAGCTTCGATTGCTTGCTTGGCGCCTTTAGTCACTTTGATACCTTTAAAAGTATAAGCTTTAGTGACTTCGCCTGACAACATAATACGAACGCGTTTCATGTCATGACGGATAACGTTAGCAGCTTTTAGTGTTTCAATGCTAACCACATCGCCTTCGACTTTGTTTAATTCAGACAGACGAACTTCAGCAGTCGTCATTGCCATTTTACTGGTAAAGCCAAATTTTGGTAGGCGACGATATAAAGGCATTTGACCACCTTCAAATCCTGAGCGGATGCTAGAACCTGAACGAGATTTCTGACCTTTTACACCGCGACCACCAGTTTTGCCAAGACCTGAACCGATACCACGACCACGACGTTGGGCAGTTTTTTTCGCGCCAACACCTGGTGATAATTCATTTAATCTAAGTCCCATTACGCTTCCTCCACTTTTACCATGTAGTTGACGCGATTGACCATACCACGGGTTGAAGGAGTATCTTCTACTTCAACAGTATGACCAATACGGCGTAAACCCAATCCTTTCAAGCTCGCTTTGTGGCTCTTGAGGCGATGGGCACCCGATTTAAATTGAGTGACTTTCATTTTTTTCATCGTAACTCACCTAGTTTCTAAGTTAACCCAAGATTTCGTCTACAGATTTACCACGTTTTGCTGCCATCTTTTCTGGAGTTGACATATCACGTAAACCGTTGAATGTTGCACGTACAACGTTTGCCGTGTTGGTAGAACCATGAGATTTCGTTAAAACGTCTTTAACACCAGCAACTTCTAATACTGCACGCATTGCGCCACCAGCGATTACACCAGTACCTTCAGATGCAGGCTGCATGTAGACTTTACTAGCACCATGACGTGCTTTGATCGGATGGAACAATGTTGCACCATCAAGCTCAACAGTAATCATGTTGCGCTTAGCAGCTTCAAGTGCTTTTTGAATAGCGGCTGGTACTTCACGTGCTTTACCACGACCAAAACCAACACGGCCATTGCCATCACCCACTACGGTTAGCGCAGTAAATGAGAAAATACGACCACCTTTAACCACTTTTGCAACGCGATCAACGGTAACTAAGCGTTCTACTAGACCGTCAGTCTGTTCATTTTTATCATTTTTATCATTTCTAGCCATGATTAAAACTCCAATCCGTTTTCGCGAGCAGCTTCAGCTAAAGCTTTTACTCGACCATGATATTTAAAACCACTACGGTCAAAGGCAACTTTAGTAATACCAGCTGCTTTTGCGCGTTCTGCGATCAATTGGCCCACAGACGTCGCTGCATCAACGTTACCAGTTGCACCTGAACGTAAGCTGCTGTCTAAGGTAGATGCCTGAGCAATCACTTCACCACCGTTTGGAGAGATAATTTGGGCATAAATATGTCTTGGGGTGCGGTTAACCGTTAAGCGATTTACGCCTAAAAAACGGATATGTGCACGGGTTTTCTTTGCTCGACGTAGACGAGCTGCTTTTTTATCAAACATTTCAACTCACCTTATTTTTTCTTGGCTTCTTTGCGAATCACATGCTCGTCACTATAACGAATACCTTTACCTTTATAAGGCTCTGGTGGGCGGAAACCGCGGATATTAGCCGCTGCTTGACCAAGCTGCTGCTTATCGTTTGATTTTAAAACGATTTCAGTTTGCGTTGGGGTTTCAGCTGATACACCTTCAGGTAGCGTATATTCTACTGGATGTGAGTAACCAACGTTTAGCGTTACTTTATTACCAGTAGCTTGAGCGCGATAACCAACACCAATAAGTTGAAGGCGTCTTTCAAAACCTTCATTTACGCCTATTACTAAATTGTTTAGTAAAGAGCGCATGGTGCCAGTGTGCATCATGGCTTCTTTTGAATCGGCTGCAGGTGAGAGAAGAATTGCATCATCTTCCTGTTTTAGCTCGACCAATTCATGCAGGCGTAAAGACATATTGCCATTTTTGCCTTTAACTTCGACCTGCCGATCGTTCAAAGTAACACTTACGCCGCTAGGCAGTGCTACTGGGGCTTTAGCCACACGAGACATAGGAATATTCCTTAAAAAAATTAACTTACTTTTATTAGCGAAAAAACTAACAGGCTAAAAAGCGTGTTAGTTTAGCATAATTGACTGCATTAGGCACCTATCAATGTTAAAAAATATGTATTATAAAATTGATAAGTGCCTAACAACGATCAAGTAGACTTTATCGTCTCGTTACCGATAGCAATGATTGCTAATTAGGCAACGAATGCAACGATTTCACCACCGATACCAGCAGCGCGTGCAGCACGATCGCTCATGATACCTTGGCTGGTCGATACGATAGCAACACCCATACCTTGTTTAACAGTAGGGATAGCGTCTTTACCGCGATGCTGGCGTAAACCAGGACGGCTATAACGTTGAATCGTTTCAATAACCGCTTTGCCCTCGAAGTATTTTAATTCGATGGTCAAAGTTGCTTTATTGTTGTCTTGCTCAGTTACAACAGCGCTGGCCACATAACCTTCACTAACCAACAGGTCAGCGATTGATTTACGTAGTTTAGAGCTCGGCATTGCTACCGATACTTTATTAGCCATTTGTGCGTTACGAATACGGGTTAGCATATCCCCAACGGTATCTTGCATACTCATATCGTTACTCCTTACCAGCTTGCTTTACGAACACCAGGCACATCGCCTTGCATGACACGCTCACGCAGCATATTGCGTGATAAGCCAAACTTGCGGAAGTAACCGTGAGGACGACCAGTGATAGCACAACGATTGCGCAGACGTACTGGAGATGCGTTACGTGGTAGAGCTTGTAGCTCTAACATCGCTTCCATACGCTCTTCGTCTGATGCGTTGATATCATTGATAGTTTCTTTTAGCTTGATACGCTTTTCAGCATACTTAGCAACCATTTTTTCGCGTTTTAATTCGCGGTTAATCATGCTCTTCTTTGCCATAACGTCTTTACCTTATTTAAATGGGAAGCCGAATGCTTTAAGCAACGCACGACCTTCTTCATCAGTACCAGCAGACGTGGTGATGGTCACATCCATACCGCGGATACGATCAATCTTGTCAAAGTCTACTTCTGGGAATACGATTTGTTCTTTGATACCCAATGAGTAGTTACCACGTCCGTCAAAGGCTTTAGGTGAAAAACCGCGGAAATCACGAATACGAGGAATTGCAATGGCAATGAGACGATCTAAAAATTCGTACATTTGCTCACCGCGTAGCGTTACTTTACAGCCAATTGGCCATTCTTCACGAATCTTAAAGCCAGCAACTGATTTGCGCGCTTTGGTGACGACAGGTTTTTGACCAGCAATAGCGGTCATGTCAGCTACAGCACCTTCAAGCAATTTTTTGTCTTGAGACGCGCCGCCTACACCCATGTTAAGCGTGATTTTAGTGATTTTAGGCACTTGCATCACGTTCGCCAAACCAAGCTCTTCTTTGATTTGTTGCTTTAATTCTTCGTTATATAAAGATTTTAATCTTGCCATTACCATTACACCCTTAGTGTCTTACGCAGTCGCCACTACTTCACCGTTCGAACGATAGACGCGTTGTTTCTTGCCGTCTTCACCGAACTGATAAGTAATACGATCAGCTTTTTGGGTTTGCGCATTTAGAATTGCGACATTAGAGATATGCAAAAAAGCTTCTTGCTTAACGATGCCACCTTCAGTACCAGTTGCCTGATTTGGCTTCTGATGTTTGGTGACAATGTTGATGCCTTCAACTTTAATACGATCGTTTTTTACAGCTTGTACAGTACCTTGCTTGCCTTTGTCTTTCCCAGCAATCACGATAACTGTATCGCCTTTACGTAATTTTGACATGGATTACCTCACAATACTTCTGGTGCTAGTGATACAATTTTCATAAACTGATCACCACGTAGTTCACGAGTTACCGGTCCAAAAATACGAGTTGCTATCGGTGCTTTGTTTTGGTTCAACAATACCGCAGCATTGTCATCAAAACGCAGAACTGAACCATCAGGACGACGAACGCCTTTTTTGGTACGTACAACTACAGCATTCATCACGTCGCCTTTTTTGACACGACCACGCGGAATGGCTTCTTTAACCGTTACTTTAATAATGTCGCCAACTGATGCATAACGACGATGAGAGCCACCCAGTACTTTAATGCACTGAACTCGTCTTGCACCGCTATTGTCTGCAACTTCCAGCATCGATTCAACCTGAATCATAGCGTTACTCCACACGTATGAGCAATAAAAACCAGTTGCTGCCGCTAGCACAGAATGAGTAGTCGGCATTTTAATATTAATAACCGCTGCTACTCTTAATGTGAGTGATATACGCTCGGCGCAATCAGCATCCTTAAAAAGGCGGCTATTTTAACAGCTTCTGGCTTTTAATGCAATTTACTTAGATTTTTTCTACTTTTTCAACCACTTCAACCAAAGTCCAAGACTTGGTTTTTGAGATTGGACGCGTTTCTTTGATGCGGACAAGGTCGCCTTGTTGACAAACGTTATCTTCATCATGAGCCTTGATTTTTGTAGAACGACGAAGCTGTTTGCCATACAAAGGATGACGAACCAGACGCTCAATCAAAACTGTGATGGATTTGTCCATCTTGTCGCTGACAACTCGTCCTGTCAATACGCTAGCATTAGCTGTTTGATTGTTATCGCTCATGAGTCGCCTCGTTGTTTCTCGTTAATCAAAGTCTGAATCTGAGCAATCGTGCGACGATTGCTTCTGACTTCATGGGTGTTACCCAACTGACCCGTTGCTTTAGCCATACGAATACGGAAAGCATCAAGTTGCTTTTCATCAAGTAACTGAGTCAGTTCTTCTAATGATTTATCACGTAATTCACTGATCTTCATTACATTATCGTCCGCTTAACAATGGTAGTTTTAAAGGGCAGTTTTGCTGCAGCAAGCGTTAACGCTTCGCGAGCAAGTTCTTCTGAAACCCCTTCGAGTTCATATAGCACTTTACCAGGTTTGATTTCGCATACCCAATACTCGACTGGACCTTTACCTTTACCCATACGTACTTCTAATGGCTTATTGGTAATAGGTTTGTCTGGGAATACACGAATCCAAATCTTACCGCCACGCTTAATTTTACGAGTGATGGTACGACGTGCTGCTTCAATTTGACGGGCAGTCATACGACCACGAGTCAACGATTTTAGACCAATTTGTCCGAATGCAACGGTGCTTCCACGGTGAGCAAGACCTGTGTTACGACCTTTGTGCATTTTACGAAACTTGGTACGTTTTGGCTGTAACATAGTTTAACCTCTGTCTGTGTTTCGACGGTTTCCGTTTCCACGACCACGGCGTTTTGGCGCACGAGTCTGCTCTTCTTTGACGGGATTGTATACGCTGTTCATACCGTCAAGGATTTCGCCACGGAAAATCCAAACTTTTACACCGATAGTGCCGTATGTGGTTTCTGCACGAATTGACGCGTAGTCAATATCAGCGCGGAGTGTATGCAATGGTACACGACCTTCACGGTACCATTCAGTACGAGCAATCTCAGCACCGCCAAGACGGCCAGACAGCTCAACTTTGATACCTTTAGCACCAGAACGCATGCTGTTCTGTACGGCGCGTTTCATCGCACGACGGAACATAACACGGCGCTCAAGTTGGCTGCCGATACCGTCTGCTACCAAACGTGCATCAAGATCAGGTGATGTGATTTCTTCAATGTTGACCTGAGCAGGTACGCCCATAATTTTGGTCAATTCTTTTTGAAGTCTTTCGATATCTTCGCCTTTTTTACCGATAACAATACCAGGACGCGCAGTGGCGATGGTAATCTTAGCAGCACCAGTAGGACGCTCGATCATGATATTGCTGATCATAGCGTTGTCTAGTTTTTTACGTAGATACTCACGAACTTGAATGTCGTTGATGAGGTATTCTGAGTATTGTTTAGGGTTAGCATACCAGTTTGCGTTATGCTTTTTGACAACACCAAGACGAATTCCGATTGGATGTACTTTTTGACCCATAACTTATTCTCCTACCTTTATAGTGATGTGACAAGTACGCTTACTGATACGATCAGCGCGACCTTTAGCACGTGGTAGGATACGTTTTAGCGTAATGCCTTCATCAACGTAGATGGTTGATACTTTAAGGGTATCGATATCTAAACCGTTGTTGTGTTCGGCATTGGCGATGGCTGAGTCAAGACATTTCTTAACGAAGACAGCGCCTTTTTTATTACTATACGTTAGGATATCCAAAGCACGCTCGATAGATTTGCCACGAACTTCATCAGCAACGAGTCTAACTTTTTGTGCCGATATGGCGGCACCGCGTAATTTTGCAGTTACTTCCATGGTAAGCACCTTATCTCTTAGCTTTCTTGTCAATGCCATGACCACGATATGTACGAGTCGGGGCAAATTCACCTAGTTTATGACCAACCATCTGCTCGCTTACGATAACCGGTACGTGAGTACGGCCGTTGTGAACAGATAAGGTTAGGCCAACCATTTGTGGCAAAATCATCGAGCGGCGCGACCAAGTTTTAATTGGTTTGCGTGAGTTGGTGTCTAATGCATTCTCAACTTTAGCAAATAAGTGCGCGTCTATGAATGGACCTTTTTTCAATGAACGAGGCATGAAATTCTTCCTTTATTTCTTCTTGGCGCGGCGGCGGATGATCATACTGTCAGTACGCTTATTATGACGCGTTTTAAGTCCTTTAGACTTCTGACCCCATGGGCTGGTTGGATGGCGACCTTTGTTACGACCTTCACCACCACCGTGTGGGTGATCAACCGGGTTCATAGCGACACCACGAACAGAAGGACGAACACCGCGCCAACGTGAAGCACCGGCTTTACCAAGTGATTTCAAGTTATTTTCAGTGTTAGAAACTTCACCAATAACAGCACGGCAGTTCACGTGTACGCGGCGAGTTTCACCTGAGCGTAGACGTAGAATAGCATAAATACCGTCACGACCTAGTAGCTGAACGCTGGCACCCGCAGAACGAGCTAGCTGTGCACCTTTACCGATTTTAAGTTCGATATTGTGAATCACAGTACCCAATGGGATGTTTTTCAGTGGTAAGCAGTTACCTGGACGGATTGGAGAGTTCTCTCCTGACATGACGGTATCGCCAACTGCTTGTTTTTTAGCAGCAATGATATAGCGACGTTCGCCGTCAGCGTACTTAAGTAAAGCAATGTGTGCAGTACGGTTAGGATCGTATTCGATACGCTCAACCACAGCTGGGATATTGTCTTTAGTACGTTTAAAATCGATAATACGATAATGCTGCTTATGACCACCACCAACGTGACGGGTCGTGATGCGACCATTATTGTTACGACCACCTGACTTACTTTTTGATTCGAGAAGCGCTGCAAAAGGACGACCTTTGTAAAGGTGTGGATGCACCACTTTTTCAACAAAACGACGGCCTGGTGATGTTGGCTTTGCTTTTACGATAGGCATGAGTGTAATCCTTATTCGTTGTTCGCTGTTTCACTAGTAGAAGCAGTCGTGTTTGCGACTTCTTCACCAGCATCAGCCATTTGTACATCTTGACCAGCTTTTAAGGTAACGTAGGCTTTTTTATAGTCATTACGACGGCCGATATTTTTACCAAAACGCTTTGTCTTACCTTTAACATTCAAAGTGTTTACTTTTAAAACTTCAACGCCTTCGAACATCATCTCAACCGCTTTTTTGACTTCAAGCTTAGTAGCATTAGAGTCAACTTTAAATACCTGTACACCAAGTGAGTCGCCAAGCATTTGAGATTTTTCTGAGAATACAGGCCCTCTTAAGACCTGATAAAGTCTTGCGTTATTCATGCTAGTGCTTCCTCAAATTGTTTCGCAGCTTCAACTGACATGATTACTTTATCAAAAGCAATCAAGCTCACTGGATCCACTTCGTTTGTACCAAGTACATTGACGTGTGGGATGTTGCGCGCAGCTAAGTATAGATTTTCGTCAACTTCTTTGGTGACGATGAGTGCACGAGGTGCGCCCAAATCATTTAACTTTGCAATCAGCTCTTTGGTCTTAGGACCAGAAACGCTTAGCTCTTCAACCAAAATCAAACGCTCTTGGCGAATCAATTCGGCTAGGATGCACTGCATCGCACCGCGATACATTTTGCGGTTAACTTTCTGTGACCAATCTTGTGGTTTGGCTGCGAATGCACGACCACCTGAACGCCAGATTGGGCTACGAATAGAACCTGCACGAGCGCGACCAGTACCTTTTTGGCGCCATGGCTTGATGCCACCACCAGAAACTTCGGCACGGGTTTTCTGAGCGCGTGTACCTTGACGAGCACCAGCAAGATATGCGGTGACGACCTGATGCACTAATGCTTCGTTGAATTCACGACCGAAAGCCGTATCAGAAAGCTCAACTGCCGCCCCTGTAACTGTTTTTAAATCCACGTTAATCCCCTTGCTTAGGCTTTGACTGACGGACGTACGATGACATCGCCACCGGTGGCACCTGGGATAGCACCCTTGATGACAAGTAACCCTTTTTCAACATCAACCGATATCACTTCTAGGCCCTGAACGGTAACGCGTTTGTTACCCATTTGACCTGGCATTTTTTTGCCTTTGAAGACTTTACCTGGTGACTGGTTTTGACCAGTTGAACCAAGGACACGGTGAGACACTGAGTTACCATGAGTGGCATCTTGCATGCTAAAGTTGTGACGCTTTACGCCGCCTTGAAAGCCTTTACCTTTACTCTGTCCTGTGACATCTACAATCTGACCTTGTTCGAACAAGTCAGCTAGGATCTCACCACCAATTTCACGACCTTCAAGATCGCTGTCATTGGCACGAAACTCCCATACACCACGGCCAGCTGCAACGCCAGCTTTAGCGAAGTGACCTTTTTGTGCAGCAGTTACGCGGCTGTCACGACGAGTACCTGTGGTAACTTGAATGGCTTGATAGCCATCTACATCAGTATTTTTTACTTGAGTAATGCGGTTAGCATGGACCTCAACCACTGTAACAGGAATAGATTCGCCTGCTTCAGTGAAGATACGGGTCATGCCGCATTTTTTACCGACTAAACCGATCGCCATTTTAGACCTCTTTATATCTTATATTAATGGGTTGGGTGTGTTTTGCATTAACCCAAAGCAATTTGAACGTCAACACCCGCCGCTAAGTCTAACTTCATTAGCGCATCCACAGTTTTGTCGGTAGGCTGAACGATATCAACCATACGCTTGTGAGTACGGATTTCGTACTGGTCACGAGCGTCTTTATTAACGTGTGGTGAGGTTAGAACGTTGAAGCGCTCAATGCGAGTCGGCAACGGTACAGGACCACAAACTTGCGCACCGGTGCGCTTTGCAGTATCAACGATCTCTTGTGCAGATTGATCAATCAGACGATGATCAAAAGACTTAAGACGGATACGGATTCTCTGGTTAGCCATGCCAGCAAGCTCCTAATATGTGCTTTTGTCATTCTTGCTTTGCAAAGATATGAGCAAAAGCCGTTTGGTTAAATATTCACTTTAAGCGGCCTTCTGTTCTTAACCAGAATGAGTTCGTTACCGGAACTTATAGCGTGCCAAAAGCAAAATAGTTTAAAGCCCCGCCGACCCTTCCATTATAGGATGTCAGCAAAGGCATAATGAAATAGTGCTAGAAACGATGCTCTAGCTGTCATAGCGCCAGCTGTTTAATTGGCTGCGCATATATAATTCAGTGGTGTGTATTATACATAGTATTTCACTCATTGCAAGGGTAATATCGGCAGTGTTTTGAGATATCCCCCTTTATAAACAAGCGTTTTTATCGATAGTTTCCTTATCAAAACCTCATTTAAGATACTTTATAATGGTATAAGTTTACGCTGGCGCTAGTCCAAAACGATGTCATATTGCTCTTGGGTATAGAGATTTTCGACCTCAAAGGTAATCACTCTACCTAATAGATACTCTAAATCTGCCACGGTGTCTGATTCGGTGGTCAATAGTAAGTCAATGACGGCAGCATGAGCAACCACGGTAAACTTCTTAGGCGAGTTATAGGTGCGCGCACAGCGCATAATCTCGCGAAATATCTCAAAGCAAACGGTTTCAGCCGTTTTAACAAAGCCGCGACCCTGACAGGTTGAGCAAGGCTCACAAAGCTGCTGCCCAAGCGACTCACGGGTGCGTTTACGCGTCATTTCAACCAGTCCAAGCTCACTGACTTGGGTAATTTTGGTTTTGGCGTAGTCTTGCGCTAGCTGCGCTTGCAGGCTCTCTAAAATATCGTCTTTATGCTGCTGCTCAAGCATATCAATAAAATCTAAGATAATAATGCCGCCAAGATTACGCAGGCGTAGCTGGCGTGCGATGGCGTGGGTGGCTTCTAAATTGGTTTTATATACCGTATCTTCTAACGAGCGACCGCCGACAAAAGAGCCAGTATTGACATCGATGGTGGTCATGGCTTCGGTTTGATCGATAATCAGGTAACCGCCAGACTTTAAATCGACACGACGTTTTAAGGCATCACGCAAATCATCCTCGACACGGTGGACATCAAACAAGGAAGGCTCGGCGGTATAATGCACAATACGGTCGTAGACGAAAGGCACAAACTCTTTAGCAAAATAACGGACTTGCTCATAGATTTGCGCGTTATCAATCACTACTTTTTCGGTATCGGCATGCACCAAGTCACGAATGGAGCGCAGCGGCAGTGATAATTCTTGATAAATAAGCTCAGAGCTTTGATTTGGTTTTGTTTCTTGGCGACGGGCGCAAATGGTGCGCCAGAGCTGCAATAGATAGTAAATATCTTCTTCGAGTTTATTAACCGGTACGCGCTCAGCGGCGGTACGCGCAATCAGGCCACCTTGTAGGTTGACCGTTTGCATCAGGCTCGCCAGTTCAGTCTTGAGACGAGAACGTTCTTCTTCGCCATCAATACGCTGCGAGATACCGATATGATCGCTCGATGGCAGATAGACCAAGTAACGTGATGGCAGCGATATATTGGTAGTTAAACGCGCGCCCTTGCTACCGAGCTGGTCTTTGGTAACTTGTACTAAGATACGTTGGCCTTCGTGCAGCCGATGCTGGATAAGAGATTTTGTAACAGCTACAACCTCAGTACTGTGCGCACTGACCACAGGCGGCGTCACCGCCAAATCATCAGCGGTAGCTTCGATAACAGGACGTTCGTTATCAGTATTTTCTGAGGTCTTATTTTTGCTCTCGCTGACAGGACGCGGTTCGCGCTGCATATCATTGACATGTAAAAACGCCGTGCGTGACTGGCCGATATCGACAAAAGCCGCTTGCATACCCGGAAGCACGCGTACTACCGTGCCCAAATAAATATTACCGACCAAGCCCAGTTTATGATGACGCTCGATATAAATCTCGCCCAACACCCCGTTATCTAACACGGCGACGCGCGATTCCATGGGACTAATATTAATCAGCAGCTCTTCGGACATAATATTTTCTCTTAGCACTCAGCTTTCTTGTGAAGCGTTCATCGTTTGGTAGCCTCACAGTGTACCAAATGCACCTTGGGTTTGCCCATTATCCTAGCGTGTCATTATGTGCAAATGATTGAGTGATAGCCTTTTGCCAGTTCATATAAAATTAGCCGTTTAATTGTCTTAAACCAAATACGCTCTACTCTAACCTATTTATTTGCCCAGTTTATTTCTTCAGTGCTTAGGCTTTATCGTTGGCGCTGATAGCTGTGATATTTTTAATCAACGCCACAGTTTGTGCCAGCGGTAAACCAACCACATTGGTATAGCTGCCATTAATGCGGCTTACCCAGGCGGCGCCCAAACCCTGAATACCGTAGCCACCAGCTTTATCAGCAGGCTCGCCGCTGTCCCAATAGTTTTCCATCATCTCTTCGGTTAAAGGAATAAAGGTGACATCGGTGCGCTCAGTGATTTGTTGTTGATTCACGATTTGAAATGCTCTGCCGGAGTTTGGAGAGCTTGAAGGCTTAACAGATAACAATACTTGAGTTGCTTGTACCGCTGTCCATACTTGGTGGGTGTCATCAGACATCTGTTGCCACATGCGATAAGCGTCTTCACGGCTATCAGGTTTAACCAATACCGTTTTACCATCGGCTAAGACGCCAATGGTATCAGCGGTTAAAATAATAATTGATTCAGATAAATCAGTTTGCCTGTCGTTTAACTTTTTATTTAGCTCTTTATTTAATTGCTCTAGCGCCGCTTCTGCTTTGCTAGCAACCATACGTTCAATATAATCTTTAGGAGATTCATTCACATGCGGCGTTTCATCAATATCGACGCTCATGACCGTAAAGTCGAGTTGCGCTCTGGTTAGCAGCTCATGACGACGCGGCGAGCCAGACGCTAAAATGAGATTCATTGTGATAACTCTTATTTTATAAATTTATGGTTTTTCAGCTTTATGAAACAAATAAATGTAAAAAACTAGCGGGCAAATCTCCGTAATGCCAATAGCACCAATGGCCAGCTGATGATACTCATAAGCAACGATAGAGCAGATTGGGCAACAAAGGTATTTTGGATAAATAGTTGCAATATCCATAAGCTGACTTGGAAAACAACCAATCCTAGGCTTGCAATAAGCCAAGCGCTAATGGTATTAAGCTGTCTGATATAAATACTGGTGATTTTTATGACCATTGCGACCATAACGGCGGCGAACGCTTGCTGACCTAAGTGAGTATCCATTAATAAATCGGCGATAATACCAATAGCAAAGGCGCTGAAAATCCCGACATAGCGCGGCTGAAACAGTAACCAAAAAATCAGCACCATGACCATGACCATTGGGCGCAGTGCGGCCATACTTGGGCTTAAAGGATAGACGCTCAGCGATGAGGCAATAATGAAACTCAGTATAATCAAGGCTGGGAGTACGCCAGTTACATCATCAAAATCCGCGTATGCCATGAATACTTACCTTTAGCGAGAGTTTAGCAGCTATTTAATCGTTCATTTAATATTGAAAAGAGTAGCAGCGCTAGTTGACCAAACAATTTTGAATACTATTTATCTTATCTGTCTATCCAGACGTCTATGTGATTGTCTATGCTATAAATAATGACGCGCAATGTGGACTTATGAGTAAGCTGACAAGCCCTTAGTTTTCTTTAATACCGGCATTTCTTCTATTAACCAGTTTATCTTGCAGCACCAACACATAAGCGTTATCAATAAAATTTGCTGCCGGCGTGACTTCAATACTTCTAAAGTTATCTTCTTGCGTGTCTTCGACATGGGCGATACGACCAACGCGATAGCCCGCCGGAATACGTCCGCCCAAGCCTGATGACACCAGCTCATCGCCGACGCGCACATCTGAGGTTTTAAAGACGTAGTTAAGGCGTAATGAGGTCGGTATGCCCTCGCCTGTGACGATAGCCCGCTGTCCGGTGCGTTTGACGGTCACAGCAACCGATTGCTGCTCATCGGTAATCAGCAATAAGCGACTGGTATTGGGGTAAACATTAATAATCTGACCTAAAATGCCCACTTCATCGATGACCGTTTGACCCACTTGCACGCCATCTTGCTCGCCTTTATTCAGTACCACAATTTGCCTGAGCAGATTGGTATCCGTTCCAATCACTTGCGCTAGGTTTAAATCAAATTGCTCAGGGCGCGTGGTCGATAAGATACCTTGCAAACGCGCGTTCTGTGCCAAGACATAATCCTGCTGCTGCAGCTTAGCTTGGGCATGGATAAGTTGCGTTTTTAGCTGCATGTTTTCACGGCGTAGCGCTTCTTTCGACTGCAAGCTGCCGCTCGACCAGTGTTTTGCATAACTTGGCAATAACGACAGCTCATAAATAGGCTGCATGGCGGCATGGGTGGTCGAGCGTATCGGCTTAAACCATTCTGGATTCTTGCTATCAAACCACATCAACACCAGCGCCACTATCAATACGATAGCAGTCTTACGAAGCGCGAGCGGCTGACGAGCAAAAATACTTGGAATCATAATTGGTCTAATCTAGAGGTTTTAAGGTGAGCAACAGTTGCGATGCGCCATAAGAGCAACAAATATCAGCATATAGCGTCAGTTCAAAATAATGTCGACACGTTAATAACCACGCGTGACTTATCGTACTTTTATTGCATTTTGGTATGGCTAAATGTCATTAAAGGCAACCTTATTGGCTACCTTTAATAGGAAAAAACAAATAGAATCAAACAATTTTTATAGCGCTTTAATATTCACAACTTAAACAAAAATCATATTTAGGCTTTTGTTGTTGATAAAATCAAGCGCAATACCGCCGCCACGGCTGACACAAGTTAATGGCTCTTCAGCGACCGTCACAGGCAGACCGGTTTCTTTAGAGATAAGCTTGTCTAAATCACGCAGCAATGCACCGCCGCCGGTTAAGACTATACCGCGCTCAGCGATGTCTGATGACAGCTCAGGTGGCGTCTGTTCAAGTGCTGCTTTTACTGCGCTGACGATACCGCTTAATGGGTCGCTGAGGGCCTTTTGTACTTCTTCTGAATTGACCGTAAAGGTCTTTGGTACGCCTTCTGCCATGCTCCGACCGCGAACTTCAACTTCTAATTGGCTGTCTTCATTTAATGCCGAACCCACCTCTTGCTTGATACGCTCAGCAGTGGTTTCACCAATCACGCAGCCATGCGTACGGCGCACATGAGTAATAATCGCTTCATCAAACATATCGCCGCCGATACGAATCGACTCGGCATAGACGCAGCCTGACAGCGCGATAACAGCAATCTCAGTGGTGCCGCCGCCGATATCAACGACCATTGAACCACTGGCTTCATGCACGGGCATGCCCGCACCGATTGCGGCAGCCATTGGCTCTTCTAGCAACAAGACTTTGCTCGCGCCAGCCGACGATACCGCTTCACGAATCGCTTTACGCTCAACCAACGTCGATTTGCAAGGCACACAAACCACCACGTTGGGCTGTGCCATAAAACGCTTGGCTTTTACTTTAGTGATAAAATGCTTGAGCATTTTTTGTGTCACTTCAAAGTCTGCAATCACGCCATCTTTTAACGGGCGAATAGCCGTGATGTTGGCAGGCGTACGCCCTAGCATCTGTTTGGCATCAATACCAACGGCGGCGACGGTAGGGTTTTGGGTACGATTACTACGTAGCGCGACCACTGTAGGCTCGTCGAGCACCACCCCTTTACCAGGAATAAAGATAAGGGTGTTCGCAGTACCGAGGTCGATTGCGATATTATTTGATAAAAATCCAAACGGGTTCATGGCTAATATATCCAGCGTATTACAAATGAGGCGAATGAGGCGAACGAAATTGACTGAGGGTTACTCGTCAGTGTTGAGCAGGTCGTCGTAAGACATGACCGATGGCGCGAGTTTATCATCGCAGCAAGTCAAACCGAAGCAATAATGATGAAATGAAAAAACTGAGCTAAATTATACCGATTTAGCTCAAAAAAAACACAGAAATTTGCATCAGTACGCTAGGATTTTGCCGTTAAACGCGAAAAGATGTTACAAAGTTTGAAATGACAGAGCAAACCTTGCCATTTAATGAAACATCATTTAATTCAAACACTAACAAGGCGCGATCACCAAGTATTATTGCTGCGGCGGGTTTTGCTAAGTCATTTAAGGGCACTTAAAGGCATTTACTTAGCATTTCGCTGAGCAGTGGCTGCATACTGTAACGTATTTGTGAGCGCAATGCTGAGCAATTGACAATCAATCCATAACTATTCGGTCAATTTTGTAACGCTCTTATTTGAGTAAAGTTAGTAAAGATACAGCAGCAATCGATGCCCCGCTCTGTAATCTTCGGTGAGATGCTTTATAATAAAGGCACTCTTTATAAAATACTCAGGTAGATCGTTTATTTGCGTGTATTTTAAACATTATTACTTTATTTAGTTATTAGTCATTACCTATTTTTATCCCTACTCTAATAAAAACCATCCTTCACTGGAGAAACTATGTCACAGCAAACCATCGCCGCTGAAAGCAATGTCAGCCGCCAAGAAATCTTAGAAGTTGCCCGCCTTGCACGCCTCGGTGTTGATGAAGACACCGCCAGCAGCTACGCCGACGATATCAGCGACGTATTAAAATTGATGCAAACGCTTGGCAGTGTCGACACTACTGGTATCAAACCTTTATCAAACATTCATGAAGTTTGCCAAGATCTGCGCGCCGATGTCGCCAAACACGATATCAATCGCGAGCGCAATCAATCGGTCGCGCCTGCTGTTGAAGCGGGTTTATACCTTGTGCCGCAAGTGATTGAATAATTGCCCCAATAATTTTTACTGTATTCCACTTTATTTAATGTTATTCACATTTTGACGGACGACACCTTATGTCTGAACTTCACCTTTTAAGTACCCAGCAGCTGATTACGGGCCTGCAAGACAAACAATTTAGCAGCGCAGAATTAACTGAGCACTATATCAAGCGTATCGACGCGCTCGACAGTAAGATTAACAGCTTTATCACCCACACCTCCGAAACCGCGCGCGCGCAAGCACAAGCCGCTGATGAGATGCGTGCCCAAGGTGACAAGCGTCCCCTGCTTGGTGTGCCGATGGCGCATAAAGATATCTTTTGTACCCAAGGTGTTTTAACGACTTGTGGCTCAAAAATGCTGCATAACTTTGTGTCACCTTATGATGCCACTGTCGTCACCAATATCAATAAAGCCGGCATGATTAGCCTTGGTAAGCTCAATATGGATGAGTTTGCGATGGGCTCGGATAATGAGAGCTCGCATTATGGCGCGGTACACAATCCTTGGAATCTTGAGCGCGTCCCAGGTGGCTCATCAGGTGGTAGTGCCGCTGCCGTTGCCGCAGGGTTTGTTCCGGTTGCTACTGCCAGCGATACTGGTGGTTCTATCCGTCAGCCTGCTTCATTTTGTGGTTTAACCGGTATCAAACCAACTTATGGTCGTATCTCGCGCTTTGGTATGATTGCTTATGCGTCAAGCCTTGACCAAGCGGGTAGCATGGGCCGCAGTGCTATGGACTGTGCGTATCTGCTACAACCGATGATTGGTCACGACCCACGCGATGCCACTTCTATCAAGCATGATATGCCAGATTACGTGCAAGACTTAAATGATGCCGTCACAACTGCTGGCGACAACGCCAAGCCATTAGAAGGCTTACGTATTGGCGTGGCAAAAGAGTACTTTACCAAAGGCTTAGATGCTGAGGTTGAGCAAGCGGTACGTGCAGCGCTAAAACAATACGAAGCGCTTGGTGCGACGATTGTAGAAGTCAACATCACTGACCCTGAAATTACCCTTGCGACTTATTATATGCTCGCCCCTGCTGAAGCGTCTTCGAACTTATCGCGTTTCGATGGCGTGCGTTTTGGCTATCGCTGTGACAACCCAACCGACCTGCTCGATTTATATACGCGCTCACGCTCAGAAGGCTTTGGCCCTGAAGTACAACGTCGTATTTTGACCGGTACTTATGCGCTATCCGCGGGTTACTTTGACGCCTATTACACTAAGGCTCAAAAAGTACGCCGACTCATCGTACAAGACTTTGAAGACGCTTTTAACAATTGTGATGTCATCGCCAGTCCAACCGCGCCGACCGCAGCTTATAAACTTGCTGAAGACCTTGATCCTGCAACCATGTATTTGGGGGACGTATATACCATTGGTGTTAACTTAGCGGGTTTACCTGCGCTTAGTCAGCCGGTTGGGTTAACCACAAACGGTTTGCCTATTGGTTTGCAATTGATTGGTCAATATTGGCAAGAAAGCAAACTGCTCTCTACCGCCCATCTATTCCAGCAGCATACCGACCACCATTTACAACACTCTACCATCGCGAAGGAGACGGTATAATGAACACAGCAACTACTACTGATAATGCCGCTCAGCAAGAAATTGTCCGCAAAGAGCTGTTCGTCGATGGCTATGAAGTGGTCATCGGGATTGAGATTCATTGCCAGCTCAATACTGAAAGTAAAATATTCTCCAGCGCGCCGACTGACTTTGGTCACGAACCAAATACCCAAGCCAGTATCGTTGATTTAGGCTTGCCTGGTGTTTTACCTGTATTGAATACGGGCGTGGTCGATCGTGCCTTAAAGTTTGGTATCGGTGTCAATGCTGAATTAGGTCTATTTAACACTTTTGACCGCAAAAACTACTTCTATCCTGACTTGCCAAAAGGCTATCAAATCACCCAAATGGCCAACCCTATCGTTGGCAAAGGTTATATTGACGTGGTGGTCAATGAAGGCGAGAAAAACGAATACCCTAAACGTATGGGTATCACCCGCGCGCACCTAGAAGAAGATGCGGGTAAATCCGTGCATGATGCCGTCGATGGTATGACAGGCGTTGACCTTAACCGCGCAGGTACGCCACTTATCGAAATCGTCTCTGAGCCTGATATGCGCTCTGCTGCCGAAGCGATTGCTTATATCAAAGCCATTCACCAGCTGGTCACATGGCTTGGTATCTCAGATGCGATTATGGCAGAAGGCTCATTCCGCTGCGACTGTAACGTCTCTGTGCGTAAGCCGGGCGCAGATTTGGGGACACGTACGGAGTTGAAAAACCTCAACTCATTCCGCTTTATCGAACGCGCCATCAATCGTGAAATCGAGCGTCAAATCGACATCATCGAGGACGGCGGTAAAGTTATCCAAGCGACGATGCTATACGATCCTGAGCGCGATGAAACCCGCACCATGCGTACCAAAGAAGACGCCAACGACTATCGTTATTTTCCTGACCCTGACTTATTGCCAGTGCGTATCGAGCAGCATACGGTCGATACCATCAAGGCTGCGATGCCTGAACTACCTGTTGCTCGCCGTGCACGCTTTGAAGAAGCGCTTGGACTATCAGAATATGACGCTCGCATCTTGACCGGTAGCCGTACGCTCGCCGATTATTTTGAAAATGTCGTCGCTGAGGTCGGACAACAAGACGCCAAAATGGCGGCTAACTGGGTCATGGGTGATCTACTCGGTGCCCTTAACAAAGATGATAAAGACATCGCCGACTCGCCTATCAGCGCCAAGCAATTGGCTGGCATGCTGGCACGTATCAAAGATGACACTTTATCGGGTAAATTGGCGAAGAAAGTCTTTAGTGCGCTTTATGAACGCGAAGGCGGCGATGCTAATGACGCTGCTGATAAAATCATCGAAGAAAAAGGGCTTAAGCAAGAAACCGATACGGGCGCGATTAAAGCCATCGTTGAAGACGTTATTGCCAAAAACCAAGCGATGGTCGAAGAGTATCGCGGCGGTAAAGAAAAAGCCTTTAACGGTCTGGTTGGGCAAGTGATGAAAGCCAGCCGCGGCAGTGCCAACCCGCAACAAGTAAACCAAATCCTAAAAGAATTACTAGGTTAAGGTTGAATAACTATGTATGCAACTGACTGTGATAAGTAAAATGCCATTGTAGATTTTGACTAAAATAAATAGCCCTTGCAATATGCATAATTTTGCGTAAAATAGTCAGTCATTCGGGGCGTAGCGCAGTCTGGTAGCGCACTACACTGGGGGTGTAGTGGTCGCAGGTTCAAATCCTGCCGTTCCGACCAAACATAGTAGTTGAACAAAAAAGCCGACCATTGATATCAATGGTTGGCTTTTTTTATGCTCATTATTCTTCATGAAGTATTACAAAGATGCTTTAGTAATCGCACTTAGCGCTTCATTGATGATAAATACTTTAGATTTGATGTCTTTAAAACCAAATGAAGTCAATCTTTGGGTATGCTTTTCTAAATATCTGTTGGCATCGTCCAAATTATCGAACACATAAATACCGCCTGCTTCTTGCGTTGCTTCGTTTTCTGTCCATAGCTTATAGACCAAACCGTTTTCGGTTGCAATATCTTCAGCCAGCTCTTTCATGGCATCAAAAAACGCACTACCAAAAGGACCGTTATAAGGAAAGTCGATTTGCAAAAGGTACTTCATAATTTAGTCCTCTGTATTACTGAAAGGTTGGCAATCATATATTCTGCCAGATGACTACAATCTTAACATATTACGATTCGCTATAGACTTTTAGTAAGCAAGTCGCTAGGGTAAATACTTTATATTTACTCTGGTTTGTCCTATGTCTGAGCTTACGCCGCGCCTTGATAGCTATGCACCTTGGGAAGCTTATCGGCGACCTTTTGTGCGTGATTTGGCGTATGTACTCGCCTGCCCTAACGTCTTGACGACGTGGTTGGATTTCGCACCGCATCAAACTACCCACAAAGTTGCAATACATAGCGCAGACTTTTGGCAACAGCAGTTTGAAGCTTATAAGCCGCGTTTAAAAGAGTTGGATACTACCAATGACTATCAGGCATTAACCCGCTATTTATTAAAACGTCCTAGCCCCAATCGCTTGGGTTTTCACTTTGAGGGTTTACTGTCATTTTGGCTAGAAGATGGCTTTGCACGCAAATTACATCGGTACGAGACGCTTGCCAATAACGTGCAGTTATACAATGGCAAGCAGACAACAGGCGAGCTGGATTTGATTTTGTATAATCATGAAGACAATCTGGTTGAGCATTGGGAGCTGGCGATTAAGTTTTTTATGGGTTCAGCACCGTTTGCGCCGATAAATTGGGTCGGTATCAATTCTAACGACAATTTACAGCGCAAAATGACCCACATGCAAACCAAACAGTTTCGTACGGTGTGGGTCGAGACTAAAAGTCATGGCCAAGTGAAGATTGATAAGCGTTATGGTGTTATTAAAGGACGCTTCTTTTTGCCAATGAACATCGCTAATTTCGTCTACCCTCATTGGCTAACACCTAGCTTTCCGATGCACGAATGGTGCGATAAAGCTGATAATGCCACGCTTGCAACGATTGATGTAACTGCATTACGCGCCGCTCATTATATTGAATGGTTTAGCAAGCGCGACTTTTATGACAATCGTCAGTTAGCCTTTATGTATTCTGAAAACGGTATTTTAAGAACAGGATTGTATTTTGAAGGTGACAGGCCGATGGTGATTTATCCTAAGCAAGTTAATGAGAAAAATAATTGATTTTAAACCAATTCTAATTAAGCAGTCGTATTTCTCGATAACTATTTGTATTAATTTAATTAAGCTTTTACCAAGCATAACGTCCATATAAGCTAATCTCACTACGCTTGGCTTTTTCTGCATCAATATCATCTGTTAGCACTTTTATACCGCCATACTTACTATCTAACGCTATACCTAACGCTTTAGTCTGTGGCTCGATCAATCCTGTGATGGTCATTGGATAATTATTGCCGGTCAGCTGATAATCTGCCGATAGTTGATACAAGTCTTGGATATCATTTATTTGCCCATGAACGCCAAGTTGCCACTGACGATTTAATTGATGTCTCAGACTACCTTCCACCTGCCATGGTAGTGTTTGCGTGACATCTTTAGTATCGAGCTGACCTTCAATCGTATATAAAGGTCGACCATTGACATCATAATTTAAGCCATAGCGTGTTCTTGGCATATCCTTCCAGTGCATACGCCCAAGTATATCGTAGCCACTGATTACGACTTGTGTTTTATCAGATAGTTTTCCTGCCAGTTGTAAATCTAAGGAATAGCCATAACCAGAAGGCTTAGCAGGATTCCAGTTTAGATTCTCTTCACCGAGCGCAGGCTTATCATAGTAGTAATCCACATAGGCATCCGCTTTATCAACGCTATCTCTTATGTTGCTAATCTCACTATCAGGCAATACTCGTGTCGTTAAGTTACCTGAAACCTTACCTTCAAGCGCGTGTAATCCTTGCCAAATATTGGCACGAGTTATTAACTGCCAATTAGGACTTAGTGGCTGGGTAAAACCGATATTAGCGCCAAACCTTTCATTATGTTTAGCATCCAAAAATAATGGATATGACTGACTGGTGCTCGATGGCTGTTTGTTTTCATATTGCCAATATACTTCTGCTGTCTCTTCGCTAAACGTCATTAAGTAATCATAACGCCAGCCTAAACCATAGCTCATTACGCTACCAGCAGGGCGTACCTTTAAATCTGTACGCCCTTGTAAATACGCATGCTCACCTGAGTATAATGGCGCATCCCAATCACCAATGAAAGCAGCAATAGGTTGTGCTGGGCTGTGGGCGGTTGCCATTACTGTCCAATCCACCTGAGACTTTTCGTTTACATTCTGATTATTCAATAAATCTGTAGTTGGATTAGATGCCGAGTAGAGATTAGAGGATAAGTTAGAATTTTCACTCTGAGCTAAAGTAGACGTTGAAGCCATGATAGCGATTGTTGTTGGAACAATAAATGACAGCTTATGTTTGGCGAAAAATGGTAAGTCTTGTTGTGAAAAGGTATAGATAGCTCGGCTAAAGAATGACATAAATTTCTCACGTTTATTAGAGTGCATAAAAAAGAGACAGTACTAGCCGTCTCTTTTTTGTTATTGCTCGAATAATATTAAAAATGATTGAGCACTGCCATTAGACTTATATTGGTTATAGAACGATTAAACTGTTATCTTTAAATTTAGCCGTGATTTTGCCATCATTATCCATTAAATCACCATAGTCACTACCGTCAACCATAATGTCACCTAGCTTACCCATTTTATCTTTAACAAAATCACCATTGGCATCAACCTTTAATTCAATCGATGCTTTATTTTGCTTAACGGTAAATTGCGTGCTAACCACATCGTAATTATTGTCTAAATTAGACTTACCTGTGACAAATAACTCTTTACCTTCTACGCTAGCCTTTAATCCTTTAAGGTCAATGACGTTACGAGCAGTACGTTCAAGATTGGCTTGGAAATTAAGCGGAATCGTTGTTGACCCTTCTTTAGTCACATTGCCTTTAATGTTCAATACTATTGTCATGCCAACATATTTATTGGCTTTCTCTTCAAGATTACCAGCATCAGTGACGGTCAAAAAGTTTTTAATGTCAGCATCGTTAGCAGTCGCATTGAGTGTGATTGCTACATTCGTGTTAGGTTTCTGCTTAGTCATTTGACCTGTTATAGCAAGTTTATAAGGAATCGTTCTAACCACTAGACTACTATCTGCTAACTTCTTACTAATATCTAAGGCAGCAAACTCTAAGTCTTTTGCTTCAATCACACTATCATTAGCAGTTAGCTTTAAGTTGCCTAATTTTACGATAGCCTTTTCTAAAGTAATACCTTCTCTGTTGATGTCATTGAGATCAAATTCGTCATCAACCACAACTTTATCACTGAACTGACCGCTGACGGTAAAGCCTTTATTAGAGCTCAGCGTCACGATATCAGCGCCAGAACCAATTTTTATACTCTTGAATCCAATGCCACCATTAAAGCTGGCACTATTATTATTAGAAACTAAGGCATTTTCGAAACCATCAAACGCAGTTGTAAAGGTGTCTCGATTAATAATTTCTTCATATCTATCCGTCGTTGGATTATATGCATAATCGTATTCCTCAACGTTTACCTTAGTAGTGCCCGAAAGCTTAAATTGTCCATCAGCATTCAGATTGGCAACAAAACTATTTTCTGGCGTCAATGCTACGTTACCTAATGTATCATTGAACTCTTCATCATCGGCCAAAGCTATAATGTCAGCTGCCTTTAATTGTGATAGACCATTTTTCTGCATGTAATAATAAAGGGAATTTGGTACCTCAAATGTATAGCTAAGTCGTGACGCTTGTTTTTCTGTCAGGATATCACTTACGCCCTTATAAGCTTCTGTAACCGCTTTATTGTCACTGACAAACAGTTTAGCCGTGCGAATCATTTCTTTTGCTTGATCAAGCTCAGACAAACTATCATCGACAGGTGGTTTTGTAGGAACGTTAGGAGTACTAGGGCCATTGCCATTATATTCACTGTTGTCGCTGTCACTACCACAACCTGCCAAGGCTAAAGTACTGGCAAGTGCTAATGCGGTTAGTTTAAAAGCCTTCATTATGTAATCCTTAATTCAAAATATATTCCGAAAAATAGTGATAGAAACAATCCTAGTATTTAAGTCATAAATACCTACTTAAAAACTAAATTGCCTGTTTATAAAAAACTTAAGTTTACTCCTTAATAGAAGGAATAAGCTATTTATTTTTGGAATTTATCTATAAGGTAAAGAAATATATAAATAATATTACATAATTATTATTAAGTATTCAAACGACGTGGCCTATAACAAAGTACCCCTAATTAATAACTCTCAATTACCTGCATCAGCTCATATCTGAGCATATCGGCACTCGGCATGCGTTCGGCATGAAAGCGCACGATAGCAATACCGGCACTGGCAAGCGCTTTATCCTTTTTATCATCCGCCTTTTGCCGCGCTTTACTATTATGCGTCCAATCATCAAGCTCGATGGCCAGCAAGGTAGTCTGCGCATCGATATCCACGATGACATAGTCGACGCTTTGGCGACAAATGCGATTGAACCAAAAGCTACGCTCCGAGGTTTCGTCACTGTTTGCTTCAATGATACGAGACAGCTGAACTTGGACAAAGATATGATATTCGGGCAAGGCATTTTTTAACTTTTTAAAGAAGATAACTTCCGTATCAGTCATAATAGGCATGGGCGCAAATGGCCAAATAGCCAGCTCATCACCGCGCACAGGTGGTGGCTCAGGCTCAGTGGCCTGCTTATCAGAAAACAGTTTTGGCAGGGTGATCAGCCCGACAAATCCAACTGCCAATATTAAAAATATAACGCCAAATGACATGGTTTTACCTTATACATAATGAAAGCCATCAGCTACGTAGAGGATGTCATTAAATAAAATGACGAAACATAGCTAACCGCGGCAGGGCAGCCTTTATAGGCTGACAGGTTATACAGTACAGAAAAGAAAAGGAAGAAACAGAAAATAGCGGCGCACATCGTAACCAAGCTGGCCCCAATCGGCAAACGATAAAACGAAAAACACGACAATAGATGTCGTGTTAAAAAATTTAGTGAGAATGATAAAAGTGAAAACGGGCGTAGTTAAAATTGTGCGGTTTATTTAGCGCTAATGGCTATCAGATTGCAGCAATTTAAATTTATTTTAGCGCCAGTATAAAACCCAAGCACTTGTCGTATTAACTTTCGGGTCGCTATTAATCTTATCTTTTAGCGCCAAAGCGGCCACTTTACCGCGTTCAGGACCGACGATGACGCGCACACCACGACTGGTAGGACTGGTTTTGACTTGATAGCCTGCTGATTGGAATTTTTTTGCCAACTCATCCGCTTTGGCTTGGTCATTCGCCAGTGCCACTTGTACACCAAAACTGCCTTTAGCATCGGTTTCTTTCACTTCTTTACGCGCTTCGTTCAGTTTCTGCTGCGCTTCACGCTTGGCATCGGCCGATTTCTTGGCTAACGCTTCTTCTTTTTGACGCTTTTCTTCACGCGCTTTTTCAGCCGCTGCTGCTTCACGTGCTAAGCGATCAACCTGCTGACGCGATGGGATGGTGATATTCTGACCCAGTTGTAGCGAGGTCGACGGTGAAAGGTTATTCGCTTGTGCCAAGACTTCTACGGGCATATTGTGTTGCCGTGCCAGTTTAATCAGCCCATCACCCTTTTTGACCTGATAATCCGTAGGCGATTTTGGCACCTCATTTTTAGCGATTTCTGCAGCTTTTTGTTTTTTCTCAGCTTCAGCCTGTTTTTTAGCCTCTGCCTGCTTTTTTGCTTCCGCTTCCTTTTTACTCTCTGCTAGCTTTTTAGCTGCTGCTTGTTCTTTCAGCTTGGCTTCTTGTTGCGCTTGAGCCACTTTTTGCTGCTCACGGGCGCTATTATCACTCTCAGTTGCCGTGGCAGTATTATCGCTATCTGTACTAGATTTGGTCGCGGTCGCCGTGTCTTGTTCAGCGTCTTTACTCTCCTCGGCTTCTTTATCTTTAGCAGGTGCGGTGCTTGCCAAATATTGCTGACTTTCAGCGCGCGCTTTGGCCAATGCTTGCGCTTCAGCCGCCTCTTGCTCGCTTAAGAATTGCTGCGCACGTCTTTCTTGCTCTGCAACGCGGGCGGCACGCTCTTTTTGTTTTTGTGCCAAGATGCGCTTTTCAGTCTCGATATCAGTCGTCAAAGGTTGTGGAGATTCTTGCGCCGGGCTTTGTTTTTCTATCATCGCTGACGCAGGTTTTGTTTTATTGCTATCGCCAATTTGTTGCACCATGGCGTACAGCATCACGCTACCGCCAATAATCATCCCAATGCCCAATAAGGCTTGTCTCGAAAAGTTCATCCGTTTACGTCTCTTAGTTGGTAATAAGGTTGATTGAGCGGCGCAACTATCGTTCCAAGCTATGTTTATATAGCTTTAATAAACAATTTTGAAACTTAATATCGCCGCCAGTTACGTCCAGCCATTTTTAAATGCTGAGTCAAGCTGTACATAGCCATTTTAATTTGTACATAACATTGTATTGCAGTATGTTAAAGCAGTTTGATTATAAAGCATATTTTTTATACTGTCTGCTATCATGCTTCTGCCAAGACTAACATTAAATCATTATGATTTTAATTTAAATTATCAGCAGCAAGCGCCGCTAGCGCCTCGCCAATTGTATGGAACGAGCCACATACCACGATTAAGTCTTGCGCTTGGCTGCCCTTTATAACAGCAGCGGTGGCTTCTGATAAACGTTTAAACGCATGTATTTGTGCCTTATCAACATAGCTTGCTAAAATACTTTGCAGCTGCGATGAGCTTGCTGCACGTGGATAATCAATCTCAGCGATAAACCAATCGCTAATCGGCAAGCCCGCTTCAGTCAAACGCTGCACGACTTTCTTGATATCCTTATCGCCCAACATAGAAAATAGCATTTTAATGCTGGCAGGCCTGCTACTTAAGTGTTCGCAACTATTTTGTTTAGCCAAATGCTGCTGCCAAAGCGGTAATAATTGCGCCAATAAAAACTCAACGCCTTGCTCGTTATGCGCCACATCAAATAGCCAATGGCGATTATGGGTCTCACTATAATCAAAACGACCGGCGAGCTTGACCGTCTGCAATGCCTTTTCAATAGCACTTTTATCAATATTTAATGGGCTTGCCAGCACCGCTGATAAAGCATTGGAAGTATTAGTCAAGGATAGCGCGGGGCGCGGTAGTTGCATAGTGACAGCAGCATTACTATATTGCCAAACGTCGGTATCTACTTCACGATAATTAAAGTCTTGTCCAGCTTGATAACAAGTTGCCTGATGCGTGGCAATCGCTTGCTGTACACTCGCTGGCATCGTCTTATCGCCATAAACTAGGGTAATACCATCGCGTAGGATTCCTGCTTTTTCACGGCCGATATCTTCGACATTATCGCCTAGCCAATCGACATGATCGATAGCGATATTGGTAATCACCGCCATATCAGGATCAATGATATTAACCACATCTAAGCGACCGCCGAGCCCCACTTCTAACACCCAAACATCACAATCTGCTTCGGCAAAGATTAATAATGCTGCCAATGTTGTCATCTCAAAAAATGACAAGGTTAAAGCGCACTGTAACCTTGCCGCCTCTACCTTGCTAAAGGCATCAATCAAGGTCTCATCACTGACCATCTCGCCATTGATGCGCACGCGCTCGTTAAACACACTCAGATGCGGTGATTGGTACAGCGCGGTTTTATAACCTGCCGCTTGGCATATCTGCGCGATGACCGCAGTTGTTGAGCCTTTACCATTGGTGCCCGCTACGGTAAACACATAAGCATCGTCTTTGGCTGACTGTACCACGCCTAACGTCTCAGCAACCGGCAATACGCGTGACAAGCCCATATCTATCGCCGAGACATGAATTTGCTGCATATAATCAAGCCATTCGGTCAAACTCGAGTGCTCATTAGGAATATTAGAATTAGAAACGGTAGAGTCAGACATGGGCGGAACCTATATGAAATTTTTCGGGAAAATAGAGAATGAGAAAATGCTTAATTAGGAAATAGAGACAGTATATAACTACCTAGCCAAAAAGCAAAAATAGCATTTACCGTGATTGACGATAAATGCTATTAAGTAATAACGAGCTCAATTACCTGTTTGCTAAGCTGCTAAGCATCAACATTAGGCACGCGGCATAGTTTTGCCAGCAGACGGTAAATGGTATCAATGAGCTGATGACGGTGCACCACTTCATCAACCACGCCATGCTCTAACAAGAACTCGGCACGCTGGAACGGCTCTTCTAGCGTCTCGCGCACGGTCTGCTCAATCACGCGCTTACCTGCAAAGCCAATCATGGCTTTTGGTTCTGCCAAATGAATATCGCCAAGCATAGCAAGCGATGCCGTCACCCCGCCATAAACAGGGTTGGTCAATACTACGATATATGGCACACCAGCTAAGCGCAAACGCTCAATCGCCGCCGCCGTACGAGCCATTTGCATCAAGGATAGCAGACCCTCTTGCATACGCGCGCCGCCAGAAGCCGCAAAGCAGACTAAGGGTACTTTATCTTTAAGGGCTTTTTCAGCGGCTTCTACAAAACGGTCACCAACCACCGAGCCCATAGAGCCACCCATAAAACGGAAGTCAAAGGCACACGTCACGATATCAAGATTGCGCAATTTACCATACATCACAATCAGTGCTTCAGACTCGCCGGTTTTGTCTTGTGCTTCGCTCATGCGCTGCGGATACGGCTTACTATCCACAAAGCTCAATGGGTCTTTGGCAGTGAATTGCTGTCCTAGCTCACCCTCTACTTGGTCGAGTAGCCAGTTTAAGCGTTCACGAGCACTCATCGGTAAATGATGGTCACAATGCGGGCAGACATAACAATTAAAAATCAGCGCCGTATTGGTAATCATCGAATGACAGCTGCTACACTTGGTTGACGGTTCAGTTTCGACAGCCGTCAAAGGTGCGGTCAGTTGCTGTTTAATGCCCGGTATCGGGCGCTCAAACCATGATTGCCCAGCGGAACTGCCATTTTTTTCAGTCGTGCTTGTTTCAGTATTATTTGCAGTGGTCATATCAGGTTTTGTTATCGTATCAGTCATAATGTTCGCCATTATCAAAGGCTTATCGACAAGTTGGCCAAGTTGGTTTAATTGGCTTAGTCTCTTGTCCCTAAGAAGTCCGTTTATAAGAATCAATTTAAAAGTCACATATCGTTATAACATCAGCAGTTATAAAGAGCGCTTATACGCAACTGTAACAATTTATATGTGATGTTAGTTTACACACGTAAACTAACTTTAGCAAAGTCATTTGCCTATGTCTTTATAAACATTGTTATAAAAATTGCGCTGACCTTCTAAGCCTTTCAAATTTAGATACCAATAAACTCGATATAATATTAGGCGGTCAAACTATCAAGTGCGCCGCGTAACTCGTCCATTTTTGCCATAATTTTTTGCTGAGCAGCTGCGACCGCAGTCGCATCTTTAGCATCGATATCAGCAAAGTTTTGCACCAGCGCACTACCGACGATAATACCATCGGCGTGCTGACCGATCGCTTTGGCAGAGGCCGCATCACGAATACCAAAGCCCACACATACTGGCAAATCGGTCTCGGCTTTAATCGCTTGCACTTGGGTAGCCACATCATCGGTATCGAGCGTCGCCGAACCGGTCACGCCTTTTAATGACACATAGTAAATATAACCACCGCAATGGGTCAGAACTTGCTCGCGGCGCTCAGGTAAAGTGGTTGGTGACAATAGGAAAATCTCATTCATCGCATGCTCAGTCAAATGCTGCGTAAAGCTACCCGCCTCGGCTGGTGGCAAATCAACCATCAAAATACCATCGACACCTGATTGCTCGCATAAAGCGACAAAATTGTCATAACCAATGATTTCCACGGGATTCAGATAACCCATTAAGATAATCGGCGTTTGCGTATCTTGTTTGCGGAATTCTGCCACCATGTTTAGCGCATCACGCGTACTAGTACCGGCTGCTAACGCGCGCTCGCCAGCTGATGCAACAGTTGGGCCATCGGCCATTGGATCAGAAAACGGCAAGCCTACTTCAATCATATCTGCGCCATGCTTAACCAAGTCATGTAGTAAGCCAACAAAGTTATCAGGCGTTGGATCACCTGCCATCACATAAGGAATCAGGGCTTTTTTATTTTGGGCTTTTAAGGTTTCAAAGGTGCTTTCAATTCGGGTCATAGTGTTCTCTACAATTAATTCAAACTGGCTATATTGGCTCTATATATATTAAAAAGAGCCAATCAATTTATTTTATAAAGGCGGATTTATAGCGTCATAAAATACGTGGCTACAGCTCAATCCCTTCTGCCTTCATTACTGAATGCAAATCCTTATCGCCGCGACCTGACATATTAACGATAATACTTTGCTCAGGCGTCATGGTTTTAGCCAGCTTCAGCGCGTAGGCGACCGCATGAGCGGATTCAAGCGCAGGGATAATCCCTTCTTTACGTGTCACTTCATGAAAGCCCTCTAGCGACTCTTTATCAGTACAGCCAACATATTCAACACGCTTCATGTCTTTTAAGAAGCTGTGCTCAGGGCCAACGCCCGGATAATCAAGACCCGCTGAGATAGAATGCGTCTCTTGGATTTGGCCTTCATCGTCCGCCATCAAATACGTACGATTACCATGCAGTACACCAATGCGACCAGCGGCCAATGGCGCTGAATGGCGACCTGATTCAATACCGTCGCCCGTTGCTTCGACGCCATACATTTTGACCTCAGTATCGTTTAAGAAATCAAAAAACAGACCAATCGCATTTGAGCCACCACCAACACAGGCAACCAACGCATCAGGCAATTTACCGGTTTTTTCTAAATGTTGAATACGCGCTTCTTTACCGATAATCGCTTGGAAATCACGTACCAGTAGTGGATAAGGGTGCGGCCCTGCAACGGTGCCAATAATATAATAAGTCGTATCGACATTGGTCACCCAATCGCGCATGGCCTCGTTCATGGCGTCTTTCAGCGTCCGCGACCCTGAAGTCACTGGCACCACCGTCGCACCGAGCAAACGCATACGGTAGACATTCATCTTTTGGCGCTCGACATCATCGGCACCCATATAAACGATACACTCTAACCCTAGGCGCGCAGCAATCGTTGCCGTCGCAACGCCATGCTGTCCCGCCCCAGTTTCGGCGATGATACGTTTTTTACCACACATCTTGGCAAGTAGCGCCTGCCCGATGGTGTTATTCACCTTATGCGCGCCCGTATGATTTAAGTCTTCACGCTTAAAGTAAATTTGCGCGCCACCAATCTCATTACTCAAGCGCTTGGCATGATAAAGCGGGGTTGGACGACCGACATAATTAACCAAATCGTTATGATACTCTTCCCAAAACGCCGGATCGGCTTTTACTTTGGTATATAAGGTTTCAAGCTCTTCAAGCGCTGCCATCAGGGTTTCAGACACAAAACGACCGCCATGCACACCGAAATGTCCGCGCGCATCAGGATATTGGTTAAAGTCTTGTACGTTTTCTGGATTGGTAAAGGTATTGATAGCTTTAGCAGTAGCAGATACATCTTTGTTTGCGACATGACTCATGATAATTCCTACTATAATAAGTGGTATTTTTTAGAATAAATAAAGGGAAGGGTTTTAGGTAATGAGCTATTTAACAAATAGAAATCCACCGTTAAAAAGCTAATTACTGTTATTCGAAGGTTCGCTCGGCGTCTCGTTTTGCCATCGGTCGCGTTTAACTGCTTTCATAAAGGCACGCATTTTGGCAGCGTCTTTTTTACCTTTGCCCGACTCAATACCGCCACTGACATCGACGGCATAAATCGGCAGCTCTAAAGTAGCAGCGACATTGTCGGCATCAAGCCCGCCCGCTAAAATAATAGGCAGCGAGCTGTCTTGCGGTAGCAAACTCCAGTCAAAACGTGCACCTGTGCCGCCATATTTATGAGGATGGTAAGCATCGAGCAAAATACTGTTCGCGCCAGCAGCAGCAAACTCATCAATTTGAGCGCTTACGCCAGCAGTGGTGTGCTGCTCGGTATTAATACGTAAGGCTTTTATCCAGCGTTTATTGACCGCGCTTGCCAGCTGCTGACACTGTTCGGGCGTTTCATCACCGTGAAATTGAATGATATCAAAAGGGACATGGTTTGCCAGTTCAATAAGTTCTGCTCGCGGCATATTGACCACCAAGGCCACGACACTTATAAAAGCGGGCAAAGAAGCACTTAGCAATTGCGCCTGCTCAATAGTAACAGCGCGCGGACTTGGTGGATAAAACACCAAGCCGACGGCATCGACACCCAACTGAGCAGCCATTTTAATATCACTAGGCTGGGTAAAACCACAAAACTTCACCTGCATAATGTGACCTTAGATATAACATAAAATAGACATGACACTAAATATAACGTTGATAGATTGGCTCGAATACATAGATGACGATAAATATTGATTGCCAACGCTAAAAAGCAAATATGATGATTTGTTAATTGAATGGCAAATCCATTGCATCCAAAAACTTATCCTAGCATACTTTTATTCACAGTTTTGTTTATGATTGCGATTGATTGATATAGGAAAGGTAGAATGTCTAAAACGGTGGCGGCAATGTCTCAGCACATTGCTAGCAATAATACGACGAGTGCAAACCCTGCACATTATTTAATGTGGTTTCGTCGTGACCTGCGAGTTCATGACAATACGGCATTGGCAGCGCTTTGTGAACGTGCAAATGCGGATAATGCGCGAGTCAGCGCTATTTTTTTTATGACGCCTGAACAATGGCATGCACATGATATGTCACTCACCCAGCTCGATCATATCGCCCGCACCTTGCCACTCTTAGCAACCTCTTTGCAAAAACACTTAAATATCAACTTAACCGTCCAGCTCTGTGCCAGCTTTTCTGACTGTGTTGAGACGCTAAGCACCTTGTGTGAGGTCAATGATATCAGCCTTGTCATGGCAAATCATGAGTACGAAGGTAATGAGATTGACCGCGACCAAGAACTAACCAAACAACTTGCCAAATCAGATATCGAATTTATCCGCTGGCACGACCAGTGCATCTTGCCACCAAAAACCATTACCACCAGTGACGATAGCATGTATCAGGTCTTTACCCCATTTTATAACAAATGGCGGCATACCTTGGACGTTAGCAATTTACAAATGCACCATGCCATGGCGGTAAACTATCAGTCAAAAATCAGCCAGTCAAAAACTACCCTAAAAACTGCAAAAGACAGCGCCAATACTGTTAAAGACATAGAACAACTCAGTAAAAAAGCCGTCGAAGATTATCAAAAACGGTTAGAGACTGCCCTAGCGTATCAGCACATTGATTTTGGCGCTCAGCTTGAGCACGCTAGAACGGCTTATCCAGCGGGTGAAGTGGTTGCGTGCCAACGTTTAGAGGATTTCATCGCTGACGACATTGATAACTATGACATCAGCCGCGATGTGCCAAATTTGCAAGCGACCAGCCAACTCTCAGCCTATCTCACTATTGGCGCAATAAGCCCAAGACTTTGTTATCTGCAAGCCACAAAAGCCTTAGAGAGATTACAGGGTAATGATAACGACAATTTCGATAGCTTTGATAAGCCCGATAAGTCCGATAACAATGACATTAACCGCTGGATAAGTGAGCTGGCGTGGCGTGACTTTTATCGTCATGTTTTAGATGATAAGCCCGAGCTTATTCGCCATAAAGCTTATAAAGAAGAGACAGATAATAAAATTCATTGGTCATATAATCAGGATGATTTTAAGGCATGGTGCACAGGCATGACAGGCGTGCCATTGGTCGATGCGGCCATGCGCTGTCTCAATGCGACCGGATTTATGCACAATCGCTTGCGGATGGTGACGGCGATGTTTTTGACCAAGGACTTACTGATTGACTGGCGCTTAGGTGAGCGCTATTTTATGAAGCAGCTAATAGACGGTGATTTTGCGTCCAATAATGGCGGCTGGCAATGGAGCGCGTCGACAGGCACAGACTCCGCACCTTACTTCCGTATTATGAACCCTTTTAGCCAAGCTAAGAGTCATGATGCTGATGCATTATTTATTAAGACTTGGCTGCCAGAATTAAAAGACGTGCCAAGCAGTATTTTGCATAGTGAAGATAAAATGCGTAAAGCGCTCACAAAGGGCGGTCAGTTTGCTGATACTGCTTATCCTGTGCCGATGGTTGAGCATAAGGCAGCACGACAACTGGCGATTGCTGAATTTAAAAAACAACGCTGACATTTTTAGTAAAAAGCGCTAGTTTTCTACTTGAGCTACCTCTTGTGGCACACTGCCAGTTTGCACCAAACTGCTTTGTGCTGCACTATCGATATCGATAGTTGGCTTTACTATTCGTGTCTGAATGGTATAAATAGCATACGCAAGACAAGTAAAGCTTATGATGAGCAGCACCCACGTCGCAAAAGGTAGCGATTCTTTTGCTTTAGGCTGCTTGATTAATTCGCGTTTCTCATGAACGGAGGGCTGATTATTGGAAGTTGTCATATACGCCACCTCTTATATCATATAAGCTTATTTCAACGACAGTATTTATAAGGCTGTCGTTAATGATAAATAAGTCCTGCTATATAATATAGTAACCCTATTACCAATAAATTCAAGCAACATCTGTTAAGTGGCGTAGTGGTTCGTTAAACCATTTTAAGTATTAAGCCGTTGGCATTTGACACGCGCCTGCGCCCTGCGTGGTTACCGTTACCACAGCACCGGTCAATGAAAACAACTGCTGCAATTGGGTTTGCGCATTTTCTAATGCCAGATTCATCACATCACCGCGGCAAGCACGCTCAAGCACTTCTTTTTTCGCCATACTTTGCGCTTGTTGCAAGATCTTTGGATCGACCTGCATCATACCAAAAGCGCCCGTTTGCCAATCATAGATTTCGATATCGTCTAAATAAACAGAAAATATTTCTGACGGCGGCAAGGTGATATTGATTTGCGGCATCATTGAGACAGGCGTATTAGCATCAGCTTCCTGCAGCTGTTCAACATCAATCTCTGGCTGCACCACCTGTACCATCTCTGGCGTTAACGCACTCAAATCAATCCCTGCTTCTACGCGCCCGCGTGCAATAAACAAACCCTTTTGCTCATCTTGCCACAGCTTCATCCAACTGCCTGGTTTTTGGCTAGTGATAACGGTATCGACACTAAACGCCACCGTCTCCAAACGATTTAATTTTTGAATTTGCATCACCACCCCTTCACGGGTAATGGTTTCTATCGGTTCTTCTTTGCTGAGGTTTTGCGCGCTGTATATCGCAAAAGCGAGCGCGGCAAGACCGATAAGCAATACCAGCCACGATAGCATGGAGATGGGTTTTTTCGCTTGCGGGTGCTTGTCATTATTATTAGCCGCGGGAGAGTGATTATCAGGGTTGACCATGTAAACTACCTCAAGGTTTTATATTAATTCTTATCAGCATAAAATTGCTAAATACCAAACCTTTAATGCTAGTTGTTTATAATCATTTCAAGCAGTTACTACCATTCTTCTACATAATTAATGAGCTTGATGCCACTTTAAAAACTAGCTTTTGCTTCACTATTTATCCCTTTATTCTTTTATGTCCAAAATCTATAAATCGTGCTGCTTTATCAGCTAGCCAGATTTTTATCTTTGAGTCTCAAAAACTGGCAGATTTTGAGTTAAAAAATCAGCTTGTTTTTAGCATTATTATTGAGTTTAGCCACTGTTTAAGCTGAAACAACAAAAAGTCATTGCGTCTTAGGCGAACTTTACCTAACATAGTCAGATTGTATAAGCAAAATGTTGGCATGTACCCATTTTTCTGGCTTTTTTACCAAAAATATGACGCTGTCGATATGGATGTATTCATACAAAAATAAAAGTTTCACCCTTTTTGTAAGGCGTTTTATAAACGCACTTTCTAATAACGTGCTGCTTGTTGCAGTACTTTTTAGCTAGGCAGGTCCTAGACTATTACCAAGTGATAAAAGGTAAGCTTGCGTCGGTCATCAAAGCACACGCTAAATATCCTCCTATTTCTTATTTATTTTATCGTTGATAAGGTTCCGCTTTATTTATGAAAGCCAGTCAATTTTTGTTTGCCACGCTAAAAGAAACGCCCAGCGACGCTGATATCGCCTCAAGCCAACTCATGGTAAGAGCAGGTCTTATTCGTAAAATCGCTTCTGGATTGTATATCTGGCTGCCGATGGGTTTGCGCGTGTTGCAAAAAGTCGAACGCATCGTTCGCGAAGAGATGCAAAACGTCGGCGCTCAAGAGGTGCTGATGCCAATGACCCAGCCTGCCGAGCTTTGGCAAACGACCGGGCGTTTTAATGACTATGGTCCTGAGCTGTTACGCTTTAAAGACCGTCATGACCGCGATTTTGTCTTGGGTCCGACACACGAAGAAGTCATCACCAACCTTGCTCAAGGTGAGCTACGCAGTTATAAGCAGTTGCCGATTACCTTTTTCCAAATCCAAGGTAAGTTCCGTGATGAGATTCGTCCGCGTTTCGGTGTGATGCGTGCGCGTGAATTTACCATGAAAGACGCTTACTCGTTCCACGCTGACCAAGCATCTTTAGCAAAGACTTACCATGAGATGTACGACGCTTATACGCGCATCTTTACCCGTTTGGGTTTAGATTTCCGTGCCGTGCAAGCGGATACCGGTTCTATCGGCGGTTTTGCGTCGCATGAGTTTCATGTGTTGGCAGACAGCGGTGAAGATGATATCGCTTTCTCTGACATTTCTGATTATGCAGCCAACGTTGAGCTTGCCGAATCGGTCAGCACCGCTGAGCGTCAGCCACCAAAAATGGCGCGAGAAGATGTTTTAACGGAAGACATGACCAGCTGTAAAATGGTTGCTGAGCATCTAGGCGTACCCTTAGAAACCACGGTAAAAACCTTAATCGTCCACGGTCATACAGAGGACGGTGAGGCGCAATTAATCGCGATTGTCTTACGCGGTGACCATCAGCTAAATACCATTAAAGCTGAAAAAATCGAAGAAGCCAATGTACCGCTAACGATGGCCTCCGATGAAGAGCTTAAAGCCGCTGGTTTGCATAAAGGTTATATCGGCGTTGATTTGGATATGCCCGTATTTGTCGATCGCTCGGCAGCGTCTTTGTCAGATTTTGTCTCGGGCGCCAATGAAGTTAATAAACATACCATCGGTATGAACTGGGCGCGTGACGCCAGTATTACCCGCGTCGTTGATGTGCGCAATGTACAAGAAGGCGATCCTTCTCCTGACGGTAAAGGCAGCCTAAAAATCAAACGCGGTATCGAAGTCGGTCATATCTTCCAGTTGGGTGATAAATACTCGCAAGCGATGAATGCGACTGTCTCTGGCGAAGATGGCAAGCCTGTGACCATGATGATGGGTTGCTACGGTATTGGCGTTAGTCGTATCATCGCAGCTGCTATCGAGCAGAACAACGATGAAAACGGCATTATGTGGCCACAAACGCCAAGCATTGAAGATTCAATTGCGCCGTTTGAAGTCGCTATCATACCGATGAAGTCAAAAGAAGACACCGTCATGCAGACGGCGACCGCGCTGTATGAAGAGCTAAAAGCTCAAGGGGTTAACGTCCTACTTGATGACCGTAATGAGCGCCCGGGCGTGAAGTTTGCTGACCTTGAACTGATTGGTATTCCGCATCGTATCGTGGTTTCAGACCGTAACTTGGCTGAAGGCAAATACGAATACGTCAATCGCCGCGAAACAGAAAAGCAAATGCTGAGCCGCGAAGAAGTGATGGCAAAAGTAAGCGGCAAATAGTTTTTACTAAAACTTGCTCAATAAAAAAGCGCCTATCTGAATCAGATAGGCGCTTTTTTTAAACCAAACGCTGCAAAATCAATTTAAATAAGACTATTACCTTACTGGCGAATCAAGCGACTTGGCTGCGGTAATAACTTTATATCACTGACGCGGCAAGGATTGATATCGATACCGCCGCGACGTGTATACCACGCGCGCACCATCAGCTCGCTTGGCTCATAATGTTTGCTTAAATCAGCAAATATTTGCTCGACACACTGCTCATGAAAGCCATTATGCTGACGGAAACTTAAAATATAACGTAACATACTTGCTTCATCAAATGCTTTATCACTGGTAATTGAAACCGCTAACGTCCCCCAATCTGGCTGATTGGTCACCGGACAATTACTCCGCAGCAAGTTAGAATAAAAGCTAAGCATTTTACCAGCTTCTTTTTCAGAACCTACTGAACCACTTGCTAATAATGACGCGTCAGGATGTTCCGTTAGCGCGACTTTCTCGCTGCTATTGGCAAGTGCCTCATCAATACAAACGCCTTCAGGTTGAGCAATCAACAAGTCTGAGACGTCATTATGTAAACCATCTTCCAAGTCATCATTTAGGCCAAATAACTCAACAGTTACCTTTGCCTGAACGCATGACGATAAATCTTTAGCAATCAGCGCTTGTACTTCATCCCAACTAGCGAACTCGGTAAAGTTAATACTATTTAAATATAGTTTTAATGACTTTGATTCGACGATAAATGGCGAGCTTGCCGGGATACCCAAGCGCGCAATAGCCACTTGCGAAACACCTTGTGCATTTAACCAAGACAGCTCAAAGGCGTGCCACCAATCGACGCCCACTGCTAGATTATCATCTTGCCAGCCAATCACATCGCGCCCTAGATTGCGCGCTATTGGATAGAGTGTCTCGGGACTATACTCAGTCGGATAATCAGTGGTTTGTTCGCCCAAAATACCGTGAATACTCATGGCTACTTCCTAATAGTAAAACTGATGATATTTAAAATGTTAGAGATTATAAATACTCACAGCAATTTATAAACGAATACGCGAACCATCACTTAATAGTCGATAAGAGATGATATAAAAAATGACGCAAAAAGCAAAGATAGCCGCCATCGAATACCACACATTGACATCAGAATAGCCAAGGATACCGTAGCGGAAAGAGTTCACCATATAAACGATTGGGTTTAACAGCGAAATATTTTGCCAAAATGGTGATAAATTTTCCATCGAATAAAACACTCCGCCAAGATAGGTCAGCGGCGTCAAGACAAAGCTTGGAATAATAGAAATATCATCAAATGAGCGCGCAAATACGGCGTTGATAAAGCCGCCAAGCGAGAATAAAACCGAGGTGCCAATCACCGTAAATAGGGTGATAAATAAGTGCTCAATACCCAGCTTGGTAAAAAATAACGCCACAATAAAGACGATGACCCCAACCGCCAGTCCGCGGAAAATACCGCCACTGATATAACCTGTCAAAATAGCGTGCTTAGAGATTGGCGATACCAACAGCTCCTCAATGCTTGAGTGAAACTTGGCACTAAAAAAGCTCGAGACCACGTTCGAGTAACTATTAGTGATAATTGCCATCATAATCAAACCGGGCACGATAAACTGCATATATGGCACACCGCCCATCTCGCCCACGCGCGAACCGATCATTTTACCAAAGATGACAAAATACAGGCTCATCGTAATAACTGGCGGCAATAATGTCTGCGGCCAAATGCGTAATATGCGGCGAATCTCTTTAATCAGCAGGGTGCGAAAAGCAATCCAGCGTTGTGCGAAGTTCATGCGTTATCTCTCCTAAGCAGTCTACAGGCTAATATCAAAACGCTATCACGGCCCGCAGATTGCCTATATGGTTGCTATATTTATAGTGGTCTATTTATGTGGGTAAATCGAGAAATTATGAATAAAACAGCCTACGAGCTTAAAGGTTCATGCAAGCTTTTATCGACCAAGCGCATAAACAACTCTTCTAAACGGTTGGCTTTATTACGCATACTGGCGACCAAAACGCCTTGCTTAGACAACTGCTCAAAGACACCGTTTAGCGACTCCCCTTCTGTCAGGGTCACTTCAAGCGTTAAATCATCGGGTTGTAGCGTGTCAGTGACCCCTGTTAAAGCAATTTGTTTGGTCAATGGCGTTGCTAAATCAAAGACAAAAGTTTCGACCGATAACTGCGCAAGTAAATCCTTCATTTCCGTATTAATACGAATCTCACCGTGATCTAAGATAGCGATACGCTTACAAAGCTGCTCTGCTTCTTCCAAATAATGGGTGGTCAAAATAATCGTGGTATTTTCTTCAACGTTAATCTGCTGCATAAATTCCCACATCGAGCGGCGCAGCTCGATATCAACCCCAGCCGTTGGTTCGTCGAGTATCAATAGCTTTGGTTTATGAATCAAGGCGCGCGCAATCATCAATCGGCGCTTCATACCGCCCGATAGCTCGCGCGCTTTATTATCGCGCTTATCCCATAAGCCTAATGCTTTGAGCAGTTTTTCTGCTCGCGGCTTAGACTCTTTGGCAGCAATACCAAAATAGCCGGCTTGAGTAATCAAAATATCTTCAACTTTTTCAAACTGATTAAAGTTAAATTCTTGCGGTACCACGCCCAAAAACTGTTTGGCTTTTGAAGGTTCAGCCAATAAGTCAGTACCAAAGATATGCACACTACCCGCCGTTGGCTTAAACAGGGAGCTAATGATACCAATCATCGTTGATTTGCCCGCACCATTTGGCCCAAGGAGCGCAAAAAATCCACCTTGTGGCACTGTCAAGCTGACATCTTTTAATGCCGAAAACCCGTTGCCATAGGTTTTAGATAGGTTCTGAATAGATAGCGCTGGCACCTCAGACATGAATACCTCTTTAATAATGATGTATCTATAAAGGAATATAGAAGACGATTCGGGAAAAGTTAGTTTCTCTCATATTTGCTCTCGTCTCTTACGACGAGTCTAGTGTCTAGATGTGAGGCTCGCGGTCGCAGATTTCAACGTTAGGATGATATAACCACGATATTAATAATATCAATCGACGACCACAAAAAAACGCCTACCTCATTAAATGAAATAGGCGCTTTATAAGCTTCTAGATATGACTGCTGTTATTCCCAATACTGTAAAGTGCTCTCAATATATTTATATGTTAAAGGAGAATAATGATAAAAAAGCAAAGTAGGAGACGATAGCTACTTTACCGTCTCCTACTTTTTTCTATTGCTTTTTTACATATGGCACAGGCAATTAGCTTGCTTCATCAACCATATAATCCACTGCGCTTTGTACTTCTTCATCAGGAATATCAGCGCCGCCTTTAGCAGGCATAGCGTTAAAGCCATTGATAGCGTGCGTGTACAAGGTATCTTTACCTTTGGCGATACGTGGACCCCAAGCACCAGCATCACCTAACATAGGCGAACCAAGTAGTCCTGATGCGTGACAAGTGTGACATACGGCGTTATAAACGGCTTTACCATCACGAGGGCCATCACCCGCTGCTGGTCCAGCAGAGCGAGCAGTAACATCACAAACCTCATCGTCTTCGAAGCATATTTTAGCAACCGGCTGAATACGAGCAATCAAGTTAGGATACAAAGCGATGAGCTTTTGTACTTGTGGCGTATCTTGCGGAATAGGCTCTTCTTCAGCGGCAGGTGCGGCAGCGGCTGTTGCTTCTTCAGCAGGTGCATCTGCATCGGTCGCGTCTGCTTGCGCAGCTTCATCGGTAGCTGCAGCGCCATCGGTAGTATCAGCAGCAGCTTTGGTATCGTCACCCAATTTTTCAGGCAAGTTATCGACAACCTCTTGCCCTTCTGCGACATCAGATACGGTTACAGGCGTGTCTACAACACTTTCGGCTTGGCTCACAGCAATACTAGCGATTCCTAGAATGGCAGCTGCCGATAACATAACTACTTTTCTCATTCGTCACGTTCTCTTATTGCGTATACAAGGGCCGACACGACTTGGACCTTCTGTTTGTCCTCCTTTGATAACCAAGCAGTTATCAATAGCAAACAGCCATCCCGCATACGGGCGCGCTTGTAATCGGTGATTATAAATATGAATTCTCCCTGACATTATAAGGGAAAAGGCAGGTAGATTGCCATGCCTGTTTGCCGACTATGGTGTTTTTTCTTAAAAAACGCCAATAGCGGCCTTCATTCATTGGCTTTATGACTTTTATTTGTTAGACTAAGCGGTCTTAATTTTTAGACCACTTATCGTTCTAATAACGGCTAATTACCCTTAGTTATACACGTCATCAGTTTATTGGATTTTAGTCGATCAATTATGCGCTCGTAGCTCAGTTGGATAGAGTATCGGTTTCCGAAGCCGAGGGTCGTGGGTTCGATTCCCGCCGAGCGCACCAATCCCCATGTTTACACATAACCTCACATTACCTTCTAAGCTCCTATCCCTTTAGTCTCAAAGCTTTCTGTCTTACAAGATTACTTGCTATTACCTAGCAGCACCACTACAATGTTGTTAAAATAGTTGTTAAAAAACATTTAACACTTCATGGTGATGTCATGATCAAAAGAAAAGATTATCAGCTAACCGACGCTGGCGTGAAAGCAATCGCCAAACAACCGGTGCCAGATAAAATCACTCGTCATGGCGATGGTAATAACCTATACCTAATCCAACACACCAATGGCACATTATTTTGGCAAATGACCTATCGTTATCAATCTGATAAAGATATAAAGCCAAAACAGAGAACCTATCAAATCGGTGTTTATAAATCCTGCAAACAAAACGCTGATGCAGCGTTCAAGCCTGAAATATCATTAAAACAAGCGCGGCTGGCACGTGATAAAGCCAAAGCATTGCTTGCTGATGGTATCGAACCCACTGAACATAAGAACCACTTAAAAAATAACTATGAACAAAGAGATTTGTTTAAAACCATAGCGAAAAGCTATTTAGACGAAAAATCAGAAACCACATCAAAGAACGTACAAAAGCTGCAAGGATTTTTAGATAACCATATTCTAAAACGTTTGGGTTCATACCCTATTGGCGCTATCACCGCGCAAGATGTGATTAAAACTGGGCTAGATATTCAAGCAGATTTTGAGAAACAAGGGAAATACACGTCAGAGACTGCTCATAAGTGTATGGGACTTATCAGCTCCATCTTTGAGCATGCTATCAATACTCTAGGCTATGACATTATCAACCTCGCCAGCGGACGTAATAAAGCCTTAAGACCTCACAAAGCTAAGCGCATGAAAGCCGTTGAGCAGCACCAATTCCCCGAACTACTACGTAACATAGATAACTATATAAAGAAGCACCCAAACGGGCACCAGCAGACAGTGGCTGGCTTGCAGCTCATGACACTATGTTTCGTGAGAACTAAAGAGCTGAGGTTCTTTGAATGGTCAGAAATTGACTATCATAAAAGCGTCTGGCGCGTACCGGCACACAAGATGAAAATGCGACAAGAACATATCATCCCATTGTCACCGCAAGCAGTAGCTATTATCGAGCGTATGCGACCACTGACAGAACGAACAGGTTACGTGTTCTACAACTTTGAAAGCGGCAAGCCATATAGCGAGGGTTGGTTCAATCAGGCATTAAAACGAATGGGCTATACAGGTGACCCCTACCCCAAGATGACTGGCCACGGTTTTAGGCAGCTTGCCAGCACAGGGTTATATGAGTTGCAGTTCCCGGAGAACATCATAGAAATACAGCTTGCCCATCTTGAGCAGTCAAGCGTCAAAAAGCGATATGACTTATCGGCCCATCTACTCGAAAGACAGGTAATGATGAACCAATGGGCTGACTATTTGGACGACTTACGTGATGGCAAGGCTATTAATTTTGATTTATTGACGCCTGATGAGGTAGCAGAAGAAATACAGATTAGGAATAAACAAGCGACTGATATAGCAGTGCATGACAAGGAAGCTCTGATAAAGAGCTTGAAAGCACAAGGGATATCAAAAGAAGTTTTAATGAAACTTGCAGAACAGCTTCAATAAATACCGTCAGTATTGGACTGACAAACTGAACTTGATAGCGCCAATCGCTATCGATACCGATTGCAAGGCTAGGGGTTGCTCCCGAACGACAGATATTCACACCCTTAAACTGTCACTGCCTTGCTCCTATTATGATTAAGGGTGTAAGGGTGTGTACTGTGAGCTTAGTAGATCTAATAAAAAAAGAAGACGATAAATATATAAGTGTTAGAACATTCATTAAGTTAGTTTCTAATCATACTAAAGATAGTGATGACTTGGTCATTGAGTATTTAGGCAAATTTTGTTTATCTGATCGTCATGACAATGTTAAGGTTTATATCAAAAATTCTGGTAATTGGTATTCATCCGAATTTTTTATAACATATTTAATATCTAAACGTGACGAAGTAGATAATTTTCGTTTTCATACCATGAGCGAGCTAGAGAAAAATGATAAGTTCCTAGCATCCTATTTTCTGAAAGATGAAGTTTTCAATGCTAGTTTTATGAAGGGCATTGATTTAAATCCTGATAGCCATGAGTTACTTTTGGACTTTGATTATGACGATAATCCAATTGATACGTGGCTTGAAAAAATTAACCGACAATATATTTCCGCACTTAAATATGTAAATGATTTAGGTAAAGGTATTGGCTCAAAAAAACCTTTAAAGTTAAATCTTGAGTATCTATTTGAAAATGTTTCGTTCGACGAAGTTAAACTTTACTTATATGACGATAATAAGAAAAAATACTTCTTGGTCTCACGAAACGATGACTTAGACTATACAACCTCCATTGATGTATTAAAAGGTATTTACCATGCCCTAGATGATAGTCAATCAGGTATAAATTTCTCAGACACAGTTCTTAAACCCTTTAAATACTTTTATTTTGAGTTTTCGAAACTGCCAGACATACGTAATTCAGACGATAATACGGCTGTACCAGAACAGATAGATAGCAGTAAAAGGCAGCTACCCAGTCATTATTCGAAGCCTTTAGACGGTAATAGTCGAACTGATGACTTAGGTGAAAATCAAAGGCTGTTAATAACCTATGCGTTCTTCACTGCAGAAGATATGACTTGCTTGATTATTGACGAGAACCCTGCCTACATTAATAACGACGCTAACTATCTAAGACATCATCGTATGGTTTGCAATGCCATTGATGCCGGCTCCTTGGTTCCTGATGACACCGACCGAATTCCAGCTGAACAAGTTAAAAGATGGCTAGCTAACCACAACTTTATTTACAGAGGCTTTAATGACAAAATATCGAATGATGATGACAAGGTAGGATTACCAGCAGTAGGACACGTCATTAAAACCTATGATCAGATTGTTGAGGAGCTGGCGACCGCTAACAATAAAGTTGAAGACCTTAAAAATAAGCTAGAACAAGCTAAAACTAATAAACGTCTATACACTACCCCAGGTATAGAAGTAATGGATGCTGTTATAAAAGAGTTTTGGATTAATTACGATTCTGAACAGCCAGCACCTAAACAAAGCACTATTACTGAATGGATAACAGATAACTTTGATGGTATATCATACGCTTTAGCATTAAATATTGATAAAGTTTGCCGTCATAGCGATGCACGAAGTGGTGGAAAATTTAAAAGGTAGTTAAATTTTTAATCTATTGCTATAAGGTCAATGAACCCTTGTGTATCAAGGGTTTTTTAATGCCCTCACAGCAATAGTATTAGCCCTGACAGCAATATTATTGCCATAACATCATATCAATAGCACTTGCATGATAGCCGATGCCATCACTTAACATTCACCTCACAGCAGGGCGTTACCGCCCATTACTTTAAATGCGAAGAGGTGAACTACCATGACGTTAGTCGATCAATACCTAAGAATGGCAGACCTTGCCAATCAACCCGAGCGCAAAGCCAAGACTTATATCACCCGATCAGGCCAACGGCGCACCGTCACCGCTAAGCCTGCTACACGCGGCATTACCGGCTTCTCTATTAAACACATCTATCATCTAATTAAAAACGACCAGTTCCCGGCTCCAATAAAGATTGGTCATGCCAGCGTTTGGCGCTTATCTGAAATAAACGAATGGTTAGATAGTCATAGCCAAGCTGCCAGTAGCGAGGCATAACTATGATTACTCCACGGCAGGCAGTAACAGCGACCCAAACAGACACTATCAAAGCCCATCTCATGACTGGCGCACCCATATCAAAGTGGGATTCTTACGAGCTCTATCAAATTACATGCCTTGCTCAGCGTGTCCATGAATTACGGAGGGCAGGCGTGAAAATACAAGGTAAGTCTGTCACTAAAAATGGTAAGCGCTTTGAGCTCTATTGGATCGAGGAGAAGGACCGTGTCTAAATTTAACAATATCAACAAGGAAGAGCGTACCCGGTACGTGAGTGGTCAGGTCAATAAGCCTGCCGATACTCACGGAACGGGTTGTAGTACCACCAACAAAGATGACGGCATTCTAGCCAGCATAAACGAAGCAACAAAGGAGCATCGTGCCAAGCATGATGCTTTAGCGGCCGTAAATGCAGATGATGGCGTATGGGTAACACACGATTTTGTTGATAACCTATCGAGGGCCCTAACCATCAGATCCAAAGTGCTGGAAACACTGGCGTATCATGTAAAACACCCGGATAGCAAAAATGCGGACAAGATGAATGATTGCTCAACGGATGTTACGTATATCGCCATGAGCTTAACGCTAGCAACAACCAACTCCAATAACTCTTGTATTGGCGGTACATGGCTGGATCGACGTTACCTTAAGCACCTAAAGCAGTCTATCGATGGCAATGCTAACGTCGTAGGCACGATAGCGATAATAGCGCAGCTTACTAACACCTACATGCATAGAGGCGTCAGGGCAGAATCAGTGCAACTTACTGAAATAGGCAAAAGCATAGGGGAGTTGCTTGCTCATGACTAATAACATCAAAACCAACCTAAGACCTTATCATGGCTCAAATTACGACTGTAAATACTCAAATTCGAGTCTTAATAGTAATAATTTGAGTTTAATTGCTAATGTTTCGAGTTCAGTCGCTCAGGTGAAGCGCTCTGTTAAAGAGCATGCAAGTTTGAGCATTTCATTTTCTGTTGTAACACCGGTCATTACCCATTTATTTGATTTTAGCAATAGTGAAAAACAGGGCTTTACAAGTCATGATGACAAGCGTTACTATAGCCCTACTACTAATTGTTCAGCGGTAAAGCCAAACCGTCATTCCCTGGCTATTTTTATGTCCAAAATTTGTCTGACTAACTATCAGCGATTTACCAATGACATAAATACGAATATTTCTGCACTGCAGACAAGTCATAAATATAGTACCGATACCATCGGTGCGAACATCTATGACGGGTTAAGTGGGCCGAATAAAAGACCCCTTGTGGGAAATAAGCCCCGCCGTCTGAACACGGTAGTTAATAACCTGTCACCCTTTTTTTGGGTGGCAACAAACTAACTAATTGTTCAGGAGCTATCCATCATGGGTAATTCAATTCGCACGACCTCAAAAACTACCACCCCTACACTAGCTACCAAACAAGCTATCTTTGCTATTGGTGATGTTGTTCTGTGCCCGTCATTAAGTAGCGAGCCGTTTACTCTCATAGCTGACCAATATGGCCAACGTGATTTATTATCACTTACTCACGATGGCAGCTATTTCTATTACGACGAACAAGGCTATTTTGTCCCAGCGTCTGACACAGAAACAGGTGACTATAGGCCAAACCTATTTCACGACACACCATCTAACCGCCAAGCGATTGCTACTCTATATAGCAACGCCTCTACCACCCAATCAAGCCAACGCAAAGTAATCGATATTACCGAAGCTGATGACGATGAGGTTATTTTAATATCTTCAGTCGAGCTATCGGACACTGCTTGTGATATCGGCGGCGCTATTGGCTTATTGAATGATGTTGGCATGCTGTTATGGATGATATATCAAGAGAAGATGACGCCAAGCCAAGCAGCATCAATGGCACGCTTGTCGCATGATTCTACTGACACATGGGCCGACTTACTTAGTAGTAGATTGAACACCATCAATAAATCATTGGCTCAAACCACCTTTGGTACTGAGGTGTCAGCATGAGTATTAATAAACTAGCTAACGACTTGATAAACGCCAAAGAAGTTGAAATGCAGCGCCTTTCATGGTTTGACGCTTTATTCACTACTATCAAGAATGACCTTGAAAGTGGTGATACATACAAAGCTCAAAAACTTGCCGACCTCGGACAATATCTAGCGCAAGACTTCCATCATTATTCAGAAGATGATTTGGCTGGTCTTAAGAAAGAGCCGGAGGTGGCATTATGAAAAATAGCTACCCATCCAAGCAAAGCCGCCGTCATGCAAAGCGTAAAAGTTACTACAAGAAGTATCGCGCTACTCGTCAGCCTTCCAAGCAATATCTTAAACAAATAAACCGGCAGGGAGGGAGCGATGACTACCCTACTGCATAAAACGAACGCCTATAAAAAAGCCCGAGCGATAAGCTCAGGCTTCTTGGTACTGATAAATACTTTCGTGCTAATTCCACGGCAAGGACTAGCAGGCAAGCAAACACCATTCAGATCAGTGGTTAAACACCACGAGAATGATAATAGCATAACTGTCTGCAAGATTGCACCTGTCCGAGCTGATAAATCTACGTCAGCATGGTTTTTGACGCTCAGCCAAGCAGGGGGTATGTAATGCACTACTACACATTTCACCCAAAAGACTATATGAGCAAGACCAATTTTTTGGAGCCTCTGCAAGATTTGGCTTACAGGCGTATGCTTGATTATCAATACCTCAATGAGTCACCTCTTCCGGCTGACATAGATGAGATTGCTATGCTTATCAATATGCGAACGCATAGCGACAGCATTGCGGTGGTTTTGCGTTACTTCTTCGAACTCACAGAAGATGGTTATATCAACGACAGAGCTGAGCAAGAAATAGCCAAATATCAAGAAAAATCAGAAAAAGCGCGTAAATCTGCTAATGCCAGATGGAAGAAAAAAGACTCAAAAGCTAGTAAAGACAAGGCTTCAAGCGATAATGATTCGAACGCAATGCGAACGCATAGCGAAGGCAATGCTAACCATAAACCAATAACTATTAACCATAAACCATTAACTAACTCTAATGACGATGGTGAAAAAGTCCTAAATATTCCTTTTGATGTTTTTTGGAAGACCTATGCCAAGTCAGTAGCTAAAGATAAATGCGAGGCCAAGTGGAAGTCTCTTAGTGACAAGGTACGTGAAGAGATTATGCAGCACTTGCCGGCATACGTTGCTTCAACACCAGTGAAGAAGTTTCGCAAAGACCCATACACTTATTTGAATAATAAGGGCTGGCTAGACGACATCATTGTTGATGAACCAGGTACCAATCAACAGTCGAAACCTTCTTACAGTAGCATGAATGTAAATGCAAAGTATGAAGATCCGAATTATGACCCTTTGGATGGACTATCTAGCGGAACAGGAGCGCCTTATGGAAATTATTAAAGAATTATCGCGGATTGAGTTAGGGGCTATGGTTATCCGTGAGATATTGGCTGATTGCACTATCCATGGTCAGACAAAGCACAGGGATATAAGAGGTCAAGTTGATTGCTGTCAGTGTAGTGAAGAAAAGCGCGTACTTGCCAACGAAGAGCGCCTAAAGACTGACCGCGGCATCATGAGAGCGCTAATGCTAGCCAAAATGAAAGCCAAGGGCGTGAGCGCGAATATGGGACGTTTTAGCGATTGGGAGTACGACCCAGCGAAAGGCGAAGACCAGCGCGCCAAAATCGCACAGCTACAGCAGTACAGCAAAACCATCGATAGTCGTTCACGTAATGTCGTTATCCTTGGTCCTACCGGCACGGGGAAAACAATGTTGGCCAATGCTATTGCGGTTAATCATTACTTGGTCAAAGAGCGGTCATTGCCAAGCGAGTTTAAGAGCTACAACCAACAAGATTTTTATGATCACACTTGCGAGCTGATAACGTCTTTTGACATTGGTGCGCAGGCAAGAGGTCATTGGGGAAATTATCAGGTTAGTGAATATGATTACCTTCAGGAGCTTGTGTCCAATGAGCTACTAATCATCGACGACTTGGGCGCCGGTGACGGCCACGACAAAGACCGTGCGCGTATTGCTCAGATAATCGCCTTGCGCTACAACCGAGCACCAACCGTCATAACAACCAATATGGACATCAGGGCCTTGCGTGAATATTTGGGCGATAGAGCATGGGACCGCTTACAGCAAAACCTATTGGTGACGCATTGCGATTGGGGTAGCTACAGAACCAAAATGTCAGACATTCAGATTGCAGGAGCTGCCCAATGATTGAGGACCAAAAGAGATTTATTCAGGTTGAGCAATGCGTACTTAATCAGCTGCTGGGCAGAGATGGTGCATTCGATATGGTCAGCGACGTTATTATTGCTGAGGACTTCGAGGCTGAAAGGCATCGCGCTATCTATCAGGCAGTCAGTGACTTAGCCATGAGCGGCAAGCCTTACGATCAGGTCATGGTGATGGACTTGCTTGAAGAGCGCAATCAGCTCAATGAGGATTGCTGCCCGCCTGGTTACTTTGCCCAAATGAGTTTGGTGCCAAATATTACATCCAGTAGTTTGCGCAACCATGCCCAGTTGGTCAAAAGCCGCTCCATTCGCCGCCAGTCCATTGCCCAGATGATGTATGGCATACAGAAGCTTGAGGAAGGTGACAATCAGACGATTGAGATTAATAACGAGGTTATGAGCGCCATTGCCAATCTTGAAGTGGGTGATACCGACAACAGCTGTGCTCGAGTAGGCGACCTCATGGGTGGAATGATTGAGCGTATTGCAGCGGCAAAAGATGGTGTTAATAACTTCATTTCTACTGGGTTCCCTGAGCTTGATAACTTGATGATGATTGATGCTGGTAACCTAGTTGTGGTCGCCGCTCGCCCTTCAATGGGTAAGACTGCATTGGTTATGAATTGGCTTACCTATATCGCCAAGTACCGAGAAGGTGAAGCTGTATTCTTTAGCGTAGAGATGCCATCTGAGCAGGTCATGGACAGGCTGGCAAGCGCTGAGGCTCAGGTTGAGCTTACCTCTATCAGAAAAGGTCAGTTGAGCACCGATGAATGGGCCCGAATGCAGCGCTTTATATCAGACCAGGAAAGTATGCCGCTAACCATCGTGGATGAAAAAGATATCACCATTGCGAAGATACGCACTCACTTGAACCGCATTAAGCGTGAAGGTGGTGGAAAGTTATCAGCCATTGGTATCGATTACCTGCAGATAATGGGCGGGCTTGATGGGCAATACAAGATTGATAATATTGGCAGAGTCACTCGCACGCTAAAAGCATTGGGTCATGAGTTTGGTTGCCCCGTATTTTTGCTATCACAGTTAAGCCGTGACGTTGAAAAGCGCCCTAATAAGCGGCCTATCATGTCCGACTTGCGTGATTCAGGAACGATTGAGCAAGACGCTGACCTTATCACTTTCATTTACCGTAACGATTACTACGAGCAAAAAGAGAAAGGCGGTAGTGCCAAGCTTGATGGTTCAGCTGAGATCATCTTGGCCAAAAGCAGAAACGGACCAACTGGCACCGTCAGGTTAGGTTTTGAAGGGCAATACGCGCGCTTCACCAATTACATACCAATGATGGGCGACTTGGACGAGATACCGGATTACGGGAGTTAATGAGCAGTTATGAGCAGTTATGAGCAGTTATGAGTATTAATATTATAGTAGCTCTCACTATGAAGCCTACTGATTAGAATAATAAAAAGCACTCATGTTGGTCGCATGAGTGCTTTGGCTGGCAAGTAACAAGGCAATGTTATCGCATATTAATTATATATTAATTTGAGGATGAATCACATGCAGATGACGAATAAACAGATGGTATTAGAGGCCGCTATTGATTTGCATAATCAGCGGCAGGTCGTGTCACGCATAACCTTGGAGGCAGTGCTTAACTTAAAAAGAATCAGTATAACAGAGAGCTTATCGATACTCGAAGAAGAAGGCTTGCTCGATAGAGTAGTGAGTGGTGTTTATGTGCCAGTGATTCAGCATCCAGCATCACGTATCATTAGTAAGACCACGCTAAATGACGGCACTGTTAGCTTAGAGATAGCTGACAAGGCTGGTGATATTGTTATAAAACTCACGCCCTGCGAGGCAAGAAAGATTGGTGAGTATTTTATGTATGAAGCCATCCAGATGAGCAATATCCAAGCAGGTCATATAACAACTGCCGCAATAGCAGAAAGTAAGCGTCAAATGAAGGCATTGCGTAGACAGGTTAGAGAATTACAGGAAGCGCTAGCAAGTAATGTTCACGCGTAACGCTACATCTATTCTATTTATCAATATCACACGTTCCCCATGAGGGTGAACGTGTGATAACCATGGCTTTAAGATATCTCTGCTGGTGCGTATAGAGATAAAGTATTTATACTAGCCAGCCATAAATAAAAGCCCCACATAATAATGTAGGGCTTTTTTATTGGTATAGGGTGCTTAAACACATTATTCAATATTGATTAGCGTGATGGTATAGGCTGGCCTGTTTCCAGCGCAACTAATGCATCTCTTTGAGCACGTGTTAACTCTCCATTCGACCCTTTAGCAGGCTCCCTTATCCTAGCTTTTTCTCTCTCATACTCTAATCGCTCGTTGTAACCACGTCTCACAGTTGGCGCCGGAGCTTGTTCTAAAGCTACTAACTGTTCTGTTTGTGATGCTGTGAGGCCTTTAGACCCTTTAATGGGTTGGCTGATTAAAGCTTTTATTCTTTCGCGTTCAAGCTTTTCATCGTAGCTTAACTGACGTTCAGTGCTAGCTCCTTGGGCTGGTAGTGATGCTTGGGCGGATAGCTGTTGTTGCGACTGCTGATACTGTGCTTGCTGACTTCTTTGATTATGAGCTTTAATAGCTTCTAGTTCACGACTTTGTTTTTCTTGATAATCCCTTTGAGCCAAAGCCTGTGCATTATCACGTTTAGCTTGATATTCATAATCTCTATAATTCTTTAAGTCTTTTTTGAAAGTACTAAAAACATATATTACTTCTGCTGCTGTACCTTCATTTAAAATTCTCGAAACATCATCTTGCTCTGCTGCCGGCTTACCTTGCAGCCATGACTCAAATTCAGGGCTCTCCATAACACTTTCAACATCAGGATGAGCTTGATAAATAGCTTCGTAATGTAGTCTTTCAGCATTCTCATCGTTAGTGTCAACGGCCGCTAATGCTAGTACCTCTTCTTGATTCTCCGCACGTATGTCCCAATCCCAAGGCTGGCTAGTATCAACCTCACCCGTCATCTCGCCAGCTTGGTCTTGTCCGATGATAGAAGGTATGACGATAGACACAACGACCCCTAATATAGCTAGGGCAGCAATAGATAAAAAGTACTTTTTGAATAGACTTCTTTCATACTGATCAAAATCATCTTTAGGAATAAAATAAAAAACAATGTGAACGAGCGGACTGAAAAGTACCGCGGCAATCGCTAATATAGAGCTGTAACCCCACATAATTCGAACGGTTTGGAATAAATACCAGAACGATGCAACGATAACAACTAACGCTGCTAAGCAAAGGCCAAAAATTATGATGCTATCCATGACTAGTCCTATTCCAGTACTGTTTTAATACAGGAAGTATATCCGCCATACTCGTCACATGTCTAACAATTATAGACAATAGTTATATTTTATTAATCTTACTTAAACCTGAGCCAATGCGAAACTCCCACGACACACGCTATTATTAGTATCAGCTCAAAAACACTAAGATCCTCCTCCTCTTCATACTGTTGCATTTGTACTGACTCCCTATAATCTCCATCAGAGTTAGCCTGTGCTGGTGTGCATATTAGTTTCAAAGCTATTAACATATAACCCGCAGCAATAAATACCTTCCGCATGGCTAAACCTCCCCTCGTCTCATTTAACATTAAAAGTACTCCAAAATTTATAAAGTTACTAGCAGCAACTTTGACCATTCTGATTCAATTATCGCTTCACTCATAACCGAGTTATATCGATTAACTATCATCAACAGAAAGCCTTTTGAGTGATGTTAGAACGATTATGCATGACAGAATATAGTCATATAATCGCGCAAACCCACCCCCATAAGGTTCGACTTAGCGCACTTCAATGTAGTCAAATGCATACATACAAAGGCATTGGAGTATGTGATGAGTGATAGAGTGAAGGTAAATTGGGAGAGCGTTGAGCTTGCGTATCGTGCAAACGTTAAGACAGTCGCTCAAATAGCAAAAGAATTTGGTCTTAAAGACAGTACGCTACGGTCAAGAGCCAAACGTAATGGTTGGTCACGTGACCTTGGTAAGCGTATTAGATTAGAAGCGGATAAGATTGTTAATGCCAATGCTGTTAAGCGTGAAGTTGGACGCTTAGAGAATATGGATAACACTACTGTAGAGGAGAATGCCAAGCTTACCGCTAGTATTCGCATATCTCACCGAAAAGATATTGGCACAGCTCGCCAGCTGTCCATGATGCTATTCGATGACTTGAGGGCACAGATTGGCGCAGATAACCGCAAGCGCTTAGAAGACTTGTTTATTGCAGCGTTAAAAGCTAATGCGATTGACGAGTCCGCGCTTGAAGCGTATGAGCGCGTCACGTCTTTATCTAATCACGTCCGAGTGATGAAAGACTTGGCAGACACCATGACCAAACTTGTCACGCTTGAGCGCCAGGCATACGGACTTGATGATGTTGATAGCTCGCCAATCGACGCGCTAACCAGCTTGCTACACAGCATTGCGAACAATAACGGCAATGCCTTTAGTGTGGTTAAAGATGATCCTGCCTATGAGGGTGAGGTAGATAACGTGGCAAGTAATACGATAGGCGTTAAAGCTGATGTTTATTAATCAATAAGAAAGACTGGCCTGCAAGTGATTGACTTTAAAGCAAAGCTCAAAATTGAGTTTTGTAAAACCTTCAGGACAATTCCGTTTAAGGTATTTCATCAGCACCGCTATAAGGTTTTAGATGTCGCGCAATATTGCTCATACTGTACTCATAATCATTCAGTTAGAGAGAAATATCATGTCTTTTGGTTTTGTGTCAGATGAAGAGAGAAAGAAACGTCGTGAGCAATTCAACAGTAATAGAGAGAAACTAGGTTTTGGAGCCAATGCAAGCCAAGGTGGTCTGCTTGGTGCTGGCAAGTTAGGGCAACAGGCACAGCTAGGAGTTGGGTCAGTCCTAGCACCCACTCCCGCCCAGGCTCAAATGCAAGCATCAGTTCAGGCGGGCCGACAAACTAGAAATCAAGCTTTGGCGCAAATAGAAACAAATAAGCAGGATCAAGCCAAGACTCAAGCCGCTACATTGGCAGAAGCGCGCAAAGTGGTTCAGTTGCCAGTTAGAGAGCAACCGCAAGCAGTACAACAAATGAAAGCACAAGGGCAAGAGCAAGCCGGACTTTCGACAAATCCAGTGGTAGCAAAGCCTTCATCTAATCTTGGAATAATGAACCGTCCTACGCCTAAGCCTTCCCCTAACCTTGGAGTGATGAACAACCCCAACGCTGCTAAGTCGGTCAATGTAGATGACGGAACCATAGCCAAGGAAGCGCGAGCCAAGCAAGGTATTGATGATGATGCCAGCGTGTTAAACCCCGTTTATGCGGAAGGCGTGACACGCGGCAATCCTGACAATAAAAAGTTTGGCGTGTCTGTAGATAACAATGCACCCGTAGCACAGCCGATTGCACCAACAATGGGTGGCGTCAATAATGGATTTGGATTTACTGTAATGCCGCCACCTCGTAAAGCTTATGGTGAAGACAGTCGCAGGCAAGTACTAGCAATGGATATTAAGCCACACAAAAATGGTGCTGGACTGACCACCGGTCAAATTGCCCTTAAAAACTCAATCCTAAATGGTGATGATCAGAAGTATGCCAACGAGCAGTACGCCACACAGATGAACGCTGCGCAGAAATTGGCGCAAGAAGCTATGTCACAGAGTGGCGAAAACTCACGCGCTGAGCTGAATGAGCGTGGTGCGAATAGCCGTGCCAGCCAACAGCTCGGTTTTGATGCAGATAAGTTCCGACAGACGGCGGCACAGGCCCAGCAAGAAAACGATTTTAATACCCGACGCTTAGATATGCAGCAAGCCAACGATGATGTTGCCAATCACATGCCAAAGCAATTAAACGCTCTCTACGACAAATATGCTGCCGCTGAAACCGAAGAGCAGAAGTCAGCGGTTGCTGCACAAATTCAAATGCTCAAAGGCTCTAATGCCGATTCAGACAAAGAGTATTGGACCAGTATCGGCGGTGGCGAAACCTTATCTGAAGATGGTTTGACGTCCACTAAAAACCCTGACGTGCTACTTAACAGAAATACTGGTGAAACTCGATCCATTCCTCTAGAGCCTATTGACTACGCCAATGACCCACGCGCTATAGCAATAAAAAACAATACCAGTCTGAGCACTGAAGAACGTCGTAAACAACTTGAAGCGTTGAGGTAGTCGACATGGATAACAATAAAGATAAAGAGCAAAAGCCATACAACCGTAACGATGCTATTTCAGCTTTCATGCAAGACGCGCCAGCCAGAGACAAGGGTGTGCTAGGACACGTACGCGATGCAAGCTTATCCTTCCTTGCTGACGGCGCTTTAGGTGTCGGTGAAGCAGTGGTTGGTCTTGCCAACATACCTACTGGTGGTCTTGCGGGAAAAACTCTTAAAGATACATTAGGCTACGATGCGAAAGCAGCTCATGAATTTATCGGTGATTTGAAAACCGACAAGTATAAAGAGCAGAAAAAAGAATTTCAGGATGCCGACGGTATTGGCGCTAAATTTGGTAAGGCTATCAGTAATCCGTCGTTGGTTACTAACACGGTCCTTGAGTCCCTGCCATCAATGGGGCTTGGCGGCGCATACTCTAAAGGCATAGGTCTTGCGGCTAAAGGTCTATCGCCAATCGTAAGGGGTGCCATAGGAGAAGGCTTAGTTGGTGCTGGCATGTCAGCTGAACAGATACGTCAAGAAACTGATGACGGTCTATTGACTGGCAAGCAAACGGGACTTGCTGCCGCTACCGGCGCCACTACTGCAGGATTTGGTTTTGCTGGCGGTAAAGTTGCACAGAAACTTGGTATCGGTGATATCGACACTATGCTAGCTGGTGGCACACGCACAGCAAGTGGGCGTGCTGCTAACGAGGGTGCAGAAGGTGCAGTCAAGCAAAAGAACATTGTTAGACGTGCCTTGGAAGGTGCGGTCACCGAAGGTTTATTAGAGGAGCTACCGCAGTCTGTATCAGAGACAGTACTGCAAAATATCGCTCTAGACAAACCAGTAGAAGAAGGCGTCGATGCTGCTGCCGTACTTGGTCTTTTATCAGGTGCGGCGATGGGTGGGTTTGCTGGTGGCATTACTCGCAACAATAAACCAGCCAGCGACATTACGCCAACAGAAGATATGGGCCAAGAAGTACCTAGACTTGGGGCTCCCAGTCCTGATAGACCAGGTGGCGGTAATCAACTTGGCTATCAGGGTGGAATAAGCGACCCCAATAATCCTAATGGGATTGAGAACGCTAACCCGGATTACTTTAATCGTGGTCAAGGTCCAGATGCCAATGGTATGCGCAACCTGAATCCTGATCCTGAGCTACCATACAATAGCGAGCTTGGTGGTCAATTCAGCGCCACACAAGACGGCACAGTCTTTAGTGAGGCTGAATACAATAACTACTTAGCGCAGCAGCAAGAGCAAGCAAGAAGCGCGCGCGACGCTGGCATGCCTAACATAAATGATATTACACCTGTTCCTGAAGGTTATGAGCAGTTCGGTAGCGACCCACGCTTGCCAGCACCTCGCAGTGATTTTGAAGTCACAGCTGACGGCACCGCACAAACTGCCAATGATGTGAATGAAAACATCCAGAGCGTGCGAGCTGCTAACGTCGAAAGACTTGCAAGGCGACTACGTGGTGAGTTGCAAGACAATACGCCAGTACCAAAAGATGCATTAGGGTTTGGCAACCTTGAAGCCACTGACAATCGTAAGCTATCTGAACGCATGGGGCTCGACCCCAATAAGGGCGGCTTAAGTGCAGCTGCTGCTATTGCCGTGGATAGTGGCGCCAGTTCGGTCGCTGCCAACTTTGAGCAGGCAAGCGCTAGAAATGTGACGCCTAATTCTTATGAACAGTCAGCTTCAAACAATACCCTCACCCAAACCTTGGGAATAAACCCAGTATCAGAAAATAGTGGAATTACTGAAGCTCAGAATTTGCCCACACAAACCAAGTGGCAGCAATCTATGAGCGCACGCTTGCAGGGTGCCGACCAATCAAGCCCAGAATATGCACGCTTATTACAAGCCATTATTGATGAGCCCAAATCTATTCCAGTTAAAAATAAGATGCTGCGTGAAGCCTCATTAATGCCACAAATGGAAGTACAATCAAAACAGGTTGACCCAAAAGCGCGCGTCGTTGATGAAGCAAAGGCTAAGACAGTCGCATACACACCTAAAGGTGATGAAATACAATCACAGTGGGATGTAATCGATGCAAGCCAGCTTATCACTAGCAATACCGATACCTTTAGCCCAAACCCAGACTTCCCTTCTGAGCGGCAGCCACGCGACCGTACACGTGCCGGCAGTCAAAAACAAGTCAATGACATGGCTAATAAACTACAGCCAAATATGTTGGGTGCAAGCTCTGACATATCGACCGGCTCCCCCTTCATTGGTGCCAACGATAATGTAGTCGACTCAGGCAATGGCCGAACAATGGCAATCAGACGCGCCTATCAACAAGGTGGTGAGAAAGCGCAGGCATACCGTCAGTTTGTCAGTGAGAGCGCTGGCAAGTATGGCCTTGATACAAACGCTGTTAATAATATGCAAGCGCCGGTACTGGTACGTCGTAATATGTCCGATATGGATAGAAATGAGTTTGCAGCAGTAGCGAATCAGCCGGCGGTTGCTCGCATGAGCTCAACAGAACAAGCAGTGGTCGACGCTAAGCGGTTACCTGACGCCAGCCAATTAGCTTTTGGTGCCGATGGCAATATGAATTTATATCAAAGCAGCAGCTACGTTAAGAACTTTATATCTGGCCTCCCTGCTACCGAGCAATCAGCCATGATGGATGATGCTGGCGCGTTATCACAAGAAGGTAAACGACGTGTTGAATCTGCCATCATTCAAGATGCATACAATGCGCCAAACTTAGTTACTGCTATATCTGAGACGCTGGGGGAAGGCTCGCAAAACATTCTTAAAACGTTGACCAGTAAAGCACCACAAATAAGCCAAATTAATAGCAATGTGAAAAGTGGTGACGCTTTCACCAATACATTAGCTACAGACTTGGGCGATGCAGCACAGGCTTATATAGATATCGTTAAAAGCGGTCAAGACGTAGAAACTTATCTAAATCAAGACGACATGTTTGGTGAAGGATTAAGCGCTGGCGCGACTGAGATGCTTAAAATGTACTCTGACAATCGACGTTCAGCCAAAGCCATAGGCGATAACATTCAAGCACGTATCAATGCTATTACTGGTCGCGGCAACCCGAAACAGGGCGGTCTATCTTTCGATGACGATATGGAAACTGATGCGCCTAATGTGCTCAATAATGAGCCAGCCACGCAGCTAACCGATGAAAACCCTACGGTTAATATTCCATCGCCTAAGCAAACTAGACCGAAGGTTGAGTCTACCGAGCCGCCAGTACGTGATGTGCCAATAGGTGAGTGGGTAGATGGCATGAATAATGCTATCGATAGAAATCTTGCAAAGCAAAAGGCTGATGCACCAAAACCTAAGAAGGCAGTTAGTGAAAGCTCGGTAAAAAAACAAGCGGTATCAGATTACAAACTACGTTCAGTTGAAGTGCAAGAGGATTTGGCAAAGCGCGGTCTATCAGATGCCTTGTATAAGAAAGCTGGTCTTAAAAAGAATGCCAGTTTCGAGAACCTACCTATCGCTGAACAAGCAGAGGCTTACGCTAATCTGGTGGAAGACGGCACAACACCAACCACGTTTAATGAAAGCTATAACGACAAGGTAATGCGTAGAGAAAAAGAGGCGGAAGAACGCCGCAAGAAACGCACTGAGCCAAGCAAGGCAATGCAGCCAAGCAAGAGCTATTCACAAGTCCAGTCGGAAGTCGCTAACGAGATGGGCATCACCGCCAATGAAGATGGTGAATACGATATCACTGACGCCCAATTTGACGCAATGGAAGGCCGTGTTCGTGAGCGTATGGAGGCGCAGTTAGCAGAAAAAACCATCGCACCAAAACCAAGCGAACCAAAATTCAGTCGCGCCGCTGGCTTATCCGAGACGGCAGAGCTAAAAGACTTGCTTGTTGTGCACAACATTACCAGTGAAGGCGTGCTTGCGGCAACCGAACTTGGCGGCTTAGCAGCACCATCGATTGCTGTCATTCGTTCTGAAGTATCTGATTTTTCCGGCTATGGAGAAATTACCTTAGTGGCAGATCCGTTGTTTATCACGGGTAAGGATATGCCAACCTATGATGCAGATATTTATTCACCTCGCCAGCCGCGCCCTATATTTGATATCAATGAAAAGAAATTTAGAGATTTTGAAAATTCATTATCTGGCAGTCAGTACAAGCTACGAGCACCTACTACAAGTGACTTAGCGGAAGGTGCTGATAGGCTACTACGCTCCGAGGCTGTGCAATATGAGTTCCTAAAGTCTATCGGTAAAGAGCCAAAGCTTAAAAACGCAAAAATAGAACCAGCTATCAAAGCAGCCGCCAAGATAGACTTAGGTAGGCAGGCCGCCGCTGACAACCCTAAATTCTTGGCAGTAGCTACCAGTTACTTTGAATCTCAGATGCAAGAAACCATGGAAACTATGGCGGCACGAGCGAAGTTTAAAGGCGAAGACCAGACATCCGATGCAGATATTGAGTTTGTTAAAAGCATTTACTTTGGTGAAGACGGTAGTTTGGATAGAAACCAGCTTGACCGTTTTCTTGATAAAGTTAATCGATACAAACAAAGCGACGGCAAAGATTATGCTCAGCTCAGTAAAGACTTGACTGAAAAAATGCGTAGCCCTCTTATACAAAGACGTTTTGAGAAATGGGCGACCGACAAATTCAATAGTCTTGTGGACGGTAAGGTTTTATTCAAAGGCTTTACGCCTGGCGGCAATCGTAAGTACGCGCCTTACAATCTTGAAAACGTCGTTAAAGAGATGACAGGCAAGTTAAACAATGGTGAAAACTTCTCCTATGGCGCTGGCAGTGTTCGTTCGGTTTACGCTAACGAGCTAAAAACACTCAAAGATATTCAGGCTCGCAGAGAAAAAATTATACCTAAAGAAGACTTTGAAAAAATAAAAGAAGAATCCAATCAGGTTTTTTCTGACGCTATCGAGAACCTCAGACCATATTACAAGTTTGACGCGGATAGTTGGAACTACACCAGTGATGCAGCCAACGCTATTGCTGATGGTGCTGCGAGTATCAAAGAGGCTTTTGGTACTAATAAAGCAGCCAAGAAGATAATCGACGACTTAACATACTACTTATCAAACCTACCGACCGAATACTTTGAGGCCAAGGCTCAACGTGCTGTGCAGTTTAATGAATTTGATACCGCTATCGTACCAAAAGACGCTAATCCCGAAGCGGTAAAAGTGCTGCGTGATGCTGGCGTGAAGATAAAGCGTTACGATCAAAAGATAGAAGGTGATAAAAACCGTATCATTGCACAGCAAACGAAGCTCATGTTTAGCAAACCTGAATCTGAGCGCGCTAACCCCAACGCTGGCAATAAAGCAAAAGGCAGTACGCAGACCACCCGCCAGCAAGTCATTGGCAAACTAAACGATAAGTTTGGCAAAGAGACTATTAGTAAGCTCATGGCTGATGGCAAGCTTGATATCAAAGTATTGTCTGATTATGTAGTCGATGGAAAGCTAACCATTCCTAGTGACGTGGATGGCCTATACCACAACGGCAAGGCCACCTTGATTGCTGATAATCTATCTGACGATATGATTATTCCGACCTTCCTTCACGAGCTTGGCGGTCATGGCGGGATGCAAGGCTTGATGGACAAGAAAGCCTACGACGCCCTGATGAAAGACTTTGACGATCTAGTGAAATCAGGCGACCCATTAGCCGTACAAGCTAAAGCAATGGCAGATAAGGTCGCTCGCAATGAGCAAGACGCGCTCGATGAGTATCTTCCGTACCTACTCACGCTCGCGGCACGCCAGCAAGCCAAGCAAGGCAAGGTGGCTGGCATGATTAATCGCATGGTGATGGCGATACGCTCATGGCTTAAAAATACGCTTGGCGTACCGATTGCCATTAACTCGCAAGATATCTTGTCACTCGCTGAACGCATGGTAAATGAGGTTGAGAAGCAAGGCTCGCTAGACAATGTGGCTAATGCAGCGCCACAGTTTAGCGACCCAAATATTCCTGATAAGCAGATGCAGGACGTGCGCGATAAGTACGAGGGCACAGACGAGTGGATGAAAGCGCCTAATGGTGAAGATACTAATCTGAACGAACAACAATGGTTACAAGTTCGCACGCCAGCCTTTAAAAAATGGTTCGGTGATTGGGAGAACGACCCTAAAAATGCGTCTAAGATAGTCGATGACAATGGCGAGCCGTTAATATTGCATCACGGTACATCAGAAAAATTCAATACTTTTGAAAAATCAGATAGGGTTACAGATGGCAACCAAATAGATGGTTTTTTTCTTAGCCCTAAAATTTCAGTTGCTGAATCATACGCTCACTCTGCATCTATGAACAAAGGTTATTTTGATAACGAAAATGGTTATATTATTAATGGTTATGCAAACATAAGAAATCCAGACATATTTACTGACGCTGATAATTTTATAAACTCTAACAAAGAGGATTTGTTAAGCAATGGTTTTGATGGCGCTATAAGAAAAAACGACTTTAATGAATTTGTTGAAATAGTAGCTTTTGATTCCAACCAAATTAAATCCGCCACCGATAACGCTGGCACGTTTGATAGTAATAATAACGATATCCGCTATAGCCAAGGTGCTGACGGCATGAAGTTTAGTCGCGCCGCTGGCATGAATGACCAGTTCGACCCACGCAATATCGCTAAAGAAACGGCGACACGACTTTACGACTGGGCGTCATCTGCACCGCCAGGCAAGCTGTCATGGTGGCATAAGACCATTGGTACGATGTATAACCTAGCTCAGCGCAACCCATACTTTAAACCTGTCTTTGAAAACACTGAGAAGTTTATCAATGATGTGTCGTTCTATGCAGCCAAAGCCTCAGAGCTTGCACCAAGACTATTGCCGCAGCTTGATTCACTACGCGATATCACAAAGTCCGCTATCGGTGCCAAGGATAATGAAGCGCTAAGCAAGCCAATTTTTGAGGGTACGCTGCTATGGGGCCGCGACCTTGACGGTAAGGCGGTACTTATTGAGGACTGGCGCAAAAAGGTAATGGCAACCTCAAAGCAAGACCGCTTACAGATGCTAAAGGATGCCAACCGCATCACGCCAGCACAGTTGCAACAGCTTGCGACCTTGAACAACATCCAAGCCAATCGCTTTATTAATGGCATTATTGACGAGGAAGTCAACGCTGGACTTGTCTGGAAAGACAGCGAGCTACGCAGCAAGTTTGATTTATCAGATGAGCAAATCGAGCTGTACCGCGAGTTCAGATCCGCAACCGATAAAAGCCTTGATAGCTTGACGCGCTCAGACATGCTACGCCGCTTGGGTAAAGATGCCAACGATATCGAAGCAGCAGTCATGGAGGCTGGCACGTTACGCGAAGCGGTCTTTAATATCGAGCAGCATATCAATAGCTTGATACAAGCCAACCCAAGAAAAGAGAAGGCATTAAAGCAGACGCTCAAAGATATCAAAGAGTCGCAGTTCCGCACCAACAAACTAATGGATGATGGTTATGCGCCACTGTCTCGCTTTGGTCAATACACGGTCGACGTGGTAGACGCTGATGGCAACCGTGAATACTTTGGTATGTTTGAATCCGCCTATGAAGCTCGCAAGATGAAGGCAGAGATGGACGCCTTGTACGGTAATGACAACAACTACACTGTCACCCAAGGCGCGTTATCCAAGGAAGAATTTAAACTGTTCGCTGGCGTGACGCCTGAAACGGCTGAATTGTTTGGCGAGATGCTAGGACTAGATGCCACTGGTGACAAGGCGGCAGACGAAGCGTTCCAGGAGTACCTACGTCGCACCAAGAACAACCGCAGCACCATGAAGCGCCTCATGCACCGTAAAGGCATCAAGGGCTACAGTGAAGACGTTGGCCGTGTGCTGGCGAGCTTTATCTACTCGAATGCGCGTCATACCTCTGCCGCCCTAAATATGAGCAATCTTGACCGTAGTATTAGTGAGATTCCAAAAGGTGAAGGTCAGTTAAAGGATGCCGCGGTCAAGCTGGCACAGTACATTAAGAACCCTCAAGAAGAAGGTCAGTTAATACGTGGCTGGATGTTCGCGCAATACTTAGGCGGCTCTGTGGCCTCGGCCGTGGTCAACATCACGCAGCCCATTGCCGTATCGTTCCCCTACCTCAGTCAATTTGGTGGCGCGGTGAAAGCTGCTGCTCAGTTAAATAAATCATCGATTGATTGGGGTAAATCGCTGAAGAACAAAAACAATGACCATTTTGAAGCGGATTTACGTGAAGCGATTGAGCGAGCAGAGGCGGACGGAACACTTAGCCCGCAAGAAGTGCATAACCTTCTCAAACAAGCCAGCGGCAAAAACCCACTTCGCGCAGGCGATGGTACAAAAATTGGCGATGCAAAAGCGCTGGCAGGTAACACGCTGTCTCGCGTCAGTCTAGCGTGGGGTTCGCTATTTAGTTTGGCAGAGCAGTTCAACCGCCGCGTGACATTTGTAGCCGCCTACCGTATGGCGAAAGAGCAAGGCATGACTGACCCAGCAGACTTTGCTACCAAATCAATCAAAGAAACGCAGTTTGTTTACAACAAAGCCAGTCGCATGAATTGGGGACGTGGCGCTGTGGGTGGTACGCTCATGACCTTTAAAACGTACACCGTATCTTATATTGAGCTGATGCACAGATTATGGACACAGGGCGAGAAAGGTTCTGTCGAGCGTAACGAAGGTCGTAAGGCTGTTGGCATTATGCTTGGCACACTGTTTCTATTAGGCGGTGCTGGTGGACTACCATTCATGGAAGATGCCGAAGATCTGATTGATGGTATTGGTCAAATCATGGGTTATAACTTCTCATCAAAAAAAGTACGTCAAGCATACCTAGATGAATGGTTAGGCGAGATGGGCGGCGACTTTATCGATGGCGGTATTTCAAGCGTATCAGGTTCACCGACTGACGTATCAGGCCGCTTAGGTCTTGGTAATCTAATACCAGGCACCGGCATATTTAAAGAGCGCACCAGTAACTCGCGTGACGTACTTGAGATTGTCGGTCCTGCTGGTGACTTTGTGGGTCGTGTTGCTACCGGCACAAGAGATATCGCCAAAGGCGTCGCTAATCTTGATAGTACCAGCCTTAAGAAAGGCGTTCTAGAGTTTGCACCTACAGCTGTAAGAAACGCCGTCAAGGGTACCAGCATGGCAACGTCTGGCATTTATAAAGACACGAAGGGTTATAAAGTCGCTGACGTAACGCCGGTCGATGCTGCCTTTAAGTTTTTTGGCTTCCAGCCACGCGATATATCTAAAATCCAAGAGGCTAACTATCTTGGGCAGTCGTCAACGTCTTACTATAACTTACGCGCCTCAAACATCCGCGCACTATGGGCGGCTGGCGTGGTCGAAGGCAATCAATCCAAGGTCGCTGATGCACGTGCCGCAGTCAAAGACTGGAATAAGAAAAACCCTGACCAAAAAATCATTATTAAGCCAAACGATATCGCAAGGCGCGTCCGTGAGATGAAGATGGACAAGGTTGATCGTGTTATCAAGAACGCACCGAAAACAGGACGTGGGACATTGGCGCGAGAGTTAAATAGTGTGCGTGACGGTATATAAATCAGTTGTTCAAAAACTCTAATAACTCAAAGCTCACCCTGAGGGGTGGGCTTTTTATTACCACTCACCTGATAGCAGATATTCATTGATGGGTCGGCCACCTTGGGTATTCAACTCAGGGTTGTAAACCCCATATAGCCTACTTTCTAGCGACTAGCTTCAAGAGACTTATCAACTTACACATTGTGTAGAAGCTGAATTCCCACCAATGGTGGGAATTAAAGCATATCAAGATAGCAGCACCGGCATTGGTTATTTCTCCTCTTTGTACCTATCTGGAAACTCGGTTTTTATAATGAAATCAACTGTCGTGCGCTTCCACCATTTAAGTTGTTTATTGGTTCTATCAGGCGGGTACTTTTCCATATAATTGTTGAGGAAAGTACGTGAGTCTTTAAACCCGCATTCATTAGATACCTGCTTCAACGTTAACCATTCAATCACTTTGTCACCTCACTAATATGGAGATCATTACCCTTGCTTAACTGAATAATACTGACTGTTGGATTGCACCACTAAGCTTGCTTGCCAGCCAACGATTATTTACTAACAGGCGGCTATTTATATTCCGAAGTGCAACGATAAGCTGGCCGGCTTGTTAGATATTCGTCTAAATCGCGCTTGTAGTAAACCACGCATCTTGGACCCGGTTTAATAAATGGTATGCCGTTGGTGTCCTCGCAGCGCATTTTTTGCAATGTCGCTGTCGATACACCTAAGTAGCTCGCAGCATACTCAGGCGTCAATGGCGTGTCCGGTGGGTTGTCAATAACAAACTGCTTCATCTTCATTTTTTCATCTTCAGTGACGTTCTTCCATAGCCTCTTAGCCATCATCGCCCTCCTTGTTAATAATGATCTATTCGTACTCATCTAACTATAATTCAAGCTTCAGTCTACCTGACAAGCTAAAATCATATTAAATAGATACGCTCAAATCTGAGCCTATTAGGGTGTAAAGAAGTTAACACCCTACCATCTAAACGCTTGATACTAATGATAATTCAAAAATGATTTACCTATTTTCTCAATACTAATCAGCGCTTAGTATTGCTTATGATGCAAAACTGTCTCACCCACTTTCTCGCCTATGTGGACGATACCATCAGAAAGCACGGGCCACGAGGTTTACGACTTGATGTCTAATACCTAAGTCATACATAATAGCATCGCCACCAACGGTGGGCGTTCTGAAAAAAGCAATCAAAGTGCTCTCAGTATTCAGTATCATTGAATTACCGCCAACGGCTCAAATTTCTACATCCACAAAACCAGCATGCCAGATAAGGCACGGACTACGGGGTTTACACCTCAATGGTGAATACCCAAGGTGGCAGACCGATTTAATAAAACTTAGTGGATATAATATCTAGACTTGGGGTTGTACTTCACCGCTGCACATGAAGCTTACTACCTCAGCAAGCTTCAGACGCAGGACCTCATAAAACCCTATATCGATAACACTGAGCATATTACAAACAATCTGAATAAGGAATTAAAATTGTGACAGGCGCTTACTATACAACAGCGGATATTAAAACCATTTTTGGTTGGAAGTCTGACGATACCATCACCCAGCGTCGAAAGTCTGGCTTTTTACCTGAGCCTGATATTTATGGTCGGCCAAATAAATGGCTTAAGGTCAAAATTGACGCTATTGTTGGTATTGATACAAATACAAAAGCGATAGCCGAGCTAACACAGTAATTATGAAAATATCCAAACCTGACATAGTGTCAAACGCACTATTGAAACACAGACAAATGACCGTGCTATAGGACTTCTACAGATTGTGGATGTCATGCTATTCCATTAGAGAACATCTTAAACAAGGCGAATAACAAGAGTGTCTTTTGCACTTATAGTAAATCCCCTCAACTTTGCTTATATCTATCCCCGCAATAAGGGTTCTAAGATTCCATAAAAAAGGTTGTGACGGTGTACATTAGGCAGACCTCAACAAACGCCGTTATTGAATTACCTTATATACGCATGCTGAAAAATGACTTAGCAGAGAAGGTATGGATGACGGGGTTTACAACCCTAGGTTGAATACTCAAAGCGGCATCTAACTACTCATTCATTATCGTGTTATCGCCCTTGATTGTAGAAAACTTACCACTTCCCAGAATTGAGGAGTTATCTTTGCATAGCCAACGCAATTTTGCGTTGGCAATAGAATCATTGTCTATGACTTCTTTAAGGTGTGGAGACCCATGCCCAACTTTGGGCATGGTCATTAAAAGCCTGTTATCCAATATCAACTTGCCAGCGTGCTATTGCGCGTTTCAAACATCAAGTGAATAAGTCCAATCACCATTGGTGACTGGGCACTACAGGGTGTCCTCAAATTTAGGACACCTACATCTATAACTACCATGTTCGCCACTGGCAGTTATGCTATGAATAAGGCTGGCAAGGTATGCTCTAATTTGGGCACATCGCTGATGATTAAAATCATAGAGGTGTCGTAGATATTACGACACTTACCTATAAGCAAACGTCCGCGCCATTAGGGTGAGCTTATTTAGCACCTTTATTGATAAGGTGTGCTAAAAATCAGCATACCCTTAACAATTCAGTATTTGAAGTTCTGAATGAGTCGCTCTAACTGTCACGGGCGATTATAACACTTCCCCCAATGGGGGAAGTTAAACAAAATCAGTCGTTTAGAACAGTTATGATTCAGAAGTTATTCCCACTAGTAGTGGGAACGCGGGATATAGGTAAATAGATAGATCCAATTTTGGATGTATCTTGATTAGATACATTCCCTGCTGAGGATTGGATAATTATGGAGGGTTACTACCATTGCCCAGTTTTGGGCAGTGTGATTATCCACCTTCAGCTTGAGGTTGGGATGCATAGCAGGGGTCGCATTTAGAATGCCACCCTTCCCCAGCTTTGGGGAGGCTGGCGAGTCGATAACATATATCAACTTTAGGTAGCATTCCTTGCACATCCTCAAATTGAGGGCGTCAGGAATCAATGGGGAATGCCCTGCTCAAATCTGAGCAAGGCTGGCAAGTTGATAGCACTGCTCATTTTTGGATAGTAGGGTTCGACATAACGTCGAGCGGTATTCTTGCCAACAATTTAGTTATAACAGACCAACCTGCTAAACATAAGTTAAATTATTGTTGATAGAGGTGATTTGCAGTGCTATGGTTCAAATTTATATTATTCAATTATTAAGGCGGTCACGCATGAAAACTTGGTCAGCACTTCTTATCTCTATTTTTATGATGGCACCAGTCGTACAGGCGAATGCTCAGAACTATCCTTGCTCTAAAAGCATGGGCGGTGTATCGCACTGCAAAGATGGTAAGTTCGTTTGTAAGAATGGCAAGATTAGTCAGTCTAAAAAGACTTGTACTGGTTAGGTTTTGATTGGTTGAAAGGCATTAAAAAACCCACTGCAAGGTGGGTTATTACTGAAGTTACTTACCGTTCGCCTCTTTCAAAACATCTGCATGGGCAGATGCTTTTTTATGTCTTAATAAAACTTGCTGCTCAAAATCTCTAATTTCGGCAAGTGTGTTCCATGCAAGTTTAGTATCAAACAAAGAAGAAGCTATGATTGATAGGCTTAAAAACAATGACTGTGTAGCAGATAAAAGTCCTGTGACACCTAGTGTGACTACCATTGATATAACAGCGATATAAATCATCATAATTTTAACGATACTATTAGACCTGGTTCGAACAGTATGGTTCAATCGTTTAATCTCATTTGACTTTAATCCATCGATTGCTCTAACTTTCAATATCGCATCATAAGAGCTAAACAGGTGTGACATGGGGAACAACATCACTGCCAATAAGAAATAAACTGGCGCATCGAAGCTAACGTTAACTTTCATTGCTATAATTAAAGATGCAAGTGACAGTACCGACAATACAAGCACTGTCAGTTTGGGAGAGTTATTTATCTTAAACTCTTTTAAGTCTTTATTCTTGCTATTCACTGAAATCAACATTATCTATTAACCATGTGTGTATTTGTGATTTTAACCCAGCTTGATACACGTTTCCTTTGATAATTTGCATACTTATTGTACCAGATAGTTTCATTTGGTCGGCAGTAATTAAGGAACCATCAGTCAGATATATCTTATAATCGTCAGAATGTCTAAGCGACGCTGCGACACTGTCGATAACCCGTTGTCCGCTTGCTGACGTTTTTCTATCATAAGTCATTTCGATTTTCATTTTTAAATTAGCGTCTTCTAAATCATCTTCCAATCGCATTGTTGATAGGTCATCATTTAACATTGCCTTGAAAACTTGTACTACTTTATCTGAGAGTGTGTAGCTTGAAGAAGCTTTTTCAGTGCTATCTTGATTTATTTCAGAATCAATATCCGTGCTCATGACTAAAGTTTTTGCTGGTGTAGAGGTGAGTTTTTGCTCTATTTCCAGATTCGGAGTGTCTTTTAGGATTACAGCGTAATCGTCTGCCATAGCTTCTGACACCTCTCCCAATAACCAGTCTAGGTAGGATTCAAGTGTTCTAGCTGTTAAGGCTCTGGATTGAATAATCGCCATATGGTTTTTAATAACACCAAAATACAAAACTGAATCAACGAATTCTTTTTTGAAATCTTCTGCATTCTCATTATTTATTGATGCTATTTGAGACGTGGATAGAGAGCTGATTTTATACTCACTAGCTTCATCATCTAGATCTATGTATTGCTGTGATTTGTCAATCTCAACAATAACAAGCTCTCCATAAACCATATTTTTATATTCACTGACATGATTTATGAAAATAAAATCATCAGATTCGTTCGATACTGATTGCTTTCTGTTTTTAACCTTATGATAATTTGAGGAATCGTCTATAACGACTTCTTTAATATAATCATAGAGTGTTTTTTCACCTTTCAGATCAACTTTTTTATAACGTATTGTCTTATGTTTAGTTATGCTTTCCTTCATCCTTACTTCTCCAATAAATGATCAGTTATTATTACAAATTCCAAAAATACCTACTCATCACACAAGCTCAGCCCCACCTCTACAGCCTCATTCAAGTCAGCACCTTCCTTAATACTATATGGCACATTAGGCTTCATACCATCGCGCTTCAGAGCCTTAGCAGCGGCCTTATTAAGTGGCGTACCGATAGATGAATCTTTACTGTAGCCTGCAGGTTCAAAATACACTTCAATGCCAAAATCAGGGTAATAGACACACAATATCTCGCCTGATGTGGTGAAAGGGTAAGGCGTCTTATGATCAATGCCCCAAAACACTTCATGTACCACAGTATTACCAGAAACGAACTTACTAGCGTAGCTGTCATCTTGGGAGGGAGTGCAGGCAGTTACGGAGAACAGTACTATGGCGCTAATTAACCACCAGGACAAATTGATTCGCATGGCACACCGTCCTCATCACCATCAATTTGCGTATTACCGCAGGCAAGTTGCTGCTGTGCTTCTACGCATGTTGTTATCTGACCACAGGTTTTCTTAATGAAGTTACTGCATATAGCACCACTAGGTGGTAATGGAATAATAGTGCCAGAACCATTAGACGTACCTGCACTAGGTTTGCTATAGCACTTGCTAGCACCTTTTGATGTCAAGCGATTATTATTAAAGTTGAGGTTAGAGCTGTTTTTACCGCTTCGATAATCTGACGGCTTTATAGGGTATCGATTTGCCCACAAACCCCTACCATTTGAACGCGCCACAATCTCAGCGTTGGCATACTCAATGCGATCATAAGGTGTCTGACTACTTTGATACTCTTTGTAATGCCAAGCAGCACCTTTTTGCAATTGGTTCAAGTTGCAGTCAATACTATTGGCAATAACCTTACCAAGCAGGCGATCGTATCTATCTCTTTCAGTCCACTCGATAGTAACGATCGCATTACTTACACACTGAGATAAGGCAGTAGTGCTTTCTGTTCCGTACTCTTGCGCCGATTCTGGTGCATCAATGCCTAGTAAACGTACACGTTCGCTTTGTCCTGATGCTTGAGTAACCTCCACCGTATCACCATCGATAACACGTGTCCCAGTAGCATTCAGCACATTAGGTTCATAGCATTTGGTTGTATTACCACTGTTAGAGCCATTGGTCCCACCAACGACGCCAGTAGAGCCTGTAGTAGCATCTCTCATGGCATCAATATCATCATAGCCACCGCCACATCCAACAACAGCCAGAACTAAACCAATAATCGCTAAGTGTCTCATGACCAATCACCAAGGTAATATTTACCTAACTGTAAACGATTGGTAACTATTGGGCAACTGTTTACAGTTGATATTTAAGGTTTTTGCACATACCAGATAACGCTAGATAAGCGTATAACAAAAACTTGGCTAGATTTGAATTCCAAGAAAAAGAAAATACTTGCCAGCAGTTGCTCAATCTTTTCCAATGATTAAGCCAATTGAACTTATGGCCACCTTCTAATATCATCCCTTCACCATGATGGTGAACGGTAAGCACACAGTATGAATCCATTCAAATGCATGTTAAAATTCGCCTACGTTGTTCCCCTAAATTGCGCTTAGGGGCCCAAATAGAAAGGCTCATTGGTTACAGCTACTGAGCCTTTTGCTCATTTATGCATGTAAATACCTATATAAAAAATAGCATCGCTCATATGTTGTTAAAATTGTTGTTAAAATATTTTATCGAAAACCTATAACCTTTATATAACAAGGTTTACGTCGATATGATTGATTCCCGCCGAGCGCACCAATCATCATAATCAGTCGTGTTTTACCCTTTTCTAGTCTTACCTATTACCTCATAACACTTTAACGGCAACGCTTTGCGCTGTTAACTTCGGCCTATCATTGTGCTCTAACAACGTTAAAATGTTGTATATAAAGTTGTTAAATCTATTTAATTTATAAAAACCTACTCTGCATCTTGCAAATTCGCCATTAGCTGAGCACGGCTGGGGATACGGTGATAATTAATCACGGGTACGTCTCCCAAACGGCGCTGACCCGCGGCAAGCTTTTTATCAATGGTAATCATAGCCACTTTTTTATCTTGCTTGCTAATCAGTAAATGATTGGCTTTACGGTTGACACGGTAGTCAGGAAAATACTGCTTAACCAATTCTGCAGTTTTTTGTAGCGCATCATTGAGTGGTGTTTTTGCGCGCTGGGACTTTAGGTTGTGCTTATCGGCAGTTTTAGGCGCGCGCGATTTTGCCAATAACCATAGTCCGATGACAACCGCGAGCAATATGACAAGCCACCAAATACCATCTATCATAAAAGTCTATATCCAATCTTAAAAAGGGATGGCTCATGTTAACAGAATTATCACCTGCGTTAATAGCCGAAGTCGAGCGCGCTGCCAAATTGCTGTGCTCAAAACAGCGCATCTGTATTTTAACGGGCGCTGGGATTTCAGCAGAAAGCGGCATTCCAACGTTTCGAGATAAGCAAACAGGCCTTTGGGAAAACTATGTGGCTGAGGACTTGGCAACGCCTGAGGCTTTTGATCGCGACCCAAAACTGGTGTGGTCATGGTATCAGTGGCGCAGGCAATTGGTCGCTGAGAAAAAACCAAACCCTGCCCATGAAGCTTTAGCGCAGTGGCAATATCATAGCCAATCTACCGATCAGCAATTGACGCTTATTACCCAAAATGTCGACGATTTGCATGAACAGGCAGGTAGTAGTGTCACCCATTTACATGGCAATCTTTGGCAAAATCGCTGCAGTCAATGCGATGCGCCCTACCAAGAGCAATCTAGAGGCTCATATAATAGTGCCGATACCCTAGATTATAGTGACACTTTGATTACTTGCTCGCATTGCGATGGTTATATACGCCCTGATATCGTCTGGTTTGGCGAGGCGTTGCCTGTACAAGCCTGGCAGACAGCGGAGGACGGGGCGGCCAATTGTGAAGTGTTTATGAGTATTGGCACCTCAAGTCTCGTTTATCCTGCGGCAGGTCTCGCACAATTGGCAAAAGATAACGGCGCTAAAATCATCGAGATAAACCCACATCCAACGCCAAATACCATCGTTGATATTACTCTAGCAGAAAAGGCTGGGATTATTATGCCGTTATTAATCCAAAAAATTACGGCTATGTAATCAATTACGTTGAAAAGTGCCTAGCGAAAAAGAAAAGACTTAATGATTTATACAACCATTAAGTCTTAACTATTGAAAATAACTTTACTCACTCTATTGCAGAGCAAAATCCACTTGCGCTAGGTATTTCTCTTTTAATTCATTATTTATAAATGAAGATCTAAAAGAGTTTTTTACCAAAGTAATAATATCATTTTCTGTCAGCGGTAGATGGTTGCATATATTGATAAAGTTTTGATTCATATACCCTTTGAAATAAGCAGGGTCATCAGAGTTGACGCTGACATTCAAGCCATAGTCTAGCAGCTCTTTAATATTGTGCTGTTTGTAATCCTCAAATACCTTGAGCTCAATATTAGAATTAGGGCAAACTGTCAGCGGCATTTGCTCGTCTTTTAGGCGTTGCATCAGCGCCGCGCTTTTTATCGATTGTACGCCATGATCAATGCGATTGATTTGCAATACATCTAACGCTTCATAAATATAAGAAAAATCTGCTTCTTCGCCAGCATGGGCGACCAGCTTAAAGCCCGCTTCTTTCGCCTTTTTAAACACTTCTTTAAACTTGGCGGGAGGGTTGCCCAATTCTGAAGAATCCAGACCGACGCCGATAATATCGTCTTTAAATGCTAATGCTTGCTCTAAAGTCTCAAACGCCTCTTCTTGCGATAAATGGCGTAAAAAACACATGATAATACAAGAGGTGATGCCGTATTTTTCTTTGGCATCGGCAAGCGCTTCTTTGATACCAGTAATGACTGTCGCAAACTCAACCCCTCTTGCAGTATGGGTTTGCGGATCAAAAAATATCTCCGTATGGACGACGTTATCTTCGACACACTTTAAAATATATTCCCACGTTAAATCATAAAAATCGTTTTTGGTAATCAGAACGTTGGCGCCCGCATAATAGATATCTAAAAAAGTTTGTAGATTGGTAAAATTATAGGCGCGGCGGACGTCTTCGATATCGTTATAAGGGATAGCGATATTATTCTTTTTCGCCAGTCTAAACATCAGCTCCGGTTCTAATGAGCCTTCGATATGTAAATGCAGCTCTGCTTTTGGCAATTTTTTTATCAGCTCAATCATGGTATTGGCATGGTCCTTTATCTAAATTTACTTGTTATTTCTTTAAGCGTTATTTTAAAAATGCTGTTAGTTTGAAAAATTGTTATTAAAGAAACTGCTATTTTGAAAAATGCTATTTTAAAAATACCACGGTATCGGACAGCTCATTACCCGCAGGGTCATGTTCAAGATGATAATACTGACGCAATAACTGACCTACCTCGTCCAACAACTCCATCAGACTTTCTTCGGTTTTTTGATTGGCGATACCTGAGACCGCCTTTTCGCACATGGCGCTCCACACGGTTGGACTGACATGCGTGCTGATACCGCGGTCAGCGACGATTTCTAGCTTGTGCTCGCAAATATTGACATAAATCAAAACGCCGGTGTTTTCTTCGGTATCCCACACGCGATACTCGCTAAATAAATCAATCGCCCGATCGCGGCAGTCAAGATGATAAGCATCTTGGATAGGTAAATGATTTTCGATAATCAAAAACACCTCGCCGCGATGTCCGCGCTCAGCCAGCGTCACCTGCTCTGTCAGCCGAGCCTTCGCCGCGGGCGTGAGCCACTTGCTATGCAACATAGGGACAAACAGTACTTGACGCCACCAACGAGCAAAACTTGCCTGCGACGAATTGCTTTTTACCATTATATTATATCCTCAAGTACGCCATTGCTGGCAATCTTCTAATGTCTGAGCCTAATTTACCCTTCTTACTCTTATAGAAATCGCCTCTACCAAGAGCCACCTGCCCCGCCGCCGCCAAAGCCGCCGCCACCACCTCCGAAGCCGCCACCACCAAAACCTCCGCCGCCGAAACCGCCACTACCACCGCCCATACCGGGCAGGAATACTATACCGCCACCGCCGCCGCGTCCTCCACGACCACCGCCTGAGCCGCGCGAAATTAAAAACAGCCAGATAAATATCGCCATAATTAACGTCATAAAGAAACCGCCGCCCAAGGCCAGCGAGCCTACAAAGAAGCCGCCAGCGGTCAGGATAGAACCAAAAATACGTCCAAAGATACTGGTAATAAAGCTACCAAATATCATTGCCATGACAAATAAAAACACCGGCGATGGGTTATCACCAATGTCATTTTGATTTTGACCGCGTTCAGCCGCTTGCGCATCGGCACGCGCCAATACTTCAGGATCAGCGGTCAGGCGTGTTTGCAGCGCGCCAACGCCCGCCAATATCCCAGCGCCATAGTCATTTTGCTTAAATAGCGGTGTGATGTCTTCGCGAATAATACGGTTGACCGCCGAATCTGGCAACACCCCTTCTAGTCCGTAACCCGTTAAAATATAGATATTGCGGTCATTAACGGCAACGACCATTAGCAGGCCATCGTCAATATCTTTATTACCCAGCTGCCATTTTTCGGCAACTTGTAGCGCATAATCAAAGATTGGCATGCCATTGGTGGTCGGTACAATGACCACCGCAGCTTGCGCCAAACCTTGCTGATAAATGCCTCTTAGCTGCGTCTCTAAACGCTGCTTTTCTTGCGGGTTTAAGATATTGGCTTGATCGATAACTGGCGAGTTTAAGATGAGTTTATCAGCATCGACGCCCTGAGCACTTGATTGTACAGGCGGACGATTAGAAGTTGTTGAGGTGGTCGTATTACTATCGGAATTAACAGCATTAGGATTAATAGCATCATTGCCAAGAATAGCTTCATTAATTGCTTCGTTACCTAAGACCGCATCGTTGATGGCTTCATTAGATTCGGCAGCTTTTGCAATCGCTACCAGTTCCTCGACACTACGGTTTTGCATATCTGAGGTGCTATCGCTAGCGACCGCCGTATTATTATTAGCATCGGGTGCTGCATGCAGCAGCGAGCCACTTCCAATGCTTAGAGTAAATAATAATGCGGATAAGAGTGCTGTTGAATGCTTCATCTAATCTATACCACCTCAAATAACATCTGTACTAATAAATGACGACAAAACCAACTGCTATAAACGACAACAAAAAAAACGACTGACGATTAAGGCGTTCTATCATTTTTCAGCCAATAAACCGACTGTCAAATAATTGCACTGTCACATAAACAGTAGCATTTATAGGCCATGATGGTAGATAGAACGCCTAAACTAAAAACTTGGCTTTACTGCGTCGTCTGAGCATTATCGTCGCCGAAGTTGACACTTGGTGCAGTCGATATTTCTTTTTCATTGGCAACGCTAAAGTTTGGTTTGGCGTCCATACCAAATACTTTGGCTGTAATATTGGTTGGGAACTGACGCACGGTAGTGTTATAGCCTTGAACTTCTTGGATATAACGGTTACGCGCCACCGTAATACGGTTTTCTGTACCTTCCAGCTGCGCCTGCAAATCTTGGAACAAAGCATCAGATTTTAGCTCAGGATAGCGCTCAGAAACCGCCATCAAACGCGATAGCGCGCCGGTCATCTGGTCTTGGGCAGCCGCATAGCGCTCCATCGCTTCAGGGTCATTAAGCAGCTCTGGCGTGACCGTAATACCACCCGCTTGTGAGCGCGCCGCTGCGACTTGAGTAAATACTTCTTGCTCTTGCTTGGCGTATTGCTGCACGACTTTGACCAGGTTTGGCACCAAGTCCGAACGACGCTGATATTGGTTGACCACTTCTGACCAAGCCGCGGTGACCTGCTCATCTTGCGCCTGCAAATTGTTATAGCCACAACCGCTCAAACCGACAGTAGAGGTCGCTAATACTGCTGATAGCAACATAGGTTTTAAAAAAGATTTACGCGTCATCGTTGACTCTCCTAATGATAAATAACAAACAAAACGTTTTTTAATCGCTTTTTTTAATGTTAACCACTTAATATGCACTTATAGTTTATTGCCTACTGGATTTTATAACCGACAGTTTCGCAGCTAACCGTTTCATGGCGTGAATATCGCAGCAGCAATATATTGTGCTAATAATGGCGCTATACCGTCACTTTTACAATTCATCGTTACCAAAACACAACCGCAAAGCAGCGTTTATCGTAGGGCTGTGGCGCATTTTAGGCATTTAGCACTACTGTTAACGCGACTGTCTTTTAAGCCCCCATTAACGGTTAATTAAAAAATATTGGCCAATACAAAATAAATAGAAGATTTTTTGACCTTGGATAGGCAATCGAGCAAAGAAAACCATTTATAAATGAACGCCCTTATAAAGAAAATTCTAGTAATTGCCTAAAAAATATGGCAAATTGCAGTTACGTAGCCGTACGGTTTGAATACATTTGGTAGTGGACTTATAAGAATTTTGGTACTAGCAGCTCGTCAATGTTGCATCAAAAAGGATTGATAAGCGATTAAAGACTGCTCTATTATCCTACTCTACCATGTAAGTGTAGCCAGCTGATACGACTCATAAAAAGTTAAGTGCCATCCTCTCGTTTACTGAGATGATGGTTATTTATATTATAACCGCCTGTTTTATCCACTGGTTTATTTTAAGCGCTTTATTCATAAGCAGCCTTAATAAACTATCAACGCTGATAAGCGGTTGCATACGCTCATTATTGTTCATAAACCAGACGGATAACAGCAGACAACTACAGTCCATCCTTAGTGGCTAAGCGCGTATGAAACTTAATCTGTAAGGAGAATTTCCACCGCAGTTAAGTGCATGCAGATTATTTGAGTGGTTGGTTTTAATAAGGATATTAAAGCTGGTCTACTCTTAGCATCATCATATATAGCCACTTTGAGACAGTACTAGGAATATACATATGGAAGGTTTAGTCGATTTAGTAAACGGAATTATCTGGAGCCCAGCATTGGTTTATCTCTGCTTGGGCGCAGGTTTATTTTATTCCATCATGACGCGCTTCGTACAAGTACGTTTATTCGGGGAAATGATTACCTTACTTTTTACCGGTAAATCAAGTGCACAGGGTATTTCATCATTTCAGGCACTCGCCGTATCCCTAGCGGGACGTGTGGGTATGGGTAACATCGCTGGGGTCGCTGCCGCTATTGGTTTCGGTGGTCCTGGTGCGGTATTTTGGATGTGGGTTGTGGCTTTCTTAGGCGCATCTACTGCTTATGTCGAAGCAACCCTTGCACAGATTTATAAAGAAAAAGACGTCATCACTGGCGAATACCGCGGCGGTCCAGCTTACTATTTTGAGCGCGCCCTTGGTCAACGCTGGTATGGCATTCTTTTTGCCGTCGCGTCTATCTTAGCTTGCGGTATGTTCTTACCGGGCGTACAAGCAAACGGCGTTATTAGCGCGTTTGCTCAAGTCATGGGTGAAGGCACGCCGATGAATATCATGGGCTTAGAAGTTGGCTCTATGCGCTTGGTCGGTCTTGCTATCATTTTGGTCATCTTAGGTACTATTATCTTTGGTGGTATCAAACGTATCGCAACCTTTACCGAGTATGCTGTTCCTTTTATGGCACTCGGTTATATTGGCCTTGCACTCGTCATTATGTTTACCAATTATCAGATGATTCCAGAAGTTTTCGGCTTGATTATCAGTGATGCGTTTACCGCGCAAGCAGGCTTTGGTGCCGCTATCGGTTGGGGTGTCAAACGTGGTATTTACTCTAACGAAGCGGGTCAAGGTACAGGTCCTCACGCTGCGGCGGCTGCGGAAGTTGAGCATCCATCACAGCAAGGTTTGGTACAAGCATTCTCAGTGTATGTTGATACCTTACTAGTCTGTTCTGCGACTGCATTTATGATCATCACCATGGGTACTTATAACATCCAAGGTACACTACCTGACGGTCAATTTATCGTACAAAACGTCGCGGCTGGTGTCGAGATCAACTCGCCTGCCTTTACGCAGATGGCAATGGAAACCATGTACGGTCAATTTGGTAATATCTTTATTGCCGTCGCGGTCTTCTTCTTTGCCTTTACCACCATCTTGGCGTACTACTATATCGCTGAAGTAAACGTCGCTTACTTGACACGCTTTATCAGTCGCGGCGCTAATAGAACTGGTCTATTCTTAGTTAAAATCTTAATCATGGTGATGGTTGCCTACGGTGGTCTTAACTCTGCAGGCTACATTTGGGATATCGGTGATATTGGCGTAGGTCTAATGGCTTGGTTAAATATCGTTGGTATTTTGGTTATCTTTATTGTCGCGCGTCCAACGCTTACTATGCTTAGAGATTATGAAGCACAGCGTAAAGCAGGCGTGAAGCACTATACCTTTGATCCAGCAAAATTCGGTATCAAAAATGCACCGTATTGGGAAGAGCGTCATCTAAAGCAGCAACAAAGAATGGCAGCTCAAGACCCACTACATAAAGAACGTCTATAGCTTACTGAGCTATAATGTTATCTAAGCAGTATTGATGACACTACAAGCATCGATAAAACAAAAAGCCTGAGGCAATGGTCTCAGGCTTCTTTTATATAGTAAGTTTACCTTAAGACCGTTATATTGAGTGAAAAGCGATATCGATACATCACGCACTGCTGATATTAATTTTTCTTGCTTGCTGTGCCTACGCAGACAGAGGCTACAAAAAATTGATATCAGTAATACCGTAGCGTTTTTAGAATATCTTGACTATACAGGGTGACTGGGATAAATTTTTCATCAGTAAGCAGACATAAAAAAGCCCAGCGAGATAGCTAGGCTTTTGGCATTTTAAAGTAAGATTGGTGCGAATTATTAAGCCTTATTTAGGCAATAAAACCGTATCAATTACATGGACCACACCGTTGGTTGCCATCATATCGGTGCCAACGATATTAGCGGTGTTACCACTGGCATCGGTAATCACGTTAGCATCACTGATAGAGATGGTTTGACCGTTTGCCGTGTCGATAGCGGTACCATAAGGGATGTCAGCAGCTTTAACCACCATCGGTACGACATGATACGTCAATACGCTAGTTAGCAACTCTTTATTACCGAGCAATTCCTCTTTAGTGACGTTCAGTTTGGTCAACAAAGCAGCAAAAGCATCATCGGTTGGGGCGAATACCGTGTACTGACCTTCTGCCATCATCATGTCATCAAGCTCAGCCGCTTGCAGCGCTTCGGTTAGGATGGTTAGATTCTCATTGCCAGCCGCCATTTCACCGATACTTTGTGTCGCTGCCGCATCTACAGGCATCGCATCATTAGACTCAGCCACTGCTTCAGCTGGCATATCTGTGGTGGTTTCTGGCTCAACGGCTACGTCAGTAGTTGCGGCTGGCTCAACTGGCTCAGTAACGGCCTCTTTATCGTTACAGGCCGCCAGTGACATGGCAGCGGTAACGACGGCGATAGATAATAAATTCTTTTTTAACATAGGTCATTCCTTTGAAATAACGGGTTTATGGATGGTGTTTTTTGATTTTAGAACGGTTTTAGTTTTGGAACTTTTAAATTTAGATACTGATATAAACAAGGATAAATAAAAGTTTCTAGATGAAAATGTCGGTAAATAAGTGATAAGTTAAGTAATATCACTCGATGCCTACTATCTTAGCTGATTATTTTTTGCTTACTGCTGACTTAGGTAGCAACACTGTATCGATCACGTATAGCGTCCCATTGCTAGGCTAAAAAAGAATATTAATTTATAACCTAGCAATAGTTATATAGCATTTGAATCTGCCTACTACCTAAGCAAATAATTTGTCGCTCTTTTACTGCTTATTTAAGCAACAAGATTATTTAGGCAGTGGGTTATTTAGGCAGCAACACTCTATCAATCACATGTATCACGCCATTACTCGCCGCGATATCTGTTTTTAAAATCTTGGTAGTACGACCATTTTCATCCATTAATCGGCCTTGTGGCGTAATCACCAGCGTGTCATTACTAAGCATGGTGTAATTACCCGGTCTGACGTGTTTTTGATAAACAGGCGTATTACCTTTAAGCACATGATAGGTCAAGATTTTAGTCAACAACGGCTTGTTGGAAAACAGCTCAGCTTTGGTCATGCCGGTTTCTTGTAACGCTTGCACAAAAGCGGCATTGGTCGGAGCCAGTATCGTGTAGCTAGCACTGGTATCGGTCAGCGCGCCTGCCAAACCTGCTGCTTGCAAGGCTTCTACTAGTAGTGAGAAATCAGCGTTGCTTTGTGCAATCTGTACCACGTTCATATTGGCAGTTGGTTGGCTGTGCATGGGCGCTGTTGTGGCAGGGCTTTTGGTTGGCATCATATTATTACAAGCGCTAAGGCCTGCAATTGAAAGGGCTAAGGTGCCAAGAGTGGCGATTTTGATCAGTTTCATAACATTGTCCTTAATGATTGAATGACTGCATGGTTTAATAAATGAATAGTTTACTGATTACAATTTATTGATTTTTATTACGGTCTTACGGTCAGATTGTCTTTCCTTAAAATCCTTGCCTATTCCGTTTTTAATTCTTAATTGCTAACCACTCTCAAATAAAAACCATTAACAGTTACTAATAAGCATTGCTTATGAAACGTCAATCCTTCTGAAATTAAATTAACATATCACAAAGCATTATAAACTTGCGTTTAGGCTAATTTTTGTAGCTTACGTGTAAACCAAAGCAGTTTAATAAAACCTCGTATAAATAGCTGCTTTATAAATACAAATCAAAGCTTTAGGTAATCGTCTACTGAAATGATATTCATTTGTTCCAAGCGGCGTTATGCAATAGAATTTGTTATAACTGTATTTTTAATTTGGTACTTTTAATAATGTGCTAACTTTTAATACCATGCTCATTTGGTGCAACGATAATTGGTCATAGTAATCAGTTTTTGTTATTTTTAAATACGATGGCGTCAGTGATAGTGCCGAAATGGAATAAGCGGAATAAGCACAATCCCGCGAGTAATAGCCGTTTCGTGCTAGAATAATCCAGATTTGCTTATCGATTTTTAAGCCAACTTTTTATTATTACTGTTGTTTTATACACCCTATTTTATAAGTAGCTAACTTAGTAAGCTCGCCCTAAAAACTTTGAACACTTTATCTTCTTCCTTTTCTTATCTTGACTCTAATAAGCAGCGCTCCTATGACTCAAACCACCACCCCACCGACCTGTTCTCATAATCATACTGGTGTCATCAATACCAATGCAGCCAATGTATCAAGCACGGCTAGCGACTTTATTTTGACACCGCCTGAGGTGTTTCCTTATAAAGAGCAGCAGTTAACCGCGCGCGCACGCCTCACCGAGCAAATGGCGGCGCGAATTATAATGCTCGATGGCGCGATGGGCACCCATATTCAGACCTTTAAGTTAGAGGAAGCAGATTATCGCGGCGAGCGTTTTGCCGATATTGAGCAAGATGTACGCGGTAATAACGATTTGTTGGTACTGACTCAGCCGCAGATGATTAAGGAGATTCATAGCGCGCACCTAAAAGCAGGCGCGGATATCATTGAAACCAACAGCTTTAACGGTACGCGCTTATCAATGGCCGACTACGATATGCAGCACCTCGTGCCTGAGCTCAATAAAACCGCTGCGAAAATTGCGCGCGAAGCTGCTGATGAATACACCGCTAAGACCCCAGAAAAGCCGCGCTTTGTGGCAGGCGTTATTGGGCCGACGTCGCGTACTTGTTCGTTATCTCCTGACGTCAATGACCCAGCCTTTCGTAACATTACCTTTGATGAGTTGGTGCTTAATTACCGTGAGGCGACGCTGGCCTTGATAGAAGGCGGCGTCGATATTCTATTAATCGAGACCATTTTTGATACGCTAAATGCTAAGGCAGCAATTTTTGCGGTCACTGGCGTGTTTGATGATATCGGTTTTGAATTACCGATTATGATTTCTGGGACAATTACCGATGCCTCAGGTCGGACGCTTTCAGGTCAAACGGCAGAAGCGTTTTATAACTCGATTCGCCATGCCAAGCCGCTATCTGTTGGCTTTAACTGTGCGCTTGGTGCTGATGCACTGCGTCCGCATATTCAAACCCTATCAAATATCGCCGATACTTATGTCTCCGCCCATCCAAACGCAGGTTTGCCCAATGAATTTGGTGAGTACGATGAAACACCGGAGCAAACGGCTGCCCTGCTTGAAGGTTTTGCCAAAGCTGGCATTCTAAATATCGTCGGCGGTTGCTGCGGTACTACGCCTGAGCACATTCGCCTGATTGCGGAGATGGTCGCCAATTACCCACCGCGCGTGATACCTGAAATCCCTCCTGCTTGCCGCTTATCGGGACTTGAGCCATTTACCATTACCCCCGAAAGCTTATTCGTTAACGTCGGTGAGCGTACCAACGTGACGGGCTCAAAGAAATTCCTACGTTTAATCAAAACCGAGGCCTATACCGAAGCACTCGATGTCGCGCGTGACCAAGTTGAGGGCGGCGCACAAATCGTCGATATCAATATGGACGAGGGCATGCTCGACTCCAAGCAAGCGATGATTCACTTCGTCAATTTGGTCTCTGGTGAGCCGGATATCAGCCGCGTGCCCTTGATGATTGACTCATCAAAATGGGACATTATCGAAGAAGGACTTAAACGCATTCAAGGTAAATCCGTCGTCAACTCTATCTCGTTAAAAGAAGGCCATGCTGAGTTCGTCGAACGCGCCAAGCTTTGTATGCGCTATGGCGCAGCGGTCATCGTCATGGCGTTTGATGAGGACGGTCAGGCCGATACCTATGAGCGCAAAATCGAGATTTGTCAGCGCAGTTATGATGTCTTGGTCAATGAAGTCGGCTTCCCTAGCGAGGATATCATCTTTGACCCGAATATCTTTGCGGTTGCGACCGGTATTACCGAGCATAATAATTACGGCGCTGACTTTATCAATGCCACCAAATGGATAACCGATAACCTGCCAAATGCGATGGTATCGGGCGGTGTATCGAACGTGTCGTTTAGTTTCCGTGGCAATCCGATTCGTGAAGCCATCAATTCAGTCTTTCTATACCATGCAATTCAAAACGGCTTAACCATGGGTATCGTAAATCCAGCTATGCTGGAGGTTTATGATGACATTCCCAAGGAAGCTCGCGACGCCATCGAAGATGTAATGCTCAACCGCAATCAAGGCGAGAGTGGTCAAGAGGCGACCGAACGTTTGATGACCATCGCTGAAAGCTATCAAGACGGCGGTAAGAAAAAAGACAGCACCGTCGATATGTCATGGCGCGAAGGCACGGTCGAAGAGCGCATTGCCCATGCTTTAGTCAAAGGTATTACTACCTTTATCGATGCCGATACCAAAGAGGCGTGGGAGAAATATCCTAAGCCGCTAGAAGTCATCGAAGGGCCCTTGATGGACGGGATGAATATCGTCGGCGACTTATTTGGCGCCGGTAAAATGTTCTTACCGCAAGTGGTAAAATCTGCCCGCGTGATGAAACAGTCGGTCGCTTGGCTGAACCCATACATCGAAGCGGAAAAAGTCGAGGGTGAAAAGAAAGGTAAGATCCTCATGGCGACGGTCAAAGGTGATGTCCATGATATCGGTAAAAACATCGTCGGCGTGGTGCTCGGCTGTAACGGTTATGAAATCCTCGATCTTGGCGTGATGGTACCTTGTGAAAAAATCCTCGATACCGCACTGGCAGAAGAAGTCGATATCATCGGTTTGTCAGGTCTGATTACCCCAAGTCTTGATGAGATGGTCTACGTCGCCAAGCAAATGCAAGAACGCGGCATGACCCTACCCTTGATGATTGGTGGTGCAACGACTTCTAAAGCGCATACGGCGGTTAAAGTAGAGCCTCAATACCAAAACGATGCGGTTATTTATGTATCAGACGCTTCACGCTCAGTAGGCGTGGTGACCAAGCTGCTGTCAAAAGAACACCGTCAAGGTCTCATCGATGAGACGCGCGAAGAGTACATCAAAGTACGTGAACGTCTTGCTAAACGTCAGCCAAAAGCGGCGAAGATATCTTATGCTGAGTCGATTGAGCTTGGTTTTCAGTATGATTGGGACAACTACGTACCGCCAGTGCCAAATAAACTTGGTCAAGTTATACTCGATGATTACCCGATTACCAATATATTGCCTTATATCGACTGGACGCCGTTCTTTATCTCTTGGGGACTCGCGGGTAAATATCCAAAAATCTTGCAAGATGATGTGGTTGGTGAAGCCGCGCGTGATTTGTTTGATAATGCCAATGAGTTGATGCAAAAGATGATTGATGAAAAATTAATCGTTGCCAAAGGCGTGTTTAAACTCATGCCCGCTCGCCGCACTGGCGCGGATACCGTTACTGTCTATGATAAAGCACCGACTGAGGGCGGCACGGCAGAATATCAGTTTGAGCATCTGCGTCAACAAAGCGACAAAGCCAGTGGTAAGCCAAACTTTAGCTTGGCAGACTTTATCTCGCCATCAGATGCGCATACGGATTATCTTGGCGGCTTTACGGTTTCCATCGTCGGTACAGAAGCGCTCGCTGAAAAGTATAAAGCGGCTGGTGATGACTATAACGCTATCATGACTCAAGCCTTATCTGACCGCTTAGCGGAAGCCTTTGCCGAGCATTTGCATGAGCTCATACGTAAAGAGTACTGGGGTTATCAAGCTGACGAAAATCTAACCAATGATGAGATGATTAAAGAAAAATATGTCGGTATCCGCCCTGCGCCTGGCTACCCTGCCTGCCCTGAGCATACCGAAAAAGGCAAATTGTTTGAGTGGATTGGTACGAGCGAAGCTATCGGTACTAAGCTCACCGAAAGCTATGCGATGTGGCCTGCGTCATCGGTCAGTGGTTTCTACTACTCGCATCCTAACAGTGAGTACTTTAACGTCGGTAAAATCAGTACCGATCAGTTAGAGAGCTATGCGGAGCGTAAAGGTTGGGATATGAAAACGGCTGAGAAGTGGTTAAATCCTAATTTGTAGGATTTATTTTGGTTAGAACTTTTTGGAGAAATACTTTATGTGGGATTGGTTAGTTAGGCAGCTGATCCTGCTATTTATTCATATATTAATTAGAACAAAGCTAACGATAAAACTACGGTCTTACCATTTTCTTTCAAGATTAAAACTTACATTTAAAGTATTTAAGATGAAACTCTTTAAATACTTTAAAGCTGTCCTTCTAGTTTCTTCTCTAACAACATTTGTGTTTGTAGAATAAAATAAGGAACTTCTTTATTTAATTGCTTGATATATTGAGTTTTACCCTTTAAAGATAGATACCTATCTTTAAGTTGAGCGTATGGCTCATTATCTATATTAAAATTCACACCTTCACACAGCTTTCTTAAACCCTTATAATATTCATTCTTGACATCTACCGTATTTCTAAGAGCTACACCTGTAACAATTGGTATCTGATTTGAAGTGTATCTCTTAGTTTTTTGCTCCTTAATAATATATCCATACCGTTCTATAATCTTTTTCATAACATTATAATGACTATTATTAACAGTTCGACCAGATATAGTTATATCATCTGCATAAACCGTAAACTTCTGATCAACTCTATTAGATTGTAGATACATTTCATCAAACATATCCAAATTAGTTAAGTTACAAAGATATACGCTGATTTGACTACCAGTAGGTAATGAGCCTTCAAAGGAGCATATCATTGATAAAATATAAGCTACATCTTGTTCACATTTTAATTTTTCTCGAAAAAATCTACGCAGTGTTTCATAGTCTATGCTTTGATAGTACGATTTAATATCAAAAGTGATTAGCTGTTTTGAATCTAAATGAGCTTTTGCATTACTAATATGGGAATAGCCTCTTTTCGAATAATGTATATATGAGGGGGTTTCAACTCTAGCTAATAAATTAGCAATTCGATTATGAACACGATACATTAGATTGATAGGTTCTTGGATTAATCGTCCTTTTTGATTGATATAGCAATTATAGAATTCGCGATTTTTAGATTTATCAATTATTAGCTTAAGTTCTCTATTGTTTATACCAAGAATCTCACAGAGTTTTTTTAAGCTAGTAACTTTGTATAATCTACACTGATTTATAGAATATTTTTTACTAGATTTTATCTTTAATTTTTTTTTGCTCATTTTCGATACTCCAATCTAGAATCTTAAGAATAAAACTTGCAGATTTTATCCGAAAACTCTTAGATATTTTTCCTTCATTTTCGAGCTGTTCTGAAAAGTACAGTAGAGAAGAGAGAGGTACATCGAAATATTTTGAATAACTCTGTAAAAGCTCGAGACTTGGAGATTTTTTACCGTTCTCAATTTCACAAAGATAAGAATTAGATATGTGTAGCTCTTGTGAGAGCTCATTTTGCTTCAAGTTATGAAACAAGCGCATTTTTTTCAAGGCATTGTTAATCATATAAGACTCCATAAGAATCTGTTGAGGACAACGCTTAAGGGCTATCATCAAAGTACTGCTTAATTAAGTCAAAAACCTTAAGCAAACTATAAATAATTTGGTGGTGTTCTAAAAAGTATGCTGGCATCAGACGTAACCATAATTGATGTAAAAGAACACCAAATCAAAC
>NZ_JADGFW010000010.1:0-10949 GCF_016613355.1 Psychrobacter sp. M9-54-1 | reverse complement strand
TAAATCAGCCTCCGATAAAGTCGGGGCGGTTCAGTATGGCTTATCCCGAATTAGGACTATAATAAACTTATCACGACGAAATTAAGGATTATATATATGACTACAACTACATCAGAACTAAATACGCAGGATTTTATTGCAGAATTTGGGCAGCATGAGCTTGTAAGTGATTTTAGTGAAGAAGCTATTAATATCATTTTAAGCCAATATAAGCGTGTAAAAAGCGAAAGTAATGACCCAGATTCTATTTCTTGGGAGCCTCTCTTTAATGACGCCTTAGAGTGGTGTGCTTCGGGTGTTGTTTACGAGCTTAGCAGCGAAGTAAAAGAACATACTAGCGAAATTATTAATATGATTCGTACTGCTGATATTAGCATTAGTGTGGATGCAAAAGAAAAATTTGACAACTTGGAACATGATTTGAAGGATGAGGAGTTGCTACAATTTTTTAAACCTGAGCTGATGAAATCACCTGATTATTTTAATAAGGTTGCAGCCATTCTAGCTCGTAGAAACGAATTTACAAAACTTAATAATGGCAAGTATCTCATTTTAGGCGCTTATTGATTTTTGGTGGCCATTAAAAGCTTTCACTTAAGAGGTAATTGCAACCTTTTTGCTTATAAGGTACGGCTTAATTACTAACTATAGGAGAATAACCAAACGGACTTCTGGCAAATATAGCCTTATCTTTATACTATCTTGGTGGCCTTGTATCCTATTCATAAACTCTATAAATGCGAAAATTACTGTGCTGAATAAGATGATGATAAAGCTAATCCACTCTAAGTAGACGACGATATGCCTAAAAGACGTCATCTAGTGACGTGTTCCGAATACAATGGCAGTCTCATCCATAGTATAATGCGGCACTTTACAATGTAAAATCACAAGTGGTGTTTAAATGAATAAGCGTAATAATAGTCCTAAAATTATTTCTTTGTTTTCTGGGTGTGGTGGGCTTGATTTAGGCTTTCATCAAGAAGGGTATGAAACCGTATGGGCTAATGACTTTGATCATTGGGCTTGTGAGACATTTAAGAAAAACATAGGGGATGTAATAGTTGAGGGTGATATAGAACAGATAGATCCTTATGATAATAATTCTATTCCAGATTGTGACATCGTACTTGGGGGATTTCCTTGTCAAGATTTTTCTATGATATGGAAGCGACCAGGACTCGATGGTGAGAGAGGTAACTTGTATAAAAGCTTTCTGCGCGTAGTAGATGCAAAAAAACCAAAGGCCTTTGTAGCTGAAAATGTTAAAGGGCTACTAACAGCTAATAACAAAAAAGCTATCAAACAAATTGTTAGGGATTTTGAGAACATAGCTCCGGGCTATAAAGTTAAAGTTAAATTATATAACTTTGCAGATTATGGAGTACCACAGCTAAGAGAACGGCTTTTAATAGTTGGCATACGTTCTGATATTGACTTCGATTTTGAACATCCCAGTCCTACTCACTCTGCAAAAGATGACGATTTATTGCCTCATGTCACTGCTGGTGAAGCATTAGCAAATATTCCTAGTGATGCTAAAAACACAGAGCAGCAAAACTTAAGTCCAAAAACAGTTGAAAAACTAAAGCTTATATCAGCTGGTGGTAATTTTACTGACATACCAAAAGATCATCCTTTATATGTAAAAGGTATGATCAGTCATGTGTATAGAAGAATACATCCAGATGAGCCTTCAAAAACAATTATTGCCGCTGGAGGTGGTGGAACTTGGGGTTACCATTACCCTGAGCCTAGATCACTTAACAATAGAGAACGTGCAAGACTTCAGTCTTTCCCAGATGATTTTGAATTTGTTGGTACTATGACTCAAGTACGAAAACAGATTGGAAATGCCGTTCCTCCACAAGGTGTACGTGAGCTCGCTAAAACATTAAAGAAAATATTTGAATGATAGTTTTATAACCTAGAGGTCTCTATGAATAGTTTGGTTTTCTCCAATTTCTATCCAGCTAAGATTACTGAAAGTGATATTAATAAAGTATTACTAGACCTCATAAAGCAATCATCGAGGATTATCATAGCATCTGGATATATATCTAATGATGCTATGGTTGAGATAAGTAAAATCGTAGAGAATAATGCCGATAAAATCAAAGAGTTATCGATATTTATTGGTATGCACTATATAGAAGGGTTTACTAAGCAGCAGTATTATTCTTGCGTAAAGCTCAATGAGTTACTTATAAGTAAAGATATTGGTGGAATATACGTTTCACCAACCATGAAATTTCATGGAAAAATATATAGCTTCATTTCTGAAGAGGGGATTCATACAAGCCTAATAGGATCGGCTAATCTAAGTTCTTTCATTCAAAACTTAGAGCGCACTTATGAAACGATGCTTATAGCAAAAGATGACGACTTAGCAAAGAATATATACGACAAAAATCAAAAAATATTCGACAAATTGGGGATTAGGATTGATATAGCCAAAGCTATCCAAGAAGAAGACTTTATAAAATCGAGAATAGACCTATCAAGCTTCGATAATGTGAGTAAGATCGATCAAACAGAAGTATCAGAAATCTTAGATCAAGACTCAGAGTACTGTTTTGAAGTTGAGGTAAAAACAGAAGAAAAAAGCAATCTAAATGTTTTTTTTGGAAAAGGCAGAGTGAATACGAGAGGTTTTGAGGTTCCTAGACCGTGGTATGAAGTTGAAATTGTAGTTTCTAATAAAGTGACTACCCTTCCAGGGTATCCAAAAGATAAGACTTTTAAAGTAGTTACTATGGATGGATGGGTTTTTGAGTGTAAAACACAGGGAGACTATTCTAAAAATTTAAGGTCAACTGTAAGCCTTTCTATATTGGGTAAATGGCTCAAAGGACATCTAGAAATGAGTGGGTGTCTTAAAACTGGCGAAATGGTTACAGATCAGGTTTTGAGCGACTATGGTAGGAATTATTTGACGCTAAGATCAACCAGTCAGCCTGACCTATGGATAATGGAGTTTTGATGAATCACTTTAACCAATATATGGTCCAGTTTGAAAAAGATAAAGATTTTCAAAATTCAATCTTAAAAACCAGGGATGACTTCCTAGAAAAATCTAATGGTATTCATAAGGATTATATTAATTATTTGCTTTTAGGTAATGTCCAAAGCGGAAAGACAGCACATGTCTTAGGAATTATATCTCAGCTTGCAGACCAAGATATCAAGCTATTCTTTTATTTAACAACAGATAGTGTGGATCTACAAACCCAGACAAAAGATAGGATAGAAAAAAACCTATTAGGCTTTACGGTTCTAGACGAGAATGATCACCATTTGTTTGATGCTTCTATGAAAGGCAATAAGCCTCTAGTAATCGTTTTAAAGAAAAATAGCAGGGTCTTAAAAAAATGGCGAGATAGCTTACTTAATAAAGATTACCTAAAAAGCTATCAAAGCTATATCATCGATGATGAAGCTGATGCTGCTAGTTTAGACACAAATCAATCAAAGAAAACCGCTAAAAAAAGTAAGATTAATGAACTTTTAAGTGACATAAAAAGCTCGACTATTCAGTGTTTCTTTATACAGTTAACAGCCACACCACAGTCAATTTTATTACAGTATAATTCTTCAAGCTGGAAGCCAGATGAAGTACAGTATTTTAAGCCGGGAGAAAAATATATAGGTGGAAACTTTATCTACACCGACCCTCCTAGTAATGTTGTAAAATTTATAGATTTCGATATCTCTGAAGTTTATGACGAATCTGCTGTGGTAGATAATGACTTATCTAATGCGGTTTTAACATTTCTTATGACTTGCGCAGAATTTGAAATTAATGGAAAGGGTAACTGTAATTTCATGATTCACCCCAGTCATAGAACAGAAATCCATTCTCTTTTCGAAAAAAAGATTAAAGAAGTTTTGAACCAAATTGTATATACCATAAACTATCCTGAAGAACATTCTTTGAAAGACCTAGTCAGAGAAGTATGGTTAGATCTAAAAGCCACAAAACCAGATATAAATCATGTAGACGATTTGTACTCGAAGTTCATAGAGATAGTACAAAGAGAAGAAATAAAGATACTAACCATTAATTCAAAATCAGATGATGAGCTGAAATTAGATTCGGGCTTCAATATATTAGTAGGTGGCAACGTCATAAGTAGAGGGTTAACAATCCCTAAATTACAGACGGTCTACTACTGTAGAAGCTCTAAAAAACCTAATGCGGATAATTTTTGGCAACATTCACGTATCTTTGGTTATGATCGAGAAAAATCCTTAATACGCCTCTTCATGCCTCAATATGTATACAAGTTTTTTACTCACTTAAATGATGCAAATAATGCTCTGATCGAACAAGCGTTAGATAGAGATAATAATAACTATCAGTTTTTCTATCCAGACAACATATCGCCAACTAGAAAGAATGTTTTAGATAAGGATTTTTATGTCATTAAGGGTGGAAAAAATTATTTTCCTTTATATCCAAATGAAAATAACTTAGTAATAACTAATGATGTTCTGGCTGTAATTAACGAGCTTTACAATATAACAGAAGACGGGGTTTTGGAACTCTCCGCAGATGATTTGATAAATGTATTGGAGTCATTAGGAAGCTTTGATGTTATCGATTGGGATTTAAGCACTTTTATACAAAGCATAAAAGTGCTGTCTACAAAAAGACCTACAATGAATAATATTCTAATATTAAGGTATGATCGAAACCTGTCGAAAGGCACAGGCACAATGCTTTCACCAGATGATAGGAACTTAGGTAAAAGATATAGCAGTGATATAGTAGTTACTTTATACCTTATCAAAGGAAATAAGGATAAGGGTTGGAGTGGCACCGATTTTTGGATGCCGAATATCAAACTGCCTGAAAACTTAGATTTTTGGAATGCTAAATAAGTATAAATTCTAGCATTCAAGATACTCTCTAATCGGACGCTTCTTAAATTGAGAGGCGTCTTTTTTAAGGCGATTAATCATCTCAAATTCCCATGCTTTAGGATCTTGACCTGCTGGACTGGCAGAGCTTACCAAATGATTATAATCCGCTATAAAGCTAGGGTTGCGGGTAATACGTCCTAGTTGCTTATCGCTAAGTCCTTTAATAGCAGTTATACCGCCATCATTAGCAATTTTAGCAGCAACTTTTTCTTTACTTTTTTTTGCTTTAAACTTGAATGTAAAGCTTGTAATGACACGCCCCTGTTTGTGCTGTTCGTATTCAGCAGTAATATCAGTATGTTCGTTGATTTGAGTGATCGCCAAGTCTAAAACTCGTCTTTTAAAGGCTTCTATTCGTTGATATTCATCTACCAATCCCAGCTTTTCGCGCAGTTCCACAAGTGATATCTGATTGGTTTTACCTACCGACCTCCATTGAATAATTAACTCATATAGTCTAATTGCATACTCACTCTGCAATCCTACGACCTGCTTCAATTCATATTCCGTGTAACGCGCTTCAAGCCTCGTAATTAAGGGTATTACATCACTTGCAAATACTAACTCAACACAACCTAAATCATCAATATAGCCAATCTTATCCACCCAACGACTTTTATAACGTCCTACCTTTCCTGAACGTTCATCTATCTTACTATACGCAAAACCTGCCTCGTACAACCCTTCCACTGCTCTTTTCATAGCTTCATAAGATGTATGTTTTTCTACATTAAATTGTTTGGTATAGCTTTGCGCGTAAATTCTTAATAATCCTCCAGCTTCTATTAATGTTTTTTGTTCCCTTGCCTCGATAATGGCTAAAAATATTAAGCGTTGTTCAACTACTCCTAAGCTATAACTCGCACCAATCAAGGAATTATCCTTAGTAACTAATTGTTTAGACATTTACATATTCCAACCCATTTTTAACAACTATAATCCAATAATGCTATTAAAGCAACAATTCGAAAAATTAGTTGCTTTATGGGTCGTAAAACGTTGCTTTATGGGTCGTAAAACGTTGCTTTATGGGTCGTAAAACGTTGCTTTATGGGTCGTAAAACGTTGCTTTATAGAAGGCGAAAGTCTTTTATGGAAAGCGTTTCAGAGGACGTAAAAGCTTTTAAAAGTATTTAAAAATATTAAAAACCTTTTTGGTTATTAATAATTAGAGTGACAAAAGAAAAGGCTAATAAAGATAGCAATGAATTCAATATTAGTAATTTCAAATAATTTAAAAAGAGAGGTCAAAGCACTAGTCAAATAGAGCTAATAACATCGTATTAAGCTCCCTGTAAGGTTCTAAGTATCGTTTGGTATAGTTGCTAGGTAAAATTTTTTCAATCTCCTTAGACGGCTTATATGAGCTTGCACAGTTTCATGGTTGTTTATATCAACTAAAATCTTCGAAAGATCGTTAGAATCCCAGTGATTTTTATGACTACGCTATCAAGGATCAATCTCTTATCATCAAATAGCTTCTCAAAAAAAGCCCTTGTATCAGCTGATACAAGGACAATATATATTTAATTATTAATCCAAACTATTGTATGCTTTTATTCCTGCTTTATCGACCAATCTTTGAGCATTGGCGACCTTATTAGGTGCTGCCACCTCTCTTAATATTAATAAGGATTCTAGCACTATCGGCATCAAAGCCTTGATCATATCATTCTGATTTGATGGACTCTCTACTGCCCTTGACCCTTCGTTATCCGACTGCAATAAGTGCAGAATCTCACTAATATCTCCTTTCATGAATTGAAGATCTTCAAGAAAATTATTGGTATCTGACTCCAGCTTTTTCTTTAAGTAGCCACCAGGCGTTTGCCCTTCCTCTGCTGCTATCGCTTCTAGTTTTAGGTAGACTTCAGGCTTTAATCTAAATGATACGGTAGGGGTGCTCATAATTATCCTTGTTTGCAGGTTGCATACAGTAATATATCATATAAATCAGACACTTAAATTAATTTTGTTTGCACTTTGCATGCAGAAATAAGTATTTTAGATCAGGTAAGTTACTGATTTAAAATGCTTTTTTTCATCCTGATAGGGTGCGTAAGGTGTAGTCATTAAATTGGATAATTTAATGACCAAAAAGCAGGTAGAAAAATCGGTTATTTTCTACCTGTCGTAAGCCTTTTTAGCTAAAAAGGCTTATAAGAGCGTTACGGTAGCAAATCGTTAGCAAAAGGATAGCAAATCGTTAGCTAGATATGAGCAAATTATGAGCAATTACTGTATGATTGATTAAAAGTTAGCAAATCGTTAGCAAAAGGGTAGCAAATCGTTAGCTAGATATGAGCAAATTATGAGCGTTTTTATAATTGAGATAATTGACTTCAGGAATAGATGGAGATAGGAATTTATGGCTAAGAGAACAAAGTTTTCCAAGTTTCGTGATCTTTATGAGGTGATCGAAGAGCTAGCTGTTTCATATACCTATGAAGGTGTGGTTGAGATATTAGCTGAGCGCCATGACCTCATTCTAACGACTGGCACACTGACCAATTATCTTTACCGCTATAGAAAAGAATCAAAGGAATTGTCTGTCGCTACAGATAATTCTAATGGTAAGATTGAGATTAAACATGAAGCTTCTGAACAAACTTTTGTTGATCTGAAAGGTGGTAAACCGATTCAAGAGAGCGATACAGATATTGATGATGATTCTGAAAGTGACAACCAAGACGATGAAGAAATAGATTACGATGCTTTGTTAGAGGAAATGAAAAGAAAAGCTGTAATCAAAAGCAATAAATCACTTCTTGATAGGTAAGTTATTGATAGTAAATAAATAAAAATTTCATAAAGGGACATTTTCCGAGTGTAAAAAGGAGTGATTTATGAGTATTGAAGGTATATCAGTAGCAAGTAACCATTTTATGATGTTTGAAGAGGCGCAACGAGAATACCACCGTCAAATGGGGCGTCTTAACACCTTTGGTTTAGAAAACGAAGCTCATAGCGATAGCATACGTAAAAAGATGTTTGAGCTAAAAGATGAGGAACGTTTGCTAAGAGAATGTAGCGCGAGCGAACTCTATGTCATACAAAAACAGCTAGAACAGAAAATTGATGATTTCCTGCGTGGATTAGATGGGTAGCGCGTTACTATCACTATTGTGAAAGACCAAAACCCTAAAATTATTGAATTAGCATTACTTATCGCTTATATTAAATGTACATAAATAAGCGATAAGTAATGCTATGAGCACAACCAATTATAATATTCGTTTGGATCAAGAGCTAAAAGACAAGGCGTTTTCGGTATTAGAGGGCTATGGTTTAACGCCTTCGCAAGCTATTAAGTTATTTTTGCATCAGGTAGCCGAAACTAATAGCATACCGCTGACTTTTGATTATCAGGCAATGCCTAGCACCAATACGCTTGAGAACGGTGAACAATGATTGAATTTGAGTGGGATGAACAGAAAAATAGCAGTAATCAACGCAAACATGGCTTATCCTTTGAAGAAGCGGCTCGGGTATTTTTTGATCCTTTGTGTTTGCGTCAACAAGACCGATATGAAAATGGTGAAGAGCGGTGGCAAGCGCTTGGCGCAGTAAATGGGGTGGCGGTATTACTGGTCGCTCATACTCAAAGAGATAGTGAGGGTGGTGAGGTTATTCGTATCATATCAGCACGACCTGCCACCAAGGCTGAAAGGAGGTTCTATGAACAAGGTTAGCTATAAAGCAAATGAATTGCCGTCTTTAAGCGCTGAGCAAGAAGCCAATTTGCAACGATTGGCAATGCTTTCAGATGAGGATGTTGATTTGTCTGATATTCCTGAAGTCACGGACTGGTCGGGCGCGACCCGTGGAGGCATAGTGTCATCTGATTCTATGGTCAGTGCCAGTATCGTGAGTCCTAGTATCATTGCTAGATTCCAGGATAAGGCGAAGAAGACCGGTGGAAACTACCAAGATATGATTAACGACGCGCTAGAAGAGTATCTGTTAGATCATTAGTCGATAAAATCACAAAGTCTAAAACTCCCACCACTTTTTCTTTTTCTGGGTCGTCGTTACGGCTGAATTGTCTGTTTTTTCTTTCTCTTGTGAAATTGGCGGCTCATAGCCCTGCTCAGACTTTTTAAACTCTAGCAGTCTCACCTGAGCAAAATCTTGGATACTGGCGTTGGCTTTATCCAGTGTTTTGTTCAACTGTGCTATCTGCTCTTGATAATTCTCTATCAACTTCTTTTGATCGCTTACCTGTTGGCTTAAGTGTTCATTCCTGAGCTTTTCAAGCGCTAATAAATGTTCAATGTCTGTATTGTACTGAACGTTTTGATTGTTCAGAGGTGTGCTTTGAACAGTGTCCACTGAATGTTCAGTACGTTTTTTAGAAATGGGCTCACCAAACACGCGCAACATTTCTGAAACGTCTATTTTCTTGTCTGCGGTTCTGGAAAGCTCACCGTTATTGACTTTCTGATAGATCGTCGTTCTTGAGACACCCCATTCTTTTGCTGCTTTCGTCACCGATATGTTCATTATTTACCTAGTGTTCAAGTACGTTTTTAGCAAATGTCCAGTACAACTGTCCAGAACGTTCAGTGAACAACTATGGCATTAACTTTTTTATAAGGCAAACTAAACCGTTTCAGGGTTATAGGACATAACATAATTTTCATACTTAATTTCATTACAAAATGAGGCGACCGACCGACAACTACATTGTAGATAGCATCAATGTCTTACAGTATGAACCGCCCCGGGATTGTCGGAGACCTAATATTCTGAGAGAATACGACAATGAAAAGACAAACCTATACTCCTGAGATTAAAGAACGCGCCGTTCGCATGCTGATTGAAGCGGCAGGCGATTACCCCTCCACCTGGTCAGCTATTCAAGCCATTGCTCCTAAGATTGGCTGCACGCCTGAAACCCTGCGATCGTGGCATAAAAAGCACATAGACCAAACCATTCCTGCCTCAGTACAAGCCCAAAGCCAAGAGCAACGTATTAAAGAGCTTGAACGCGAGAATAAAGAGCTCAAGCAAGTTAATGAAATCATCAGAAAGGCCGCGGCTTTTTTCGCCCAGGCGGAGCTCGGCCGCCCACCAAAGTGATGGTCGATTTTATTGATGATCATAAAGATAGTTACGGGGTCGAGCTGATCTGTAGAGTACTGCCGATTGCTCCATCAACCTATCACCGGGCTAAAGACTTAGAAGAATGCCCTGACAAGCGCTCATTACGCAGTCAACATGACGACTTCTACATCAGTGAAATCAAACGCATCTGGCAGGACAGCAAGTGCCGTTACGGTGTGCGTAAAGTCTGGCAGCAGATGAAAGCTGACGGATTAAAGGTTGCTCGGTGTACCATAGAGCGATTAATGAAGCAGTATGGTATGCAAGGCGTTTGGCGTGGTAAGGGTAAGATGACCACCACCAGCCGTGATGACCAAAAACGCGCTGATGACTTGGTCAATCGTAACTTTAATTCCCGTCGTCCTAATCAGCTCTGGGTGGCAGACTTTACTTATATCAAGACGATAAGCGGCTGGGTGTATACCGCTTTTATTATTGATGTGTTCGCTCGTGCCATTGTGGGCTGGAAAGTATCCAATCGCATGAACACCGATATGGTGATGGCCGCGCTCAATCAAGCGATAGCAGATAGGAATAATCCCAAAGATGTGATTCATCACAGTGATCGCGGGGTTCAGTATTTATCCATTCGCTACACAGATAAGATGGCTGACTGCGGTGTGATTGCCTCTGTTGGCACTACGGGTGATTCTTATGACAACGCACTGGCTGAAACGGTCAATGGGCTGTACAAGTCTGAGGTGATTCATTATTTGAAAGAGAGCTGGACTGGCGTCAACGATGTTGAATTAGCAACCCTTGAATGGGTAGACTGGTTTAACAAGAAGCGTTTGCATAGCACGATTGGTTATGTGTCACCTTTTGAGTTTGAAAAGCGGTATTATGATAATTTAATCCTGTCAGGCATTGCTGCCTGACTAAAGTAAATCAGCCTCCGATAAAGTCGGGGCGGTTCA
>NZ_JADGFW010000001.1:0-91780 GCF_016613355.1 Psychrobacter sp. M9-54-1 | reverse complement strand
TTTTTTGAGCGCTTATCCCGAATTGGGGTTATTTATATATCAAAATCCTACTATTGTGGTTTTAGAAAACTCCGATTAGACATTTTAGCAAGTTACCATTTCTAAACTTGCGCGATACGTTCAGCGTTACCCACTGTGCTAATCTAAGAAGTTACTATATAAAATCGCCTTTTAAGGAAGGTCACATAGTAGATAGATCATTTAATTATAAAAATCAACAACAAAGGATATGTTATGAAAACATTGTATTCTACACAAGCTACCGTTACTGGCGGCCGTACTGGTAATGCGAGTCTAAAAGATAGTGATTTGACCATTAACATGGTTGCACCGGGTTCTGGTAAAGACGGTAACAATCCAGAGCAGTTATTTGCTATGGGTTATGCTGCTTGTTTTGATGGCGCACTGGCAGCGGTCAAAGGCGAAGAAAAAGCAAAATTTGACTCGACTACCGAAGTATCAGTAGATTTAATGAAAGGCGAAGGTTTAGACTTTAAATTAGCCGTAAAGATTCACGTAATCGGTGAAAATACAGAACTATCGGCCGATGAATTTCAAAAACTGGTCGAAAAAGCTAATAAAGTCTGCCCATATTCAAAAGCCACCCATGGCAATATCGATAGTGAAGTGACGTCAGAAGTAAAATAACCCTTAGAAAAAATATTAATTAGTCAGAAGAAAACTGATAAAAGAACTCAGCTGGTCTGGGTTCTTTTTTTATTGGCTATCGTTTTGGGTCGTACACATCTTAACTTTTAAGCCATTCGGCACGCGACGCTTTTATCGTTATAATGGGTTATCTTTTTTCTCATTTTTGATTATACCTAATAAATAATAAGTGACTTTCTATGACCGACAACGATCACAACTCGCACTCGCCCATTAATCCCAATACGCTACCAAACTTTGCCACCATGCCCAATGTAGCGACCATGGATACCAGCCATGTGAACAAAGAGCAGCCACCCTTTATCTTGGTCGACGGCTCTTATTATTTATTTCGCACCTATCATGCCTTGCCAAAGACTATGCAAAACTCTCAAGGGTTGGTCACTAACGCCATACGTGGGACGTTAAATGCGTTATTAAAACTCATGCGCCGTTATCATCCAACCCATATGGCGGTTTGTTTTGATACCAAATCACCGACTTTTCGTCATGCTATGTCAGAAGAATATAAAGCCAATCGACCAAAAATGGATGTGGAGCTTGCCGAGCAGATTCCTTATATTCATAGTTTGGTGGTGGCATTAGGGATTCCACTATTGCGTATCGAAGGCGCAGAAGCAGACGATATTATTGGCACTCTAGCCCATCGCGCCGTTGCCGAAGGTCATCATGTGGTTATCTCGACCGGTGATAAAGATATGATGCAGCTGATTAATGACTGCGTGATACTAGAAGACAGTTTTACCGGTAAAGTCACTGATAGCGCAGGCGTAGTGGAAAAATTTGGCATTAATCCTAATCAAATGATTGACTTTTTAACGCTGATGGGCGACTCCTCTGATGGTATCAAAGGCGTACCCGGTATCGGTAAAAAAACCGCCAAAGACTTGCTTAACGAATACGGCAACATTGATAACATGCTCAAAAACGTCGCCAATATCAAAGGACGCGCTGGCAAAAATCTGGTCGAATATGCCGACGACATTCCCTTTAATGCGCAATTAGCAACCATCGTCACTGATTTAGAAATTGGTCAAGATTGGCGAGATTTAAAAATCAATACCGACCCGTGCGCTCATATCGATGAGCTACGCGCGCTCTATAGCGAGCTTGAATTTAGAAATGAGTTGGCATCACTCGACCATCCCAATCATCCAGCCAATGCTAATGGGAATGGGGCGCAAAGCGTTGCCGACAGTCAAGCAGATGCCGAATCGCAAGCACAAATCGCCAAATCGCTACAATCAAGTATTATCGATAATATCAAAGACAGTAAAACTCATGATAAAGCGTGGCACACGGTTTTAGATGAACCTGCTTTTGATAGCTTGGTTACATTATTAGAATCTGCACCGCATTTTGTCCTTGATACCGAAACCACCAGCGTTTATTGGCGTCAGGCTGAATTGGTTGGCTTGTCTTTTGCGGTAAAAGCCCATGAAGCTTATTATGTGCCATTAACTCATAGTCTAGAAGGCGATGAGCTGACTACCAAACAGCTTGACCGCAATATGGTTTTGACGCGCTTAAAGCCCATCTTAGAAAATCCAAACATTGGTAAAATCGGTCAACATTTAAAATATGATGCCCATATTCTTAGCTTTTATGATATCGATCTATTAGGCAGTATTCATGCCAAACCTAATAACTGGGCGATGGATACCATGCTTGCCAGCTATGTGATTAACGCAGCCGCTACTCGCCACGGTATGGATGATTTGGCGCGCCATTATTTACAAACCCAAACCATCAGCTTCGAAGATGTCGCTGGTAAAGGCGCCAAGCAAGTAAGTTTTGACCAAGTCGCCATTGATTTGGCCAGCGATTATGCCTGTGAAGATGCCGACATTACCTATCAGCTGTTCGACTTATTTAGCGAAAAACTGGCGGCAGATGAAAACAATGCCAAGCTGCTACACGAGTTAGAGATTCCAACGGCTGAGATACTTTGTCAAATGGAAGCAAATGGCATTTTAATCAAGCGCCCATTCTTAAACGAGCTATCGCAACGTTTCGACGAAGAAATCATTGCGCTAGAAAAACGCGCTTATGAAGTCGCTGGTGAAGCATTTAATCTTGGCTCACCAAAACAGCTCGGTGAGATGCTGTTTGAAAAGCTAGGCGTTGCGGGCGGTAAAAAAACCAAGTCAGGTCAATACTCGACTGGCGAAGCGGTATTATCAAAGATTGACCACCCGTTGGTAGAAATTGTCCTTGAATATCGCGGCTTATCGAAGCTTAAAAGCACTTATACCGATGCACTCGATAATGTCGCAGATAGCGAGACTGACCGCGTGCATACCAGCTACCATCAAGCATTGACCAGCACCGGACGCTTATCTTCAACCGATCCTAACTTACAAAACATTCCTATTCGTACCGCGACCGGTCGTCTGATTCGCCAAGCGTTTATTGCCCCAGAAGGTCGAGTGATTTTAGCCGCGGATTACTCACAAATTGAGCTACGTCTGATGGCGCATTTTTCAGGCGATGAAAACTTAACCCGCGCCTTTAACGAAGGCTTAGATATCCACACGGCAACGGCTGCTGAAGTCTTAGGCAAAGCCGTTGAAGCGGTCAGCGCCACTGAGCGCCGCAATGCTAAAGCCATTAACTTTGGTCTGCTCTATGGTATGAGCGCTTTTGGTCTGGCTAAACAGCTACAGATGAGCCGCGGCGAGGCGCAAGATTATATCGATATGTACTTCGAGCGTTATCCAAGTGTCAAAGACTATATGATTAATACTCGTGCCAGCGCGGTAGAGCACGGCTACGTCGAGACCATCTTGGGTCGCAAGCTGTATACGCCTGATATCAATCATAGCAATCGTATGGTCAAACAAGGCGCTGAACGTGCAGCAATTAATGCCCCACTACAAGGCTCAGCGGCGGATTTAATCAAGCTTGCGATGATAGCGGTCGATAAAGTATTGCCAAAAGAGCACGCAAAAATGCTGCTGCAAGTCCATGATGAACTGGTGTTTGAAGTCGATAGCGATAAGGTCGATAGTATTCGTCAGCTGATCACCGACGCTATGCAGGATGTCCTGACCACAACGGCTGTTGCAAAAGGCTGGAATGTGGACTTCGCCGTACCGTTATTGGTTGAAACCGATATTGGTAGCAATTGGGACGAAGCGCATTAATGACTGAAATAAAAGAAAAGCCTAAACGATAGCGTTTATAAATGCTAATAGCCGTAAGCTTTTCTTCGCAGTATAATAAGTCTACGTTAGATTGTTTTTTTACCGCTTGGTTTTTACCTGTTAATGCTTTAAATATTGGTTTTTACGCGGTAATTTACGATATAAAGTGAGCCTTCGCGCTCACTTTTTTGTTTTTAATACTAGGAGCGTTCCATTTTACATTCAGATAGCGTCATCGAACTACCAGGTATCATTATGTTATTCGCCTGCATATTCCGCTGTGCTCAATATATGAAACAAAGTCAGCTCAAACTGGGTCAATATTTTTGGTTGGCATCCGTATTAGTATTTTTTGCTGTGATACGTCGTGAATTAAACTACGTGCCTGAACTCTTTATTCCCAGTAATTTTTCATTTTTGAACCATTCTTATGATTGGTGGGAAGACGCTGTACTATTAACGGTCTATCTACTCATTGTGGGTTTTTTGACCTATAGCTGGCGTTATCTATGGGCTGTATTAAAAAAGGTACCACTATCCCTATATCTCACTGTAGTTGCACTGGCATTGTTAGAGTATATGGGTGAAAACGCCATCCTAATCCCTGAAAGCATCGGAGAAATGGTCGAAGAAATTGCAGAAACCAGTGTTTATGCGATTGCCTTGATTTACTTGTGGCGGTTTCAAATGAGCGATTTTGAAAGCCCTGCTTTATATCAGCCAAATCATCACCAACCTTGCAATGCCAATTCATAGGTTAATGGTTCTAAAACAGTTTTAAAAAAAATAGTTAACGCTAAAACCTTTTTATGGCTGCCCACTTAACTCGTAATGGCAGCCGTTTTTTATCTCTCCTTACATTTTTTGCACATCCTGTGACACCTCATCACTATTAGTTGCGATTATAACGCGGCAAACTGATAAGCATAATTTTGATAATTATAAACAACCCGTTTAATCGTAATTATAACTATAATGAGGACACAACCATGGACAATTCAAAAACCCCATTACCAGAAGAGATGGATCATATCGAAGGCGATAGCAGCATTGATGATAATGAAGACGGTAGCCAAGAGATTGATTTAAACAATCCTATGCTGCACACCTTTGATGACGACGATGTCATCGACAATAGCGCAGGATTTAATAATTCTGAAGTCGGTACGGACGCCACCCAAGGACTGACACCGATACATCGCCAAAATATCGATGAAGCTCGGATTGATGAGGTGTTGGTCGAAGACAATCTAGACGATAAAGATTATCCTGACATCGTCGATATCGCAGACAGAGATGCGGCTAAAGTTTCTAATGATGACAATTTTTAGAAATTGAACCTTAATGAAATAGCAAATAATTTAGAAAAAAATACCGAACATTATGTCCGGTATTTTTTTGATTTAAGAAAACTATTAAACCCAGCCATCGAGTGTACCAGCCCAGCCTTTAACCAACGGCAAACTGAGTGCTTCAAGCAAATCAATATGCGCCTCATCAAGGTTCAACGCTGGAATATAATGATACTCTTGCCCGCCTGCATTTAAGAAATTATCACGGTTTTCGATTGCCAATTCTTCCAGTGTTTCTAAGCAATCAGCAGAGAATGCCGGACTAATCACTTGTACCGAACGTACCCCAGATTTACCCCAATCTTCTAATACCACATCGGTATACGGCTTGACCCATTCTTGCTTACCAAAGCGCGACTGAAAGCTGATAATCCACTCGTCATCTTGCAGACCAAGTTCGTGCGCCACTTGCGCGGCGGTACATTTGCAGCGTTTTGGGTACGGATCGCCTTTATCGGCATAAGGCTGCGGAATCCCGTGAAAGCTAAACATCAACTTTTCAGGCTTGCCATGCTCGGCTTGAAAGCGGCGAATCGAGTTAGCCAATGCTTGAGTATACAGCGGATGCGCAAAGTAGTCTTTGACAATGCTATAGTTTGGCAAGTTGCGTTGCTTGAGCGTCCATTTGGTCAAAGCATCATAGACTGCACCGCCAGACGAGGCAGAATACTGCGGAAATAATGGCAAGACGACAAAATGATCAACGCCCTCAGCACGCAAGTTGTCCATCACATCAGGCAAACCTGGATTACCATAGCTCATTGCTGCATGTACAGAAACGCGAAATGGCGCCACGCTATTTGCCAAACGCGGCTCGAGCAGCTCAACTTGGCTGTTTAATATTTTACGAATGGGCGAATCGCCTTCCCAAATACTGGCATAGGCTTTTGCTACACGTTTTGGGCGACTTGGCAGGACAAATAGATTTAGAATGATCGCCCATAAAAATTTAGGGATTTCAATTACGCGTGGGTCGGACAAAAACTGTTTTAGATAACGACGGACGGCGGGCGCGGTCGGCTCATCTGGCGTACCTAGGTTGACTAATAAGACGGCAATACGGGGCGGCAATTGAGGTTTCATAAGGGCATTATCTATTATTGGATTATGTTATGGCAAAGTTATAGGCTTTAATCAGCTAAAGGGTATTTCAAAATTCATATATTTTAGCCATTTATTTAGCAATAGTACTATTAAGCCTTAATTAACCGTACTTAGCAATTATCAAAATATACTAAGCAGACGATAGTCAATCACATACCAAATGATGGTTAAATAAAAAGGCTGATACTTATCATCAGTGTAGCATTTTATCCACCAAAAACGCAGGGCGAAACGCTTGATATTTAGGATTGCCATACCGTTAATACCCCAGCTACTGATACTTTGCTTGAAAGACTGCCTATCAAGGTTGTACTCCTAGGCGCATCGCCATACAATAGACAATCTTACAATAAGAAAGTAGTTAGACCCATTGCATTATTGTCACCTTTCTAGGTTTGTTTTATTTATAACCGTTTTTTTGTCCATAACTGTAACTGTTGTTTTGTGAGGTAGCTTTGAGCGCACGTTCTGATAGTACCAGTGAGCATTCCACCAATCATTCTGCTAATACGACTGATTCTATCGATTCGGTAGGCTCAGTTGGCCTCGTCACGCCGCAGACTTTTCATTTCGCTGAACCATTGACCTTGGAGTGCAATCGCACCCTACCCTCATTCGATTTAATCTTTGAAACTTATGGCACGCTCAATAGCGACAAATCAAACGCCATTTTGATTTGTCATGCCTTATCAGGTAGCCATCATGCGGCAGGCTTCCATAGTGACGACGATAAAAAAGCAGGCTGGTGGGACAATATGATTGGCCCTAATAAAGGCATCGATACCAATCAATTTTTTGTGGTTTGCGTCAATAATATCGGCAGCTGCTTTGGCTCTACCGGTCCAACGACTATCAATCCAGATAGTCTAAGCGATGAAGGTGAAGCGCAGGTTTATGGCCCTGACTTCCCCCTTGTCACCATTAAAGATTGGGTAAAAACCCAAGCCATGCTCTCAGACCGCTTGGGTATTGAGGTTTGGCATGCCATTGTCGGTGGCTCAATGGGCGGCATGCAAGCCATGCAATGGTCGGTCGATTATCCAGAACGCTTAAAACGCTGCGTGGTCATAGCCAGTACGCCAAAGCTTTCTGCGCAAAACATTGCCTTTAATGAAGTCGCGCGCCAGTCGATATTATCCGACCCTGATTTTAAAGACGGACGCTATTTGCATGCGGGTACTTATCCTCGGCGTGGGCTGATTCTTGCACGCATGGTCGGTCATATCACCTACTTGACCGATGATGCGATGAAAGCGAAATTTGGCCGTGATTTAAAATCTGGCAAATTTATGTATGGCTATGATGTCGAATTTCAGGTCGAGAGCTATTTGCGCTATCAAGGCGAACGCTTTAGCGAAAACTTCGATGCCAATACTTACTTGCTCATGACCAAAGCGTTAGATTATTTTGACCCGACGCGTGATTATCCTTCAGCAGCAGACTCATCAATACAATCCTCGGCAGAGCTAGAAACCTCCCTCGCCGCCGCAGTAAAAGCCGATTCTACCGAGAATGAGCTTGATAAAACGCTAAATAATAGCGCCACTATTGATAATACTGACAACGCTGATAACGTCAATGTAGTCAATGCAAAAGAGCTGAACGCGCTAAAATCTGCCTTTGCTCATACGCAGTGTCAGTATTTGGTGGTGTCATTTACCACCGACTGGCGTTTTGCGCCCGAGCGCTCACAAGAGATTGTCGATGCGCTGATGGCAACTGGTAAGCCGGTCAGCTATATCAATGTCGATGCCCCGCACGGTCATGATTCGTTTTTATTTGATATTCCACGTTATATGGGTGCTGTTAAAGGCTTTTTGACCGCGCCATTTATTGCTAATCGCTTGAAAGCCAAAGGAGCACGCTCATGAGAATGGATCATCAATTGGCTGAGCGTTGGATAGCGCCGCACTCGCATGTGCTGGATTTAGGCTGCGGTAACGGCGAGCTGCTCGCGCATTTGCAGCAAAATCTAGGCGTCACCGGTTATGGACTGGAGATTGATGAAGATAAAATCAATGAAGCCATCACTAAAGGCTTATCCATCGTCGAGCAAGATCTCAACGATGGCTTAAGTCGTTTTGCCGATAATAGCTTCGATACCGTGGTTATGGCGCGCGCCCTGCAAGCGGTAAAAGCACCTGATATATTGCTGCTCGATATGCTACGCGTTGCCCGTGAAGCCGTGATTACCTTTCCTAACTTTGCCCATTGGCAAAACCGCCTGCATTTGGGCTTAAAGGGTCTGATGCCAGTTTCAGAAGCCCTGCCTTATGAGTGGTATAACACTCCAAACATTCACTTGTGTACTTTTAAAGACTTTGAACAGCTGTGCGCGCAGCATGATATTCATATCATTAATCGCTTTGCGGTCAGTGATTCTGAAAAAGGGCATACACCGCTGATGACCGCATTAATTAGGCAAGCGCCCAATCTGCTCGCAGACGTCGCTATTTATCGGGTCACCAAACAAAAACCTGCTTAATAGTGAGGTTTATACGCTTATTATTAACGAAAATTTAAGTAAAAAGGCAATAATGTTAACCTTAATAGAATGTTAATTTATTCTTACGCTTAAGTAACTCTATGATTTTATTGAGGACAGTGAGGTACAAGTAAGCATTAAATCATGTAATTAGTATTTGAGTTTCGTAAGTTTGGGTGTTAAGCTAGCGAAATAGTGTCAGTCATACCCCATTTATGACCGTTTATCGGCTCGATTTGAGGCAACGACCCACTAAATCTATAAATGTTATTGCTAATAATTAGGTAAGAAGGTAGCGCAAAATTTCACCTAATTGTTATCGCCGCCTAACTGTCTCAAGCGAGACCATTTTAGCGGTGCAACTTTTTCTTTTGCTTATTAACTGCCTAATTTTGGAGCTGCTATGAAATTATTAAAAGCTGCGTTGTTTACTGCCCTGTTCTCTTGTGCGGGCCTTGCCAACGCTGAGTTAATATCAAACGTGCCACTTGATACTTCACGTTTTGAGCTAATGCCGATCAGTGAGCTGTCTGCCAGCGCTGCCCAAGGTAACAATCACGCCCAGTTTTACTTAGCCAAGCGTTTGCAAAAAGGTGAAGGCGTCGCCCAAAACACCCAGCAAGCCATCCAGTGGTATACCAAAGCAGCTCAGCAAGGCGTCGCCCCTGCTCAGTTGAATCTTGCCATTATGTACTTGCGCGGTGAAGGGGTACAGCCTAACCTACAACAAGCGCGTCTATGGTTAGAAAAAGCCGCGATGCGCGGTGATAACCGTGCCAGCTATACGCTTGCCCTGCTTGATGAAAAGCAAAAGAATCTGGTCGATGCGTATAAATGGTACGACTTGGCTGCACGTGATGGCATGCTCGATGAAAAAGTCCGTAACAAAGCCCGCGGTAAAATCGGTCAATTGGCCTTGAACTTATCAAGTGCTGATATCGCTAGCGCGCGTAGTAAAGCCGACACTTGGTTCCAAAGTAAGTAAGTTCTAATTTAGACTTTACACAGTAAATATAAAAGAAGCTCAGTATCATACTGGGCTTTTTTATTTGCTATTTTTATGATCTGTCATATTTCGATGAAATTATAGAAGCATAAAACCTCCAAAACCTTTCTAAAATTTGTTAAACTACGCCCGCATTAGCCAATTCCACAATTGCGCTAGTGTTATAGCTAATCTATATACTTAAACCCAATGCACTAGGTTTGCGACCTAGCCAGCAGGAGAAACACATGAGTACCTCACAAACGACTGACGTACAAGCGTCAACTCACGCCACCGAATACGATAGCGTCACCAATAATATCGTGGTTGCTGCCCTCTATAAGTTCACCCGCTTTGCCGATTTTGAGCAATATCGTGAGCCAATTTTAAATACCATGCTTGATAATGATGTCAAAGGCACGTTATTAATCGCAAGCGAAGGTATTAACGGCACGATTTCTGGTAGCCGCCAGGGGATTGATAATGTCTTAGAATACCTGCGCAGTATCGAAGCCATCGGTAGCTTTACCTTTAAAGAATCGTATACCGATGCCCAGCCTTTTTATCGCACCAAGGTAAAGCTCAAAAAAGAAATCGTCACCATGGGCGTAGAGAATATCGATCCATTACAGTCGGTCGGTCGCTACGTGAAGCCAAGTGAGTGGAATGCACTAATTTCAGACCCTGACGTTATTTTGATTGATACCCGTAACGATTACGAAGTACAAATTGGAACGTTTCAAAATGCGGTCAATCCAAATACTGAAACTTTCCGTGAGTTTCCAGAATATGTAGCAAAAGAGCTCGATCCTGCGAAACATAAAAAAGTTGCTATGTTCTGTACCGGCGGCATCCGCTGTGAGAAATCGACGGCCTTTATGCGCGAGCAAGGCTTTGAAGAGGTCTATCATTTAGAAGGCGGTATCTTAAAGTACTTAGAAGAAATTCCAGCCAGCGAGTCCATGTGGCAAGGCGATTGCTTCGTCTTTGACAACCGTGTCTCGGTCAATCACAATTTAGAGAAAGGCAACTACGAGCAATGTTTTGCTTGTCGTATGCCAATTACTCAAGATGATATGCAAAGCGCTGCCTATATCAAAGGCGAATCGTGCCCGCACTGTATCGATAAAGCAACTGAAGAGCAAAAAGCGCGTTTTCGTGAGCGCGAGCATCAAATGCAGCTGGCTAAAAAACGTGGTGAGGCGCATATCGGTAGCGATGTGATCGATGTGATTGAAAAGCGTAAAGCGGCTAAGATTGAAGCTCGCCGTCAAGCGGAAGCCGCCAATAAAGCCAAAGCTTAACAAGCTAAAACAACCAAAACTTAACGGCATTAAGGTTTATTAGATAAGTCTTGTTAAATAAAAGCTATAAAAAAAGAGACCAACAGCGTCTCTTTTTTTGACCCTTTTTTATACCGCTGGATAAATTACTTGGTCTTGACTATTTAGCTCAGCCCCGGGTGTGGGCTTAGCAGGATCTAAGCGGCCAACGCCCATAATATGCTCTACCCTATGGCCTCTAAGCAGTAAATAATCGGTAATGATACGCCGATGGCAACGCCACCATACTGCTTCAGAGCACATAAGGGTAAGACGCTGTTTTTTCCCGAGTTGAATGAGTTGATCGAGGGCGGCTTGAAAAGTATCACTTAACGCATAATCTGCATAGTTATGAAAAGCTTGCACGCGCCACAGATCATTAATCTGTTCATCGACCTGCTTTTGCTTCGGACGTCGCCCGCCAAGGTCGGCGCAGTGCTGATAACTGATGCCAACTTGACTAAGCGCTTGCGGGAAAGTATCGATATTAAAAACAGGGTTGGTACGAGAACGCGGAAAGCTGCGCACATCAACGAGCAGTTCGATATCGGCTGCTTGAAGCATCCCAGTCAGCTCATCAAGGCTACGGGTCGAATGTCCAATCGTATAAAATGTGGTGGTCATGGGTTAAGCCGTTATAAAGTTGTCGTTTTAATATTTATTGTTGTCGTCTTATTTTGCATGGTCTTGTTTTGAATGGTTCAGTGGTTTTTCTCATTTAATATTAACCAGCCTCAACCTGCTCACTCATTAGGACTTTTGTAGGACAATCGTGGGCAAAGGTCGCTAACGCAGCAAAATCAAGCAAAGCAAACTAAAAAACTCTACATCTCTATATCTCTACTACTTATAACGATACCCAACATAAAAAAATAGCAGACAACCACCAAGGTCATCTGCTATTTCATTTAACTTACTTTAAGACGTTAAACGTATCTTTATACCGTCAGTCTGAAACGTTATGAATAATCTATTAAAATAAGATACGTACGCGAATGGTTTCTTCAACGTCTTTTAGCTGATCTAGAGCGGCGCGTGAATCGTCATAGTCCACATCCATCACCAGATAACCAACATCACCTTCGGTCATGAGACTTTGCGCTAAAATATTGATATGCGCTTCAGCAAACAGACGGTTAATCTGTGACAATACGCCTGGAACGTTTTTGTGGATATGCAGCAGACGATGCGTGCCTTCTTTAAACGGTACAGAAACTTCTGGGAAGTTTACCGCTGTTGCGGTATCACCTTGGTCAGAGTAACGAACAAACTTATCGGCAACTTCAAGACCGATATTTGCTTGGGCTTCTTGGGTTGAACCACCGATATGCGGCGTCAAGATAACGTTGTCAAATTTACGCAGTGGTGACTCAAACTCTTCATCTGCTGATTTTGGCTCTTTTGGAAACACGTCAATCGCTGCGCCCAAGATTTTACCTGACTCAAGGGCTGATGCCAAATCATCAATCTCAACGCAGGTACCGCGAGCGGCGTTGATAAAGTAGCTGCCATCTTTCATATGCGCAAATTGCTCAGCTTTCATCATATAGCGCGTGCTTGGAACATCAGGCACATGCAAGGTAACGATATCAGCGGTTGATAATAACTCTTCTAAGCTACCAACTTGGACGGCGTTACCGAGTGGCAATTTGGTCACGACATCATGATAGATGACTTTCATGCCAAAGCTTTCAGCCAATACCGACAATTGCGAGCCAATAGAGCCGTAACCGACGATACCGATCGTCTTACCACGTACTTCATGGGAGTTGGTCGCAGATTTGCCCCAACCACCGCGATGGACAGTGGCATTTTTTTCAGGGATACCGCGATATAGCATGATGGCTTCGGCAAGCACCAACTCAGCGACCGAACGAGTATTCGAATATGGGGCGTTAAAGACAGGAATACCCAAATCACGAGCGGCGTCCAAGTCGACTTGGTTGGTACCGATACAAAAACAGCCAATACCGATCAGCTTGTGGGCGTGCTCAAGGACTTCACGCGTCAGCTGCGTGCGCGAGCGGATACCGATGAAGTGAGCATCTTTAATCTTTTCGATCAGCTCATCTTGATCTAGGGCGTGACTGATATTCTCGATGTTATGGTAACCAGCCCCTTCCAATACTTTTAACGCATTGTCATGTAGACCTTCAAGCAATAAAAACCGGATCTTGTCTTTTTGTAGTGATAACGCCATGTGAGAACTGTCCTATAATTGTCTTATAAAAATCATCAGTGGGATAAGTCTGATGGATGAAACGAAAACAGTCTGGATATCTTACACAAAATTTGGCAGCGATGTTAGCAGATTAGATGAATTATTGCTTATCAAGCCTGAAAACTTTTTATGCTATAGTGAATCATAGTATATAAAACTTATAACCAAACCTTATTAAACTGTTTTTAACGATTTAGGCGAGACAGATAGGCGTATGACAGCATCTCCATCTATCATTGCGCTACGCGCTCGCTTATACTTATCTAAACCTACTTATTGATATAAACACACTTAGCACCGCTGGGTTATATCCATTTAGCGATATAATAATCCCTTTTATGCATAGCGCTTGCGTTTCTACCGAGATTTGACCATGACTTCTTTAGCTAGCCAAAGCAATACTACCGCTCAAAATGATTCTCAAACCACTACCAGCCATACTGCTGCTGTCCAAAGCATCTTAAGCAGCTTGCTCGATGTCCATCAATTCGACCCCAGCCAAATCAAAACTGATAGCGAGAGCTTGGAACATTGGGGCAAAGACTGGACCAAGCATTTTGCTCCGGCCGCTGCTGCCATTATCTTTCCAAAGACCACCGAGCAAGTGCAAGCGATTGTCCTCCTTGCCAATGAGCACAATGTTGTCTTAACGCCAAGTGGCGGTCGTACCGGTCTGTCTGCGGGTGCCGTCGCTGCCAATGGTGAGATTGTCGTTAGTATGGATAAGATGAATCATATCGGGCATTTTTATCCTGCTGACCGTATGGTTGAGATTGAAGCCGGCGTGATCACTGAGCAGCTGCAACAATTCGCCGAATCAAAAGATTTATACTATCCCGTCGACTTTGCTTCAGCGGGTTCCAGTCAAATAGGTGGCAATATTGGCACCAATGCTGGCGGTATTAAAGTCATTCGCTATGGCATGACCCGTCAATGGATTATGGGGCTGACTGTGGTTACTGGTAAAGGTGATATCTTGCAATTGAACCGCGGTATGGTAAAAAACGCCACTGGTTATGATTTACGCCAATTATTTATCGGTAGCGAAGGTACGCTTGGTCTAGTCACTCATGCACAAATCAAGCTTGAGCGTCAGCCGCAAGACTTAAACGTCATGGTCTTAGGCATGGACAACTTTAATGATGTCATGAATGTGCTATCTGCCTTTCAAGCGAAAATTGATTTAACCGCGTTTGAGTTCTTTGACGATGTCGCCATTGATAAGCTGATGGCGCACGGTCAAGTACAAGAGCCGTTTGAGTCGCGTACCAAGTTTTATACGCTATTAGAATTTGAAGCGCCGTATGAGCCGATCATGGACAAAGCCATGGCCATCTTTGAGGAGTGCATGGAGCAAGGTTGGGTCGTCGATGGGGTGATGAGTCAGAGTCTGGCGCAAGCAGAAGAGCTGTGGAAGCTGCGCGAGTATATCTCTGAAACCATCTCAGTATTTACCCCTTATAAGAATGACGTCTCGGTACTTATCAGCTATGTGCCTGAATTTATCGCCGAGATTGATCATATCGTTAGTAGTAACTATCCTGACTTTGAGGTCTGTTGGTTCGGTCATATCGGTGATGGTAACTTGCATCTGAATATCTTAAAGCCTGCAAACATGAGTAAAGATGACTTTTTTAGCGAGTGTCAAATCGTCAATAAATACGTGTTTGAAACGGTACAAAAATACGGCGGTTCGGTCTCTGCAGAACATGGCGTTGGTATGACTAAAAAGCCCTATCTGAATTATAGCCGTAGCGAGACTGAGATTGAGTACTTACGCGCAGTGAAAAAAGTATTTGACCCCAATAATATTATGAACCGTGGTAAGATTTTTGATATGTGATGGAGTGTTTATTAAAATAATCCATCTATAACCATAAAAAATGACGCTAAATATCAAATTTTAGCGTCATTTTTATATTATTGTTTATCACAATAGCAAAGCTTATAAATATAACAGCACCAAACCAACGATTAATAGCACACTTAAAAACCCTTGCACCACTAAAAACGCTTGATGCGGGGCGGCGATATGGCGCACCATATTGCCAAGCGCGTTATAGGTAATGCCGGCTGCTTTGATATGTGGCGGGGTGTCAAAGGTTTTGATAATTTGCAAAAACTGTTCGGTACGCTCAGCTGACCAGCCGTGCGGCGCAAAGGGTAGATACGGCGACAATTGCGCTGCTTGTTTTTTGGTGGCAGGCGACCAAAGCCAACGCTCCAAAAACAGCAAACGCATGCGCCAGTCTGAAAAATCACGCTGCGTAATCACTTGTAATACTAGCACCTGCACGTCTTTATGGCGCTCATCGGCAAAAATACGCTGCGTCAGCGCCGCCACTTTGGCTTTTTCACCCTCCATACATTGCAAAAAATGCCCATTGCCATAACATAACGTCCCTGTGATGCCGTGCTGCTCGTTATAATCACGCGCATGAGCTTCTACTTCATCAAATATCGCCGCATTTAACCGTGAAGCAAGCGTCAAGCTGCTGACATACACCAACTGTATCATTGCAGTATCTGCTATTTCATCTAATTTGCTAAAGGCATTAGCATGAGTTAGGGGCATAATAAAAATCCTAAAAGGTCACCATTGAAGGCAACCGAATCTAAAATGACGTGTAAAAAATAAAAATATTACGGATAGTAAAGATGGTGCTTCACGAAAACTGAGCAATAAAATATGGTAATAAGACCTAGTAATAAAATCGGGCAACAAAAACCTAGCAAATAATTACGCCGCTTGTCTGTGCTTGTTTATGGGGGTTGCTATCATAACCAGCGCAAAGAGAAGCGTGATAATAAGCGTCATTTGTGCCATAAAGGGCTAAAAATTAAGTTACCTGCAGAAAGTATTTAAAATAAAGACAAAAGACGGTGGCAAAATCCACCCTTGTAAACTTGCTAAATCGCCTCATTAAAACAAATAATGACAAAGGCAGGATTTATAATGTGTGCGTATAACTCATTGTAAATGCAAAGATAAATGATTGTAACGTTTAACTAAGCCTATTGATATGCTTTTCTCGACATTATGGTCTAAAAAGTCGTAGAAAAATCTGGGCGCTGGCGTTTACTTTTAGCAATTGCATCTATGCGAAAACGCCTTTTACGTGCTTTTCTTACGATTTTTAATAGCCAATTTTTTATAAAAACCTTATTTATAGCTGCCCTTTTTAGCAAGATTTTTAGCAACAGAACATCAACACTGATTTATTAAGACCGATTTACAGAGACGACAGACAGGAACATTATGAGCAAAATTGAAAAATTAGATGACTTTCACCTAACCATCGCTGAGATTAAGAAAAAAGACTACCCGCAGCTTAAAGCCTTGATGGATCGCGTTTATGTCAACTTGGGCGGCGCATGGTCAAAAAACACCATTCATGCTTTGATTGATGCCTTTCCCGAAGGGCAGATTGCGCTATTTGACCACGATGAGCTGATTGGCATCGTGCTCTCTATGCGCGTCGATTACAACAAGTTCTCTAATCCGCATACTTATGATGACTTAATCGGTCATAAAGAAATTATCAGAGACAACCCTGAAGGCGACGCGATTTATGGGCTTGATGCATTAATCGACCCTGAGTATCGTGGGTATCGTTTGGGGCGTAGGCTTTATGATGCGCGTAAAGAGCTGTGCCGTCAGTTAAACTTCCGCGCTATTTTAGCTGGTGGTCGTATTCCCAATTATCATAATCATCAAGATTTGACCCCTGGCGAATATATTGAAGCTGTAGAAGCGCGTGAGATTCATGACCCAGCGCTGTCGTTCCAGTTATCAAATGGCTTTATTGTGAAACGTATTTTGACCGCGTATTTGCCAGATGATGCGCAGTCAAAAGGCTTTGCCACGCTACTTGAATGGGCGAATATTTATTATGAGCCGCAAGATTATAAGCCAAATACCCGTAAATCTGAGGTGCGTATCGGCGGTATTCAATGGCAAATGCGTGAGGTGGAGTCACCTGAAGAGCTGCTGCAACAAGTTGAGTTCTTCGTCGATATCATGGCCGACTACAACTCTGACTTTGCTTGTTTGCCAGAATTCTTTAACGCGCCATTGATGGGACTGTGTGAATCGACCGATCAAAACGTCGCGATTCGCTTTTTGGCCGGTTATACCGAATGGTTTAAAAACGAGATTTCGCATTTGGCAGTCAGTTATAACGTCAATGTCATCACCGGTTCCATGCCGTTCTTGGACGACGATGATACTTTATATAACGTCAGTTATTTGTGCCGCCGTGACGGTACGGTCGAAGAGCAGCGCAAAATCCACATTACCCCGCATGAGCGTAGCGCGTGGGTGATTGAAGGTGGCGATGAGGTCAAAGTATTTGACACCGATGCTGGTCGTATCGGTATCTTGGTTTGCTATGATATTGAGTTCCCAGAGCTTGCGCGTTTGATGGCACTTGATGACATGGATATTTTGTTTGTCCCATTTTGGACAGATACCCAAAACGGCTACCTGCGCGTACGCCACTGTGCGCAAGCACGGGCGATCGAAAATGAATGTTATGTGATGATTTGCGGTTCGGTCGGTAACTTGCCGCAGGTTGAGAGCTTGGATATTCAATATGCACAGTCGTCTATTTTCTCGCCATCAGATTTTGCGTTCCCGCACGATGCGATTATGGCGGAGACCACCGCCAATACCGAAATGGTGTTTTTCTCTGATGTGAACTTAGACAAGCTTATTCACGTTCGTAATGAAGGCTCGGTACATAATTTACTTGACCGCCGTGATGATTTATTTAGCTTAAAATGGAAAAGAAAAGCCAAAGTGCCAGCGAGTAAATTATCAGATGCTGAGCGCCGTGAAAACTCTGGTAGCGTGCTTATCGGTGACCCATTGCAAGACCGCGCGAAAAAACCTTAAGCGCTTATATTAAAAGACAAGCATTAAACATAACAATCTAAAAATTATAATAAGACGGCTGACCATTCAGCCGTTTATTTTTATCTATTAACATTTAAGCGCAAAAAAGCAGCCATTATGACCACTGATTCTAATCTTAATATTACAAAAACTCCTGAGATATCAAAAAAAACGCCCAAGCAAAAGCTATTGTCTGTTGCTAAAAATCTGCTTATATATGGTTTGGCATTTGCGATCATTTATATGGCGATTAACTGGTGGCGCCAACCGGTCATGCCAGCCAATCCGCAATTGCAACTAATCGACTATCAAGGGCAAAGCGTTGATTTGTCAGCGATGAGTCGGGATAAGCCAACGCTGGTATACTTTTGGGGAACGTGGTGTCCGGTTTGTCGGGTAACCTCGCCGACGATAGATAAGCTTGCGGCGGCGAATAATTATCCTGTGGTAACGATTGCGATTAAATCCGGTTCTGATGAAGAGTTGCATAGCTACCTTGCCGAGCACAATTACCGCTTTACCACTATTAATGACCAAGAAGGTGAAATATTTGCTGATTGGCAAGGCCAAGTAACGCCGTCTTATGTGGTTTTGAAAAACGGCGAGATGACGCAAGGCTTGACCGGTATTCAGCCGCTTTGGTCGCTCAAATTGCGTTTGTGGTTATCAGAAGTTTTTTAACCCTTGGTCACTGGTATAAAATCTAATAAATGGTCAATTAAAGGGTCTAGACCTATGCTTTAATAGATGGCGCATTACTGCTAATCAATCATTGCTTTTGGCTAAAAATAGGACGATACCGGCCAGCTCTTTTTACCCTACCCATTTTGTCATATAATAGCTGCCGTTACCCTATTCCCTTTTCTAAGTATTCTGCTAAAAATATTTTTTGTTGCAATCGTCTGATTAGTATTTATGATGGACGTGTCCATTTACAATCAAGTGATAAGCAACTTATTTTGTGCCATGTTTCTTAAGCAAATTTTTCCAAGTAATAAATAAAAGACTAGCATCGATTATCTAATATTTAACCCCATATACCTTTAATATTAAGCCCGAATTTAAACGCTATTTCTAACCACCATTTATAAGACGCCTTCTATGACTGATAAAAGTAACGACACCCCAAGCCACGATTATAAAGACACCCTAAACCTTGCTGATACCCCATTTGCGATGCGTGCCAACCTTGCCAAACGTGAGCCAGACTGGCTGGCGGCTTGGGAAGCAGACGACGTGTACGGCAAAATTCGTCAGGCGCGGGCGGGCGCGACCAAATATATTTTGCACGACGGCCCTCCATACGCCAATGGCCAGATTCACTTAGGTCATGCGGTCAATAAAGTATTAAAAGATATTATCGTCAAATCAAAAACCTTGTCAGGCTTTGATGCGCCTTACGTGCCCGGTTGGGACTGTCATGGTCTGCCTATCGAACAAAAGGTCGAAGCCAAAGTTGGTAAAGTCGGTCAAAAAGTCTCGGCAACTGAATTCCGTGGTCTATGCCGTGAATATGCAAGTACCCAGATTGAGCTACAAAAGGCGGACTTTAAACGTCTGGGCGTGTTTGGTGATTGGGACAATCCTTATCTAACGATGAACTTCCACCAAGAAGCCAACATCGTGCGCGCGCTTGCTAAAATCTATGATAACGGCCACGTCACACGCGGCATGAAGCCAGTCAACTGGTGCTTAGACTGTAGCTCTGCGCTAGCTGAAGCCGAAGTTGAATACCAAGATAAAGTCTCAGACGCTATCTATGTGAGCTTTGATGTACTGGATACCGACAAGGTTGCAGCATTAAGCGGCGTTGAAGGTAATATCGCCGCGATTATCTGGACGACAACTCCTTGGACGTTACCAGCTAACCAAGCCATCTCGGTACACCCTGAGCATGGCTATAGCGTGGTCGCGACTGCCAAAGGTAACTTCTTGTTAGCCACCGACTTGGTTGAAAGCGCATTAAGCGAGTTTAAACTAAGTAACGATGGCATTCTTGCTACTGTATCAGGACGCGAGCTTGAAGGCCTGCGCGCCCAGCATCCATTGATTAGCGAGCGTCAAGTGCCGCTTATCCTAGGTGAGCACGTAACCACCGATAGCGGTACTGGCCTCGTCCATACCGCACCGGGGCATGGTCTTGACGATTATATCGTTGGCCTGAAATATAACTTGCCGGTTGAAAACCCAGTCAGTGGGACGGGCGTTTATCTAGACAGCGCCGCGGTATTTGCCGGTGAGCACATTTATAAAGCCAATCCGCAAATCATTGCAGCACTGCATGATAACGGTCATTTAATCAACCATACCAAAATCGAGCACAGCTATCCGCATTGCTGGCGTCATAAGTCGCCGATTATTTTCCGCGCCACGCCGCAGTGGTTTATTAATATGGAAACCAAAGGCTTACGTGAGCGTGCGCTTGCCGATATCCCAACGGTCAATTGGACGCCAGCTTGGGGTCAAAACCGCATTGAAGCGATGATGACCGGTCGCCCAGATTGGTGTATCTCACGCCAGCGTACGTGGGGCGTGCCGATTACCTTTTTCACTCATAAAGAAACCGGCGAGCTGCATCCAAATACGCTAGAGCTGATGGAAGTGGCCGCGCAAAAAATCGCTGCAGGCGGCGTTGAAGCATGGTTTGATGCCAGCTGTGAAGACTTCTTAGGGGCGGAAGCGGCAGACTATGATAAAGCAACCGATACGCTAGACGTTTGGTTTGACTCAGGAACGACGCATTTTGCCGTTCTTGAGCAACGCGATGAATTAACCAATCCTGCTGATATGTATTTAGAAGGCTCTGATCAGCATCGCGGCTGGTTCCAGACCTCACTGCTTACTTCTGAGGCGATGTACGAGCGCCCCCCGTTTAAGCAAGTATTGACCCATGGTTTTGTCGTTGATGAAAACGGTCGCAAGATGAGTAAATCACTGGGCAATATCATCACGCCGCAAGACGAGATTAATAAAACAGGCGCGGATATGCTGCGTTTGTGGATTGCGTCGAGCGATTATCGTTATGAGATGAGCGCAGGTAAAACGGTCTTTAAAGGCGCAATCGATATGTATCGCCGTATCCGTAATACCTTACGCTTCTTACTGGCGAATACTGATGACTTTGATCCAGCGACCAACAGCGTTGATATTAATGAGCTGGTCAGCCTTGATAAATTTATCATTGAGCGTGCGCAAACGGTACAAGCGCAAATCATCAGCGCTTATGATGCGATGGACTTTCACCAAGTCACCCAGCATATCACCGCGTTTTGCTCGCAAGACTTAGGTAGCTTTTATCTCGATATTATCAAAGACCGTCAGTACACTACCCAAACTGATGGTCAGCCTCGCCGCTCTGCGCAAACGGCGATTTATCATATCGCCCATGCGTTGATTCGCTGGATTACGCCGATTTTATCATTTACCGCGCAAGAAGCGTGGGAAGTATTGCAAGGTAAAAATGGCACTGACACAGGCTACGTATTTACTGAAAGGTGGTATGAGTTCCCAGCGTTTGAGCTTAGCGCCATCAGTAGCGACGACTGGCAACGTATCATGCAAGCAAAAGATAGCGTTAATAAACATATCGAAACCGCGCGCGGTGAGAAAATTATCAATGCCAACCTCTCGGCTGGCGTAGATTTATATGCTGACGGTGCGATGTATGACAGCTTAGCCAAGCTTGGCGAAGAGCTACGTTTTGTCCTGATTACCAGTAGCGCAACGTTAAAACCAATGAGCGCTGCGCCTGCTGATAAAGCCAACGCAAAAGCCGATAGCAATGAAAATGAAGACGCATCGGGTGATTTAGTGGTTAACGTCAGCGCTGCGACGGGCACAAAATGCGTACGCTGCTGGCATATCCGTGATGATATCGGTACAGACGCGACGCATCCTGAACTATGCGCGCGCTGCGTGACCAACGTCGCAGGCGACGGCGAGGTGCGCCATTATGCCTAACTCACCTGAAAATAAGCAGCCGCAGGTTGAGGTCGATAACTCGCCTACGCCTGCGCATGCGACTACGGGTAGTTCAACCACGCCTAAAGGTCGTCTGAAGAAGACGCCAAAAATGGTCGCTAATGGCAGTCGCGCCTTTATGTGGTACTTGCTGGCGCTTGCTGTGCTTATCATTGACCAGTGGACGAAATGGTTGGCTGAAACCAATCTCAATTTCCTTGAGCCTGTGCCCGTGATTGAGCCGTTTTTAAATTGGACGCTTGCTTATAACTATGGCGCGGCGTTTAGTTTTTTAGCAGACCAAGCAGGTTGGCAAAAATGGTTTTTTGCCGGATTGGCACTCGTAATGTCGCTATTTTTAATCGGCTATCTGGTCAAAGCACCGCGTAAAGCCAAGCTGTTATCGCTTGGCTTGGCTCTGGTACTTGGTGGCGCTCTTGGCAACCTGATTGACCGCTTGCTCCATGGTCACGTGATTGATTTTATTCACGTGCATTACGCCGACGTTTGGCATTATCCAATCTTTAATATTGCCGATATTGGTATTTGTATTGGTGTGGCGCTGATTGTGATTGATATGCTATTTTTAGAAAAGAAACGTGATGCTTAAATGATATAAATACAATGACTTTGCAAATAGGCTACCAAATCGGTAGCCTATTTTTTTGCGCCTTTTTTGAGAAACAGTATATTAAAGATTATTGATAACGTAAGCGATATAGTCGAGTGACGCTAAAAACGCTAAAGTATATTAAGTTCAATATAAAAAGGGTACTGCCATGTCTGATAATCAAAAGTCTCCTAGTCAAACATCTAATCAACAAAAAAAACCTATTGCTCAAAAGCAAATTTCTGCTGCTAATGAAAATAATAAGCACGCTTTTACTTTATCAGTATTACAAGCTGATATCACCACCTTAAATGTTGATGCGATTGTCAATGCGGCCAATTCAAGCTTGCTTGGTGGTGGCGGTGTCGATGGCGCAATACATCGGGCAGCGGGACGTGAATTATTGGCGTATTGTCGTACCTTGAATGGTTGCCAGACAGGTGATGCCAAAATCAGTCCCGCGTTTAAGCTGCCCTGCCAATATGTGATTCATACCGTCGGTCCTGTTTGGCATGGTGGCAATCGTCACGAGCCAGAGCTACTCATCAGCTGTTATCAAAACTCACTGGACTTGGCAGTTGAAAACAATCTAAGCAGCATTGCTTTTCCATCTATCAGTACCGGCGTGTATGGCTACCCAATCGAAAAAGCAGCGCAAATTGCTGTGGGTACGGTGCAAGATTATCTACAGAATAGTTTAGGCGAAACGTCTGAGCTTTCAATTCGTGAAGTCATTTTTTGCTGTTTTTCAGCCAGCGATGCAGCGATTTATAAGCAAATGTTAGAGCAGGATTAAAAGTAAAACATGCTTAGAACAATGCTTTTAATCCCGTTAAGTCGCCACCGTTTACCATAATAAATAACAACCCTGCCAAATTAATAATGACGGTCAAATAATAAACGATACGAAATTCCGGCTTTTGTGACTTATGACGTAAATAGGTTTGTGCGACCAGCGCCCCAACCCAACCGCCAAGCGTACTTAACAGATGCAGCGTTGACTCAGGCGTACGCCAGTCGCCATTTTGGGCAGCGGCTTTGTCTTTGGCATACATGCCATAGGTAATGACGCCTAATATCACGTACCAAGCAATCACTAGCCAGCTTAGCTTATTCATGACCGCCAATAAAATTACAACCCCATAAAAACCAATACCAAGGAACAAGCGTTTCTTTTGCCCTGCTTCAAATTCTGCTTGGGCGCTGCGTTTGTGGTTTCGCTGACGGATTTTCTGATTCTTTTGCGCCATTTTTTGTTGTACAAAGCTGAGTTCTTGTACATCCTTTGCTTGCAAACGCCCCTGATTGTCTTGCCCTACTGTAAAAACCACTTGCTCGCCAATTTCGGGACGGCGCTGGGCTTTAAACGCACTAACATGAAAGAATACCGACTCTCCGGCCGCAGTTTCGATAAAACCAAAACCTTTATCGTCTTGCCATTTTTTGATATGACCTTGTTGTTTATGTGCCATCGGTTTTGCCATAAATACGTCGCTCTCTCTTAGATTCATCAAATATATTACACTATTTGCGTTACACTATTTAGGCTTACATCTTTTATGAGATGACTTATCATTTCTGACATTATTTTTATCCACATTTTTAATTATTTTATAACTCGCAATAGGTGGCTTTTATTATGACCGACTCCCAATTTATCACCCCTAATGAAGACATTCGCATCACCCAGGGCAGCCTTGTGAAGCTGCATTTTGAAGTATCGCTCGAAAACGGTACGGTGATTGATTCAACCTTTAACCGCGACGAGCCAGTGACGCTGACCGTTGGCGATGAGAGCTTTTTACCGGGTTTTGAGCAAGTGCTGATGAACCTACGCGCTGGCGATACACGCACCGCCCACCTTGAGCCTGAGCAAGCATTTGGTGAGTGGAACCCTGATAACATTCAGCATTTTAGCTGCACCCAATTTGCCTTAGTCGCTGATAATCCTGAAATCGGAATGTTGGTCGAGTTTGAAGATAAAGGCAAAAACACCCTGCCCGGTACCATTAGCGCCATCGATGACGACGAAGTCGAAGTCGACTTTAACCATCCACTTGCTGGTCAATCGGTACTGTTTAAAGTAAAAATATTCCAAGTCACCCCGCCGGGCGTCACAGGTATCAAGATTATGTAGTATGAAAAACGGCTTGTGAATAAAACCTTATTGAGAATAAAAACAGGGATAAACAGATGCAATATCAAACACTGCCGCAACTGAATGAAAAAGTCTCCAAAATCTGCTTAGGAACGATGACCTGGGGGCAGCAGAATAGCGAAAGCGACGCGCATGCCCAGATGAATCTAGCACTCAGTGCAGGCGTGAATTTTTGGGATACCGCTGAAATGTATCCGTCGCCGCCTGATAAAGACAAGCAAGGCGATACCGAACGCTTTATGGGAACGTGGTTTAACAAAACCAAACAGCGCGACAAGGTCATTCTTGCTAGCAAAATCTCACCGATGGATTTTTTACGCGATGGTCAGACGCGTTATACAGCTGCGCAAATCAGTAGTGCTATCGATGGCAATCTTGAGCGTTTGCAAACCGATTATATTGATATTTATCAGTTGCATTGGCCTGAACGGCAAGCGAACTTTTTTAGCCAGCGCGGTTATAGTGAAGAGATGGCAGCGCAGTCGCTGGATGATTTGACGCCTTTTTTAGAAACCATCCAAGCACTAAATGACGAGATCAAAAGAGGTCGCATTCGTGCTTATGGCCTATCAAACGATACCGCTTGGGGTCTGATGCGCTATCTGTGGGAAGCGGATAAAAATGGTTTAATCGCGCCTATCACGGTGCAAAATCCTTATAGTTTGCTTAATCGCCTATATGAAGTTGGCATGGCAGAGATTGCCCATCGTGAAAATGTCGGTCTACTTGCCTACTCGCCGCTCGGCTTTGGGGTATTGTCTGGTAAATACCTTGACGGTAAACGTCCTACTGGCGCGCGCCTGACGATGTATGACCGCTTTGCTCGTTATACCAATGACGAAGCAAAAGCCGCCACCGCCCAATACGCCAAAATCGCTGCCGATGCCGGCTTGGATATGGCGCAAATGGCATTGGCCTTTGTCAATTCGCGCGCGTTTGTCACTAGTAATATCGTTGGCGCAACCACCACTGAGCAGCTGCAATCAAATATCGATAGTATCAATGTCACCTTAAGCGCAGATGTGCTAAAAGCGATTGAGGCGGTACATACCCAGCACCCTAATCCGTCGCCATAATTTTCCGACATGAGATTCTGATATTGCTCAGCTTTTAATAAGCTGACGTTCAAATATTTGCATAGCAAAGAAAAAGGCGCCAATCGTTAGTATTGCTCACTAACGATTGGCGCCTTTTTTATGTCTACTTGTCTGCTACTACTTTTTCTATTAAAGCGGTTATCTTTCAAGCAGTTTTATACTTGTTTAAGGTTTAGCAGCTTTCGTTAAAACCCGCGAATGCAGTTCAGCCAAGCCTTCTTGCATATGCGCTTGTAACAAATCGGTTAGCTGGCTTTTATTCAACCCTTTAGGATCTATCGGCTCAAGCGGTAAGACAAAAGCCGTCACATCTTTACTGTCAAGCACCTTTTTTAGGCTATCTTTCATCGTCATTTTGCCATAATAAGGCAGCGCCTCACTTAACGTGCCATCTTTATTGACATATGCAATCACCAGTGGGCGTACTGGGACGTCAGCATCTATCGCCGCTTGCAGCAAAGTGCCGTGGATACGTTTGATTTTTTTACCATCAGTGGTCGTCGCTTCTGGGAAAAAGATAACCGAAAAACCTTTGGTTAAAAAATTGGCAATTTGGGCGGCGACCGTGCCCGCATCACCGGAACCACGCTCGATAAATACCGTCCCTGCGGCATGCGCAAGCTTACCAAAGATTGGCCAATCACCAATTTCTGCCTTTGATAAGAAAAAAGCAGGGCTTAGCGTCCCCACTACCGGAATATCCATCCACGATACATGGTTAGACACCCATAGACCGTGATGCTGCTCTACGCGCTCGACTGCCACGACCTGCACGCCAAACGAGCCTGCCATTTTTCGGCAAAAGGCTTGAATATAGCGCGGTAGCTTTTCGCGCGGTGGCTGTTTAAAGGCACCTATACGCTGGGCGGCGCGCAATCCGCCAGCGATGGTGGTGGTCATGCCAGCGATCTGTTTGCCGCGACCTAATTGCTGTTTGAGTGAAAAGCCTGACTTAGATTGGCTCATCTGTGTCCCTCATGGTTAAAAACTTATGGGTTAAAAATGCTTTATTACATCTTAGTGCTAAAAAAGCTTAATGCTTAAAAGAGTGCTGCCTAAAAAACGTATGATTATATCTCGTAAACAAGGGCAATGAGTATAACAAAATTTATTTAATCAGTGATGACTTGTACACTGAATTATGAGTGGCTTTTGTTAATAGTCTCAGCTTAAAATCTTTATTGATAAAAATATGTACCCTTAAACGCTGTAACATAAAGACGTAGCTAATTGCGTTTATACGCTTTAATATCAAATGATAAGACCACATATAGAGGGTCATATGAACGCTATATCGATACTCATTGAAGCGGTCATAGCGATTTATCTACTTTAATAATAGGTGATACTCTTTGGAATATTTTGAAAGACATGAAGGTGGCGAGCGCGCCATTATCGTCCATTTAGACATCCGCCAAATTCAAGATCCCGATGATCTAAATGAATTTGAGCTACTTGCAGATTCGGCAGGCGCTGATCGCTTGGCACTGGTCACAGGCTCACGCTCGCGTCCTGATGCCAAATACTTCGTTGGTAGCGGTAAAGCACAAGAAATAGCAGAATTGGTGCGCGAATACGACGCCGATATCGTACTTTTCAATCACAATTTATCGCCATCGCAAGAGCGTAATATCGAAGCCTTGGTACAATGCCGCGTGCTTGACCGCACCGGCTTAATTTTGGATATTTTTGCCCAGCGCGCCCGTACTTACGAAGGTAAACTGCAGGTTGAGCTTGCGCAGTTAAACCACTTATCGACACGATTGGTGCGTGGTTGGACGCATTTGGAGCGCCAAAAAGGGGGTATTGGTCTACGTGGACCCGGTGAAACTCAGCTGGAAACGGATCGCCGCTTATTACAAGTGCGTGTCAATCAGCTGAAAAATAAACTGGAAAAAGTACGCCAAACCCGTGCCCAAGGTCGAGCGCGTCGGCAAAAATCAGACGTCCCGACCATCTCGCTCGTCGGTTATACCAACGCTGGTAAATCTACCCTATTTAATCGCTTGGTCGATGAAAACATTTATGCCGCCGACCAATTATTTGCCACCCTTGACCCGACCTTGCGCCGTCTTGACTGGCAAGGAGTTGGCCGCGTCGTTTTGGTCGATACCGTTGGATTTGTCCGTCATTTGCCGCACGAGTTGGTCGAGTCGTTCCATGCAACCTTAGAAGAGACACTAGAAGCCGACTTACTACTGCATGTCATTGATTCATCGAGCGAAGACATGCACGAGCAAATTCAAGCGGTAAAAAACGTCCTTGCTGAGATTGACAACGATGTGCCCGTGCTGAATGTTTATAATAAAATTGACTTGACCGATGAGCCGGCACACATTGGCTATGCAAAAGAAGGTCAGCCAAATCGGGTGTATGTCTCTTCGCGCCAAAACCTAGGCATGGAAGAGTTGTCGCTTGCTGTACAGCAATTATTGACGGGCAACTTAACTACTTTTGATTTGACCCTACCGTATAATGCCGGTCAATTTAAAAATACCTTGTACGAGCTTGGCGTCATTTTGGAAGAAAGCTATGACGATAATGGTCATGAGCGCCTAACCATTCGCTTGCCAAGTGATAGGCTCAAACAGCTATTGGGACAAGCCAATTTAAAGCCGTTAGATGTATTGCCATTAGCACAAGCAACACTACTAATGCCGATACTTGAAGAGTTTGAGCAAAAAGATGAGAGTATGGATGCAGCTGCCTCTTTAACGGCAGAAGAAGAAGATGCTTTTGCTGAATTTGAAGCGTTAAACCCTGCTACAGAGAAATCTGATTCGCAAAGTTAAACAGTCTCGTTGCCAGTTATTTAATCGGGGTGAAGTTAAAAAGGACGCTATCAAATGATGACGTCCTTTTTTATATTTGTAGCATATAAGGGATAATGGACAATTATGATATAGTCAAAATATCCTAAAAACGCGACGGTATTGCTGATATCAGTTTTTTGTAGCCTCTGTCTGCGCAGGCACAGCAAGCAAGAAAAATTGATATCAACAGTGCGTGCTGTATTGTTATTACTTTTCACTCACTATACGAGCCATTTAGCAACAGCTTAATAGCAGCAATCAGCGCTTAGGCTTTATTAGTATGGCTACTGCCTATATAATCAGCTTTTGCTGAAATGCTTTTATCAACATGCTTTTGTTAACACACTGGCGTTAAACTCTCTTTTTTAGCATATTTCCCTTTTTATAACCGACTTGGCTAGGATTGCTTATGAGCTATACCTCTACTTCTAACATGCCTTTATGGCTGGCGCTAATATTGACGCTGATTATGGTCGTGGTGGTTCGCGAGTTAGCAGTCGTTGTCTGCCAATGGGCGGGCATTGAAAAAGCGGCTAACATCGTCGGCCTGTTAACGATGTTTGTTATTTTAATTGTTTGGCGAGTCATAAAAGGGCTACCGCATTGGCTAACCCAAGCAAGCAACACCTTACTGGTCGATAGTGGTTTTGCTTTTTTGCCCGTTTCTGCCGGTGCAGGTTTGCTGCTATTTGCGCTAGGTGATGAGTTTTGGGGCGTGATGCTGACTATGATTATCAGTACCCTTATTCCGCTTTGGGGACTGGCTATCCTTGCCAATCGCTCGCTTAATAATAGCGATAATACAGATGGCAGTCATGATGACAATATGAATATGACCAACAAACACAAGGGACAGCATTAAGCTCTGTTAATAAGGCAACGTTATGAGTTTTGATAGTGTGTTTAGCGCAACCCTTGCTGCGATAGCATTAACCTTGGCCGCCCACGTTATTGCCCGTGTCCTTGCGCGCAAGCTGTCATGGTTGCCGATGGTCATCACCGCTTTGGTCTTAGTACTGCTATTTTTATTCATTTTGCAATGGGATTACAATCATTATTACAGCGTGGCAAAACCGGTATTTGATCATTTATTAGGCTATGTGACAGTATTATTGGCCGTGCCATTGGCCGCGATGAACTTTAAGGGTTTACCAGTTAAAAAGCTAACCATGATTGTGGCACTGGCAAGCGTGGTTGGCGCCTTGCTACCCATGTCACTGGCCTATTTATTTTCGCTTAGCCACGAGACCATTTTGGCATTTGCGACCCGCTCAGTGACCACGCCAATTGGTCTGAGCGTCGCCGATTTGATTAAAGCACCGCTGGCATTAGCAAACTTAATTATTATCGTTTCAGGTCTAATCGGTGGCACCTTAGCGCGCTTTTTATTTCGCGGTATTGATGACGACCGCGCCAAAGGTCTCGCGCTTGGCTTAGCAGCACATGCTTTTGGTACTGTAGAAGCATGGCAAATCAGCCACACTGCCGGACGCTATGCCGCCTTTGGCCTAGCGGTTAATGGCTTAGTTACCGCTGTCTGGGTACCTATTTTTATCAGTGCCTTATCGGTTTAAAATATTTTACCTTCCGTTTAAAACTCCTAAAGCCCATCCTTCTTGCTGGGCTTTTTCGCCTATATGAATTGTATTTGATAGTATTTTTAACGTCATTTCTTAACTATTCTTATAGAAAAAATAAAGGCATAAACACTGCTGTTGTATACCGCTTAACCATCTTCATTTTATTACCATCTTGATTTCATTCAGCTTTTTTACAAAATAAATGGATTTTTGACGTCGCGTGCACGCATTCAGATGTGGCAAAAACTTATTTTGTGTTATAGTAAGCAACTATTATTTTTTGTATCTATTGCAAGTGGTTTTGTTAGACGTGAATTTGTAGGTAGCCTATTTGAGCGCTATAAGATCCTACAGACGCGATAACCGCTTTGATGCGCAACCTTACGCGCTTATAGGCAAAGCAATTTGCTCTTACTTAATAAAAAGTGATAAACCTATGATAACTATTGCCCCTTTACTGACGCGCTGCTTGTCACCCCTTTTACTCTCTGCCATTGCTTTATCTAGCCTACCTATCACCGCTCAAGCGGGAAACATGTATATTTATAAAGACAAGAGCGGCCAAGTTCTGCTTACCAACGTCAATCCTAGCGGTAATTTTGATAAATTTAATAAAAAAGTAAAAACCACCTACTATAGAGATTCAAGCGCCTACAATGCGGGGAGCAGCTATAGCAATGATTACGGTAGCAGCACGGCGAGTAGTAGCGGCAGCCGTAACTCTTACGACAGTTATATCCGCGCCTCGGCTGCCCGTCATGGTATCGATCCTGGCCTTATGAAAGCCATGATGCATACCGAATCGGCGTTTAATCCCAATGCACGCTCACCTGTTGGCGCCCAAGGCTTGATGCAGCTGATGCCGGCAACGGCGCGCCGCTTTAATGTCAGTAATCCGTGGAATCCTGCTGATAATATCGAAGGATCAGCGAAATATATCGCTTGGCTGATGAAACGTTTTAATAATAACGTTGAGTTTGCGGTGGCAGGTTATAATGCTGGTGAGGGGAACGTCGATAAATACAATGGTATTCCTCCATTTAAAGAAACACGCAACTATGTCAAAAGCGTCATGAGCCGCTATCATAGCTTATATAAGAACGACTCAGCGCTATCGGGTAATACCATGAATGCCAATAACGCTACGGGCACTACCAATGGCGGCGGCGTGCAAAACGTCAGTTACGGTACAAGTAGTAATGGCAACAGCGCCAGCTATGCCAATTCCGCTTATTTAGCGTTACGTTAATATTGACGTTTAAGCTGGTAGTTGCAGGTAACCTGAGAATAAGTAGCCTAAAAATAAATAAATGAACCTTTAAAATACTTAGCTTTTAAAAGTTACAGACACAAAAAAGCCCGTTAATATATAACGGGCTTTTTAATATCTATATGATGTGCTCTATACGATTTAAAGCTTACTTGTTCGCCGCTTGCGTGGCAGCAACTTCAGCAGCAAAGTCTTCTTGCTTCTTCTCGATGCCTTCGCCAACTTCTAAACGTTTGAAACCAAGAACTTTTACGCCTTCAGATTTTAATACGTCACCAACTTTTTTCTCATTGTCCATAACGTATGGTTGACGTAATAAGGTTACTTCGTCTAGGTATTTGCGCAAACCACCTTCGATCATTTTTTCAACAATATTGTCAGGCTTGCCAGATTCTTTCGCTTTGGCTTCGATGATGTCTTTTTCGCGTGCTAGTACATCAGCATCTACGCTTTCGTCATCTACGGCAACTGGGTTGAACGCTGCAATGTGCATGGCAAGGTTTTTACCAGTTTCTTCGCTGCCGCCTTCATAAGATACGACCACACCGATACGTAGGCCGTGACGGTACGCAGCGATATTTGCGCCTTCTAGTACTTCAACGCGGCGAATTTGAATGTTTTCACCGATTTTTTGTACTAAAGATACACGCGCTTCTTCAACGGTTTGATCATCGCTATAAGACAATTCAGAGATAGCAGCAACGTCAGTGACATTGTTTTCTAGGGCAAGATTGGCCACTTTTTCTGCAAATGCAGTGAAGTTTTCATCTTTTGCAACGAAGTCAGTTTGGCAGTTTACTTCTAGCAAGAATGCTTTGTTGTCACCTTGAGCGATGATGATAGCGCCGTCAGCTGCGATGTTACCTGCTTTTTTAGCCGCTTTTGCTTGACCAGATTTACGTAGGTTATCAATGGCAACTTCGACATCGCCGTTTGCTTCTTCTAACGCTTTTTTGCATTCCATCATGCCAAGACCAGTACGGTCACGCAATTCTTTTACCATTTTGGCAGATATTTTTACTTCTGACATAAGAGTTACCTTTTATGATGTAGGTGAGTATTGTTATGTAAGGGAGTGCACGATATCTAAACGCGCTGACATTCTGTGCAATAAGTCAGTAATGCTCGGCGCGTTAATAATAAGGCATGACGAGTAAAACTACATCATGCCTATTATAGATTTCCATAAACTTTATGCGATTAGTAACCTTATATGGCTGCTAATAGCTAAACTATCAAGGCATCCTTACAAAGTTAAACCTTATCGCTTAGCAATTACTCTGCTGGAGTCGCTGCTTCTTCAGTTTTCGCGTCAGCTGCCGCTTCAGTGGCAGGAGCCTGCTCAGCGTCTTGTGCTTGGTCAGCTTTACCGCCTGCTTGAGTTTGTGCGTATTCTTTACCAGCGATAATCGCATCAGCAATAGAAGTTACATACAAAGTCACAGCACGGATAGCATCATCGTTAGCTGGAATGATGTAATCAACGTTATCTGGGTTTGAGTTGGTATCAACGATACCGATAACTGGGATACCTAGATTTTTAGCTTCTTTGATAGCGATTGCTTCATGGTCAACGTCGACGACGAAGATTGCGTCAGGTAGGCCCCCCATGTCTTTGATACCGCCCAATGAACGCTCAAGTTTTTCCATATCGCGAGTACGCTCTAATGCTTCACGCTTAGTCAGCTTAGCAAAAGTACCGTCTTCAGATTGTTTTTCAAGCTCTTTTAGGCGATTGATTGACTGACGTAGGGTTTTCCAGTTAGTCAACATACCACCTAACCAGCGATGGTCAACGTATGGCATGCCAGCGCGTTGTGCTTGCTCGCGGATAACGCCGCTTGCTGCGCGTTTAGTACCGACGAATAATACTTTGTTTTTCTTAGCAGCTAGGCCGTTTACGTAAGTCAATGCTTCGTTAAACGCTTTTACTGTGTGCTCTAAGTTGATGATATGAATCTTGTTACGGGCGCCAAAGATGTATGGACCCATTTTTGGATTCCAAAAACGTGTTTGGTGACCAAAGTGAGCGCCAGCTTGTAATAAGTCGCGCATTTCGATTTTGGTTGGATTGTTTGAAGCCATGTGAAATTCCTATTGGTTGGGTTATGCCTCCACATCACAAAAACTGCCTATCTAGCGACACGCATTTGCTAACGGTTAATGTTTAACGTTTATTGAAACAGCACTAACTTTTTTGCAAATTAATCAAGTCGCCAAACACCCAGCAATTTTTTGCCATGATGTGTGTGTCATTGTTTGATGGGTTGATTTAAAAATTGAGCTATGATTTGAAAGTTCAGAATAATACTGAATGATAAAAATAGCTGGGCTGTATTTTACCATATAACGCTTAGCGACTGCTAGCGCTATTATGCAGCTCCAACGGATTATTGCCCATAAAAAAACGACGTATAAACGTCGTTTTTCTTTACCTTATTATTCGCTCTTATTCTTGTGTGCTCAGTTTAAAACTAAGCGATAGAGATACCAATGACTGCCTTGTAGCCGCGCCATGTAAAAGGCGTGATATAGCTTTGGCGGTCTTTTGGTAAGTAAGGAATACTCGGTATGCCTTCAATGATTTTGGGCGGTGAAATAATAAAATCGGCACCAAACTCAGTACGCGCGTTACCTGAAATGGTGTTTGCCATCTCACCCAACAAGTCTTTCATCATCGTAATAGAGGAGTCAGGCTCGCCCATTACTTTGATGACTTCACGTAAAAGAGTGCTTGGCGCGCTGACGTAAACGCACCCTTCAAGCGGTCCAGAGATTTTAATCATACCGCTATAATCATAACCCACGGCATTTTTATTACTATTCAAATACGGCGTATCAATCACTACTGACTCATCATCAATCTGTGCAAAAAACGCACTGATTGAGCTTAAAAAGACGCCTAACTTATCTACATTAACCATAATCGTTTGTCGTCCGTATTAATCATTATTAGGGGCTGTGTTTAGTCTTGTAGACAAACCACAATCTCACCAATTTGACCGCGCCAACTGACTGGAATGATAAAAGAACGCCCATCTTTAGGTAGGATAATGCTTTGCGGTGAGCCTTTAAACACCAGTGGTACAGAGATATGAAACTCTGAGCCAAATTCGTTGCGCGCATTACCCGATATAGTATTGGCAACCTCACCAGCAAGATCGACCAAATTATCTTCGCTTTTATCCGTTTCGCCCATACTATCGAGGATACTATTTAATAGCGAGCTAGTGGCAGAAAAATAAACCACGCCTTTTTGTACCCCTGAGATACCGATGACACCAGTGTAGTCATGGACTTTTGGCTGTTGATTTTCTAGTAAATAAGGGGTATCAACGACAAGCTCTTCATTGCCAAACTGATTAAAATAATTGGTAATGATACTCACAAAAATTTGTAACTTTTGCTCTTTCATAATATGTATTCTTTAATAATATATTTACTAAATTGATTAGGGGTGTCCTCATTTAAAGATAGCCGTAAAAACGAGCTAAGCTTATAAATTAAATGGAGGATACGCCCTAGATGCTAGTCTTGTACAAGCTCATACAAAGACTCTACCAGCTCTTCTTCTGAAAAAGGCTTACACAAGAATCCGCTCGCGCCCAGTGATAAAGCTTCAATACCCGTCGATTTATCAGACAACGCCGACACCACCAAAATCCGCACCTCAGGGTCTATTGCAATGATTTTTGCAATGCATTCAAGCCCATCCATTTGCGGCATGGTCAAATCCATGGTAACCACATCCGGACGATGTATATTAAATTTCTCAATCGCTTGCACACCACTGGTCGCCGTCGCCACTAGCATGAACTTACCTGAATCATAAGCACGCTGAATACGGTTTCGAATGATATTTGAATCATCAACAATCATTAATTTGTACATAATATCTTTTTATCCTTAATTACGCAGTCGGTAAGGTGATGACAAAACGGGTCATTTTGCCAAGCTCACTGTTTACATTAAGCTTACCGTCATACTCTTTTACTAAAGCCTTAATGACATCTAAGCCCACGCCGCGTCCACCATCTTCGTCCGCATGCTCTTTGGTCGAAAAGCCAGAAGTAAACAACGTTTTAAGCAACTCACCTTCCGTAAGCGCGCTTGCGTCTTCACTGTTATAGCGACCAGCGGCAATTAATTTATTGCGGATGCCTTCGTAGTTGATGCCTTGACCGTCATCTTGTAATACGATGATTAAGTTTTGCGCATCACGTTGCATCTCTAAATCAATACTACCGATGGCAGACTTACCAGCAGCCTGACGCGCTTCAGGAGACTCGATACCGTGTACCACTGCATTACGTAATAACTGAATACTGATTTCCCGAACCGGTTTTTTCAGACGTTCAGGGATGGTAACGTGCGCTAAGTTATGACCATTTAGCTGTACTTGTTTGCCTTGTCTAACCGCGATATCTTGCGCAAAATCTTGATAGTAAGCCAACTGCTCTTCAGCGACATCGTCATTCAAATCAATATTATTGCCGCCGGCAAAAGAAGCAGTGGCAACTGATTGATTTGCTGCTGACGCATGGTTGGTACTTGATAAACTGGCGGTCACAGCTGCTTTTTTCATCGGCTGAGCGCTTGCATGACTCTTTGGCGCGGCTTGGTTAATACGCTCACCTAATGTCTCAATGGTGTTTGATAGGCTGAGTAAGTCATCCAAATGGACAGCCAGTGGTAAGAAGTTATTACCTGATAGCTTGCCCTGATTTTGCAGCGCATCAAGTTTGTCTTCTGCGTCTGCAGCAATTTTGGTAAAGCTGTGCAATTTAAGAGCCGATGCTTCACCTTTTAAGCTGTGCATTTCGCGATAAATGGCATTCAGCTTACCTTCCAGCTCAAACTGCGAGCTACCAGGATTTTTCAAGATATTGTTCATCTTATCAATATGAGCTTTGGTATTGCTAATAAACTCATTAATGATTTTTGGATTGACGTTTAAGATGGTGGTCAACATCTCAATTTGCATGTCGTTTTGTGAACGCTCTTTTTCTAAGCGCTGCTCTAAATAAACCGCATCTGAGACGTCGTTAACGTTGACCAAAATGCGCGCAATGTCTTTGTCTTCATAAACGCGTGAAAATTTAAAGTCGAGGTAGCGATTTGTTGCGCTCTCTTCACCAGAAGTATTGTGCAGCATGACTTTGTTCAATGGATTGAGTGAATCAACCAATTTTTCTTTAACACGTGGGTTATATAACTGCTCGATAAACTGACGCGTGGTTTTCAAATCCTTGTCTGAAATACGGCCACGTAGTACATCAGCAAAGTTTTCACCTGACAATCTGTCTTCACCGATAATGCCGTTTAGGGCGCGTGAATGCTGCTGACCAATGTTCAAATCTTTATCTAACAAGAATAGGCCCGTATTTACGGTTTCCATGATTTCTTGCGTTTCGCGACGAGCCGCCAATGCTTCAGCATCAGTATCACGCAAACGACGTACAAAGAAGAATACGAAGATTAGGAAGTAAGCAAAAATAGCCGCAACACCCAATATCTGAATCAGACGAATGGTATTTGCTTGGCGTTCCGCGTTAATAAACACTTCATCGGTAAGCTGGTCTAACGAATCGTTAATAAGCAAACTTGAGGTCTTCGCTTGCTCTACTGCTTGAGTCAATTCATCAGACGAATCGACCATGATATTATCAGCGTCTTTTAGATAAGCTTGGATCTTGGGTTCTAAAAGCTGCCATTGTTCATTAGCCGCCGTAATTTGAGTCTGAGACTGACTGTTGATTGATGGTAAATTATAGCGTTTACCATCAATATCGGTAATTTCGCCACCTTGTTCGATCGCATTAATAGAACTAGTAATGAGCGTTGCATTCTGTTCCAAACGCTCTAAAACCCGCTGGATATGCGGAGAGTTGGTATCTTCACCATAGCTATTATCTAAGTCGAATAGATCTTTGATTACTGCTTGAGCGCTATTGGCAACTTGGTTGGTTTGGTCAATTAAAACGGTATTTCTTTCAAGTAAGCTTGATGTATAAAAAGTAAATGCCAGCAATGCGCCAATCAATGATAAAAACAGTGCGATCGAAACAATTAGACTGCGATAGCGCTTATTTTCGATATTATGTGTGGTTGCCATCTTCTTTGAGCCCCTTAGTTCGTTTGCTGACTGTTAGTATTGGTATTAGTAGCAGGAGCAGTCTCGCCCAACCATTTTTGCTCAATATCTCTAAACTTACCTTTTTCTTTGAGCTTAGCAATACCCTCGTTAATGCTCTTGATAAGTTTGGCATTACCCTTTGCCATCAATATCACTTGCTGAGCTGAAGGGTTGTCTTCACCTTCATAAGGTACGATAGTCACCTTGTGTTCAGGATGATTCTTTGCCGTATATTGTAAAATAGGTAAATCATGCAAAATCACGTCAACCTTTCCTTGCATAAGGTCTTCAAATAGCAAGAAAGCTGTGCTTTCGGTCGTCATTTCACTATATTTGCCCATTGCTCTGAGCTGGTCATCTTGCTTTGAACCTTCCATAGCAGCGACATGCATACCTTGTAAGTCTTCTATGCCATTAATTTTTACATTACTTTTTGCATACATGATTGAAGATGGATTAAAAAAGTAAGTATCAGATAAACCATATTTTTCAGCACGGTCGTCTTTGTAAGAGATGCCTGATATCGCTAAATCACGACCACCTGATGCCACGCTATCAAACATGTTTTGCCAAGTTTCTTTATAAAACTCAACTTTAAAACCTTGCTCCTCGCCGATAGCACGAATCGAATCAATATCAATACCCTGCATATTGCCGTAGTCATCTTGAAAAGAAAACGGCGGCATCGTGCCTGTAGTCGCAACTTTTATCACTGGCGCTGTATCAGGTAGCTGACTGACGAAGTTGTCTTTATTATCGGTCGCACCGTTGGCATCAGAGCTTTCTTGAGTTGTAGAGTTACCACAACCAAATAAGCCCACACTCAACATAATCGGTAACACTCGATATAACTGCTTCATATCCTATCCTTATGCCTCGGCGTTGTATTACAAATTAAAAAAATACTCCTAAAAATCGTTGTAATACTTATACAACAATCTATTACAAGAAGTTACGCTGGATAATAATTGAGCAATTCTAGCATTGCAACATTTATATTCGGTTATAGCGTACAGACTTTTATATATGGCAATAAACGCATATAAAATAGGAAGTAGAAACAATATTTTGACTAGATTAATAGACAAATAAATGTTCGATAAAAAATCTCATCTAAGAGAAATTCTTGAAAGAATGGGGAAATTTTAAGAAAATAGCAGACATAAAAAAAGTATTCAGACACTTGCAACGCTCTGAATACTTTTTTATGAAAACTAAAATTACATGAAATTTATCGGCTAATCACTCCGCAGTATCCAAATCCAAATCACGGTCTATCTGCCAAATTAAATACGCACCCAAACTCATGAGTACAAAGAGTGCAATACCGATTTTTAACACTGGATTGAGAGGAAATAAGTTTAATAATAAACCACCAAAAATACCGACCGAAAACATCAACGAGCCTTGCAAAGCACTAGCCATACCCGCACGGCGTTTTTGAAAAGCAAGCGCAATGGCCGAGGCGTTTGGTTGCGTCAGACCCAAGCCCGCAATACAAAAGAAAATACAGGCTAAAACCAGCGGTAACCATGCATCCGTACCAAAAATAATACCGGTTACAAACAGTGCCGCAGCTGAGATGACCTGCATCATCGCGCCAAAACGTAGGATACTTAAAATACGAAAACGATTGGTTAACCATTGATTCAGCTGCGTCAAACCTACAAACCCTGCCGCATTCATCCCAAATAACCAACCAAAATGGGTGGCTGAGACGCCATAGGTATCCATGATTAATTCAGAAGCTGAGCTGATATAGACAAACATCGCGCCCATTAATAAGCCGCCACCAATCGCAGGATAGTTAAAGGTTGGGTCTTTTAACAAATCCCAATATTGACTGAGCACTTCTTTGGCAGGACGGACGTTACGGTTTTCTTCAGTCAAGGTTTCAAAAAAGAAAAACTTGGTCAGTAATAAATTTAACGCCCCAAAGGCGGCCAAAAACCAAAAAATAGAATGCCAACTAAAGAACTTTAAAAATAAAGCCCCAAGAGATGGCGCTAAGATTGGCGCTAAACCCATAACCAATATCATAATAGAAAAAGCTTTAGCGGTTTGTTTGGCTGTCAGGCGGTCACGTATTGCCGCCCGCGTCACAACCGCTCCCACGCACGCGCCCAGTGCCTGAAAGGTTCGACCGATAAACAATACGTATTCATTATCGGTCGTCGCACAGACAATCGAGGCAATCACATATAAAATCATGCCCATATATAACGGTTTGACGCGACCGACACGATCACTAAAGGGGCCATAAAACAGCTGACCAAATACTAAACCAAGAAAATAGGCTGGCACAGAGTTGGCCATAAAGGCGGTCGATACGCCAAAATCCTCTGCCATCGACGGCAATGCTGGCAAATACATATCAATCGATAATGGCCCGACCGCTACGATAAGCCCAAGCATCATAATCCATGCAACGGGCAAATCAGCAGAGCGCACTCGGTCAGCAGCATTGGGTTTATTGGGCAGGGAGGGTTTTGGAGCAGACATAATGAGACCATATGATAGAGAAAGGTTTATTTTATTATTGATACGTGGTTTGTTGGGTAATTTTAATCGACTTTTATTACAGAACAAGCCTTTTAAAAATACCGTCTACGAACAAGCAGCAACGTAAACAGATAAAAAAACAGATAAAAAAACAGATAGTGCTATATTGCACTATCTGCTTGTAATTCAATACATGCTTGATGTGAGTAAAATAAACCTATCTCACTCAAGTACAGTTGCCAAATATGGCTGATTTTTTAACGGAATTGACGTTTGCCAAAAGCGGTACTGGCTTGCTTGGCTTTTCTAAGTGCCAGTTTACGGTTGCGACCAAACATCATTTTTAGTTGCCAAAATTTTTCTTTATATAGCGTGGTAGCTGGCTGGTCAAACATGGCATTGATAACGCGTTTGCTTGCCAGCACCGCATCGGGTGAGCGCTCAGCAAACTCGGCGGCAAGCTTTTGCGCCCGCTCAAGTGGCGTTTCACTACAATGGCTGACCAAGCCAAGCGCTTTGCCTTCCTCGGCATTGACGGTACGCGCGGTCATTGCCAGCTCCTTTAAGACATCAGCGCGTACAACACCAAACCCTGATTGCGTTATGCCCATGTCAGGAACTAGCCCCCACTTGGCTTCCATAATCGACAATTTACACTCAGGATGGCTAATACGCACATCACAAGCCAGCGCCAGTTGTAAGCCTGCGCCAATACAGTAACCTTCTAAAACCGCAATCACTGGCACAGGCACATCACGCCAAACCAAACAGACGCGTTGAAAGAGACTTTGCCAAGGTTTAATAAGTTCCCATAGCGCAAACGCTTGATTCTTAGGATGGTTTAAATCGCCCAAATCGATACCAGCACAAAACGTGCCCTCTGCGCCATTAAGAATCACCGCACGTACCGTTTTATCTTTACTGATTCGACCGGCGACCGCGATTAACTCTTGCACCACTTTAAAACTCATAGCGTTCTTTTTTTCCGGTCGATTGATGGTCACCGTTATTATATTGTCAGTGGCGCTGACTTGTAATGTCTCATACTGATACGTGGCAATAGCGTGCATAATCATCCTTAATAATAAATAAAACACTTAGAGAGTTTGTTAATCCGTTTAATATTAACAGCCTTGCACTCGCCCTTCCTTATCAATAACTGACTGCTAGGGTATCGTTTAGCCTCAGCGGTTTTATGATTATCCGCTTTAAATCATTTTCCACGTCATATCATTTTCACTTAGACGATGATAATTAAGCTGCGGATACGCCGATAAATCGAGGGTTTGTAGATTGTTTAACGCCGTCAATAACGCTTCATAATAAGGCTCTAACATCGCAAATTGAGCCGGCGTGGTATGTTGAATATTTAATAAGCATTTATCTTCTAAGTCTTGGCTGGCTTGACGTAGCTGCGGCACGCCGGTATAACGGCTGCCACCTAAGATACGATGGGCAATTTGCGCCAGCGCACTGCGGTTACGGCTCTCCCAAGCCTGCATCAACGCTTGCTTTTCATCATTGATGGTATCGAGCATCATGATGATGAGCTTGGCAGCCAAATCGGGTTTATTGGCTGAGCGCGTCAACGCATCTTGCCAATTTAAAATCTCCGAGGTATCAAGGGTATTTGCGCCCATATCCGTATTATTTTGCCCGTGTGCGGTATTTACTGCTTGTTCATCTTTAGCACGCTCTGACATTTGATAAGGCGGATAAGCCAATGGTACTTGCCCCTGCCCTTGATAATGCAGATTCTCATAGTGTGGCTTTTCATAGCGTGGCTTCTCGTAACGTGGTTGGGTTTCGCGCGGCGTCTCGCGTCTATATTCTTCACGCGGCTGACTGTCACGCAAATAGTCATCGCGGATTTTCTTTAATGATAAGGGTCGGGTAATTTTTGCCGGACTCTTCACTTTAGTATCAGCACTGGCATTGGCGATACGACTATCCTCGTTATCTTTGAGCAAAGGATAAGTTGGGGTTGTCACATCTGCATAAGACGTCAAGGCGTTTTGATTCACCTCACTTTGTAGGTCAGAGCTAGACAAATTAGAGCTATGCAAGTCAGAGCTGTATAAGTTATCGCTATGAATGGTGGTTAATGGCGGCACTGAGTCGGTACGGCCAAGCCATTTTTGTAGCACTTGTAGCAACTGTGGCTGGCTAATGGGTTTGCCAACATAGTCGTTGATGCCGCTTGCAATCAGCTTATCGCGCTCATCGGCTAAACCATGGGCCGTTAAGGCGATAATCGGAATATGATGATCAGAGGTTTCGATATTACGGATTTGCCGCGCTGCTTCATGCCCTGACATACGCGGCATTTGAATATCCATAAATATCAAATCGATACTGTTTTTGTGCGCCGTACTACCTTTATCATCTGTTGTAGTATCGTCAAGATGTAATGGATTAACCGCCGATTTACTAGCATCATCACGCGCTTCGGCTTTAGATATTTGAGTTTTTTTCGACAGACTTTGGCTGTCAGCTTTAGTAGTTTTGATATGCTTAGTTTGCTGTTTACTGATGATTTCTATCGCATCAAAACCGCTGCTGGCGGTAATGACATGGATGCCAAGTTCACTTAGCAGCGCATCAAGCACCAGTAAGTTCGGCAGATGGTCATCGACAGCCAAGACGGTCACGCCCTTCCATCGCGGCTCTTGAACGCCACTCGGGGCGTTGCGTTTTTGCGTATCAAGCATGGCATAGAGCTGTCTTTTATCTAATGGTTCATACAAAATATTGGCATGATAACGATTGAGCAGCGCTTGATCGGCGGCAACTTGATAGCCAAATACCGCCAGCTTTCCTTGATAATGCAGGCGAATCTGTTTGAGCAGCGCCATCATATCGTCTTGGGTATCATCATCAACGATAACCCAATCCCAATAATTGCCGCGCTCTTTAAGCGACTCAAGTACGCCCGGTAAAGAGTTTGCTTGGCTCAGGGTAATCGGTAAATGTTGTAAGCTGGCTTTGAGCACCTGTATCGACGCGGTATGATTGATCCAAACCAGTACATTAAACTCGTCTGTATCGCTGGCAAGTGGCGCGAGCACGGGCAACTCAATCGTTTGCCCAGTTGCCGCCTCTAAGACATCGACATGGGCTGGCATTCGAAACCAAAACGTCGCTCCTTGATTAGAGATGTTTTCTTGCACATTGTCATAAAAGCCAATGTCGCCACCCATCAGCCGCGTTAACTGCTTGGAGATGACCAGACCCAAACCGGTACCGCCGTATTGCCGCGTAATCGACGGATCGCCTTGGCTAAAGCTTTGAAAGAGCATTTTTTGGTCAGATAATGAAATCCCTTTACCGCTATCTTGCACGCTAATCATCAAATAATTGTCGCGATGATCGTCTAAGCTCACGCGTACAACCACGTCGCCACTATCGGTGAATTTAATCGCATTACCGACGATATTGGTCAGTACTTGCTTGAGGCGCAACGCATCGCCGTTGATGCGCATCGGCACGTCGTTATAAAACAGCACCGCCATGCGCAGACCTTTTTCGGCAGCAACCGGCGATAGCATATCCACCACGTCATAAATGGTGTCATAAAGGTCAAACTCGTGACGGTCGAGCACCAATTTACCCGCTTCAATTTTAGAAAAATCCAAGACGTCGTTCACTAGCGCCAATAGATGCGCCGAAGATTTACGGATGGTTTGCACGTACAAATCTTGCTCGGGATTGAGCTCACCGTGACGCGCCAGCAAATTAATAAAACCATCAATACTGTTTAACGGTGTTCGCAATTCATGGCTAATATTGGCCAAAAATGCCGATTTTGCTTGGCTGGTTGAGATTGCCGCATCGCGGGCATTACGGATAGAGATATTCTGCATTTCCATCTCATCAAATGCCAAGCGCAAATCATCTTCGGTCTGCTCGGCATGATCTTTTAAATCTTGGAAGCTGGCATGGAGACGACGTAACGTCCTGACCAGATCTTGCTGCAATAAATTCAGCTCGCCATTCGATTCGACCGGAATAGGCTGATAAAGATTGTCGACATGGGTACGTTGTAATTGCAGGCGCAGCTCATAAATCGGCGCAATCCAACGTTTTGAATAAATATTTAAGCTCAATAGCAAAATTAAAATCGTAAATAAACCCGTAATCGCGAGCGCCATGGCGATACGATAACGGGCGATATAGAGCGGCTCATTATCCATATCAATCATGAGCCACAATTGCTGCCCGTCAAACTCTCCCAAGCTACTGCCGTAAGCGGTACCAATGAGCGTTGTTTGTTGCGATAAAAAGCGCTCTGCAGATTCTATCAGCGGCCAAGCTTCCTCAGTGCCATAACCGACGCTTGCTAACACTTCATTGTTTTGATTGATAATTGCAATACGCTGGACATGCTGCTCGGACTGCATACGCCCGAGCCTATCTTGAATACCTTCTAAGGCTGTTATCGCCGCTTGCGGGTTGTCCGCTGCCTTATTTTTATCATCGCTATTCTCTACCTGTTCTTGCTCTAATAACTCAGGAACCAACTCCGCAATCGTTGGCGTATAACGAATCAGTACCGCCTCTGCTAACGCCTCTTGCTCTGAATTACTGGCACGCATGGTTTCGTAAAATACCAAAATGCCACCGACCGCTGCCAATAAACAAATCGGCAAAAACACCAATATAATCAGCTGACCATAAGCACTACTGGTATCAAAACGTTTTTTGTAAGCCATGCTAGGTTTATTCTCCACTGATTTTGGCGCTAAATGCTATTGCTGATGAATGCTGTTACTGACAAATCTTTTACGGTGCGCTTGGATATTCATAACTTATTAAGCATTAAAGATGAGTCATCAAGAATGACTTGCGATTATCTTAGCAGGATTCTAACGAAGGCGGTTAACCATTCCTTGGCAAACTTTTCTCGCTTCACTTTTTTCTCGCTTCACTTACTCATGCACTTTTATTGTTTAAAGGTTATCGTAAGCAGTCCGCTTTTAGTATTTTTTTATGCCTATTTGTTTATGCAGATAAGTACACTGCTTATCCTCAATAAAAATTTATGCATTAAGCGCAGGCGAAAACAAAATGATATAATGACGCAACTTTTTATTGACCACAATCAATCTCTAACGGTCATCAAGTACTGACCTGCTATTTAAACAGCGCCTATTAAAAAACTAATAATCGATAAGGATAACTTATGTCCGCTACGGCCCAGTCAAACGCCAATTTTATTACGCAAATCACTGACCTTGCCGATTGCGTAGGTAAGACGCCTTTGGTCAAATTGAATCGCCTGCCTGAGCAAGAGCAGATTGCCAATGGCGCGGTATTGCTCGCCAAACTCGAAGGCAATAACCCTGCTGGCTCGGTAAAAGACCGTCCGGCCTTTAATATGATTTATCAAGCGGAGCAGCGCGGTGATATTAAACCTGGCGATATGCTCATTGAAGCGACCAGCGGCAATACGGGCATTGCTTTGGCGATGGTGGCGGCGATGCGTGGCTATCCAATCACCCTATTTATGCCAACCAACTCGACCCAAGAACGTAAAGATGCGATGGCCGCTTATGGTGCGACGCTTATAGAAGTCGACGAAGGCATAGAAGCCTCGCGTGATATGGCGCTGCAAATGCAAGCCGACGGTAAAGGTATTGTACTCGATCAGTTTAACAATCCTGATAATAAACAAGCGCACTATTTGACCACCGGCCCTGAGCTGTGGGCGCAAACGGACGGTAAAATCACCCATTTTATCAGCTCGATGGGCACCACAGGTACTATCACTGGCGTTGCACAATATCTTAAAGAGCAAAACCCTGACATTAAAGTCATCGGTCTACAACCTGACGAAGAAGCATCTATCGCTGGCATCCGCCGCTGGCCTGCCGCTTATATGCCCGGTATTTTTAAAGCAGATTTGGTTGATGACATCATGGATGTTGATCAGCGGGTCGCCGAAGTTTATATGCGTAAATTGGCGAAAACTGAAGGTATTTTTGCTGGTGTGTCATCAGGAGCAGCGGCATGGGCCGCTACTGAAGTCGCAAAAGCAAATCCTGATGCCGTGATTGCTTTTATCGTTTGCGACCGCGGTGATCGTTATTTATCGACGGGCCTATATAGTGTGAATGACGCTGACGATAGCACGGATAACGCCACCCCATAAGCTTATAAATAGGCAGAATTATTTATGTCAAACGCCCTCTCGTCCAAACCTATCTTGGTCTTTGATATTGAAACGGTTGCCGATACCGAGGCTGCCCGCCGTATCTATCCGCAGTTGGCTGAGCTAAACGATGCCGATGCTTTGAGCGCATTGACAGCGCTGCGACTCCAAGAAGCAGGTCACGATTTTATGCGTTTGCCCTTGCAGCGTATTGTCTGTATTTCTGCCCTTTATATTAAAGACGGCAAATTTTCCCTGTTTTCTTTGACCGCCGATAAGTTTAGCGAAAAAGACATACTGAGCAAGTTTTTTCGCGCGTTCAGTGACCTTGAAAAGCTGCCACAGCTGATTAGTTGGAACGGCTCAGGCTTTGATATTCCGGTGCTTATTTATCGCGCCATGCAGTATGACTTATCGGCGCCGTGGTTATTTGAAGAAGGCGAGCGTATCAAAAACATGCGCTTTGATAATTACGTTAATCGCTTCCACAGTCGCCATCTTGATTTGATGGACAGATTTAGCCAATACGGTGCCAGCCGCCGCGAAGCCATGGATATCGTCGCCAGTCTTTATGGTTTGCCCGGTAAAACCGATGTCGATGGCAGTATGGTTGGCGAGCTGGTGAGCAATGGTGATTGGCAAACGCTCTCAATATATTGCGAATCTGATGTGATGAATACTTGGCTGATTTATTTGCGCTGGCTGCGATTGACAGGGCAATTGTCCTCACCAGATTTTGAGCGGTGGCAGCAGCAAAGCCGTGATTATTTAACAAGTTATACCCAAGCAGATGGCAGTCCTCGCCATCATGAGTTTATTGCTGATTGGTCGTCTGCGCCTGCGCCACACTAAACATCTTAACGACAACGGCTCCCTCATTTTTAGTTATTTACCCTTTATTGCTTATTATTTATTATTAAGGCAGGTTTATGCAGCCCACCGACTCAAAAGACTTTACTACTCTAAACGTCAACCAACAGCCTAACGAGGCTCAGACCATTACTATGCCGCCAAGTAAGAAAAAATCTAAGCCTTCGTCAAAAACACGTCGCCGTTTAAAAGATGCTGAGCCATTACCCTTTAAAATAGATGGCTTGTCGCATGACGGTCGCGGCGTTGCTATTTATGGCAATGGTTTCGGTGAAGCCGACGGTCATATCGAAGACAAACATGGCAAAAAGATTTTTGTCAGCTTTGCATTACCGGGCGAAAGCGCCTTAGTCAAAATCACCAATAGCCGTAGCAGTTTTGAAGAAGGCGATGCGGTGAGCGTTACTGCCAATCCAAACCCTGAGCGCGCTGTAGCACCTTGCCCGCATTTCGGTGTTTGCGGTGGCTGTAGCTTGCAACATTGGCAGCCCGATGGTCAGATCAACTTTAAGCAATCGGTGCTTGCTGAATTGCTTATGCATCAAGCCAATGTTGAACCAGAGCATTGGCTCGCGCCCGTGGTTGGCGATCGCTTAGGTTACCGTACCAAAGCGCGACTCGGCGTGCGTTATGTCGCCAAAAAAGAAACCGCCTTGGTTGGTTTCCGTGAGCGCTCAAGTAACTTCTTAGCGGAATTAAATGAGTGTCATATCTTAGACCCGCGTATTGGCTTTGAAATTGAGAATCTAAAAGCGCTTATCAGCACACTTGAGAGTCGTGACAAGATTGCTCAGCTTGAATTAGCCATGGGCGAAGCGCTGCCAGAGCTGCCTGATGGTAATCAGCCGGTTGCACTGATTGTACGTAACTTGGCACCATTATCAGATGCGGATATTGAAAAATTAAAAACCTTCTTTGCAGCGCGTAATTGGCAGCTCTATTTACAATCAAAAGGCGCCGATAGCATTCAGCGTATTGCCTTAACTGAGCATGACGATATGACTGAGCAGTTTGGGCGCTTATATTATCAATTACCTGAGTATGATTTGACCTTTGAATTTATCCCAACCGACTTTACTCAAGTTAATTTATCGGTCAATCGTCAAATGACCAAGCTTGCTTGTGATTTGTTAGACTTAAAAGCGGGTGAGCGGGTGCTCGATTTATTCAGTGGTTTGGGTAACTTTAGCTTACCACTCGCGCGCTTGGTCGGCGAAACTGGTGCGGTGGTCGGCGTTGAAGGCAGTGAAGCCATGACCGCTCGCGCGGCCGATAACGCACGCCGCAATGGCATTACTAATACGGTATTTTATAGCCAAGACTTAACACAAGATTGCACGGATAAACCTTGGGCCAATCAAGGCTTTGACGCGCTACTCATTGACCCACCGCGTTCGGGCGCGTGGGAGATTATGCAGTATCTGCCAAAGTTCAATGCCGAGCGTATTGTCTATGTCTCTTGTAACCCTGCTACCCTTGCCCGCGATACCAAAGCTTTGTTAGAGCAAGGCTATCGTTTGACGCATGCAGGCGTGATGGATATGTTCTGTCATACCGGCCACGTCGAATCAATCGCACGCTTTGAGAAAGTGTCCGCTTAGCATCAATTTTAATGATGTTTAAAGTAAGGTGTTTCAAAAGACTTTATTTTAGGGCAGCGTGCTTTAATACACGCTGTTCTAAAACACCAAAATAACGTATGACAGATATAAATAAAGACGACCTTTTTTAACCTATTAATTTAAGCAAAAATGGCCTGAACGATAGGGATAAAAAGGCGTTATGTTATCGAAAGCGACATTATCATTACAGAGCCTTGCTTGATTTGTCATTGTGACATGAGATAATAACAGCCAATGTATTTAGGCTTTCTTCAACAAGATATCGTGAGTATCCTTTATCCTTACTCAGCGCTTTATATATTATTTATGTCTGTCATTTTATAGCTGCTAAAAATGGATTTTTTAGCGGCTGAATTGATTTATAGCTGACACTTTACCTATGGAAACCTCAAAGTGTGGTTGGTGAATGGGCTTTTAATCAATTTAGAATAGCTAAGAGGAGTGGGCTATGGTAAAAATTCGTGAAGGGCTACCGCTGGTAGATGGACAAACCACGCAAGCCGATAGCGCAACATTGGCCGCACAACTGGTCGCGAGCCAACGCTCTCATCAGTCTGCCAATAGCTATGCCCAAATTCCACACGACATCAAATATCAGCTGTCTACTCATAAACTGCATACTACCTTTGATCGCTCTGCTCAGTATGCTTACCACAGCCATGACCCTAACCTTGAAGATGAATATTTAAACAATCAATTGCTTAATGATGCCAATGCGCTTTCGGCACAAGAACTAGAAGCCATTGATTTAGATCAGATAAATATCGACGTCCCTACTTGGCTGGATAATGTTGCCAAGCGTATCGGGCAAGAGTCTGTGCCCAATCTTGCTAGCGCTTGCGAATTTATCCGCAGTCATATGAATACCAGTGAATCTGAACGTTCAGGCGCATATGTCACCGGTATTGGCATGACCGATATCTTGACTTACCTTTATCAAGATGAAAATGCGCTTGTCGCCGCGATGCTTTATCGTAGCGCCCGCAAATCGATTATTAGCCTCGCGGAAATTGAAAAAAAATTCGGTGCCGATATCTCAACTTTGGTTAAAGATACCTTGGCGATGGGAAAACTGTCGGAAATCATCGAAAGCAATAAGCGCTTAGAAGACCATTTCGTCAATAATCAGCGCGATCAGCTCTCCAACATTTATAGCATGCTCATCTCCGTGACCAACGATGTCCGCGTGGTGCTGATTAAATTGGCCGAGCGTACCTTTGCCATGCGCGAACTGACTTTTTCTGGTGAAGAGCGACAATATCGGGTCGCGCGTGAGGTTATGACCATTTATGCGCCACTAGCTCACAGGCTGGGCATTGCCCAATTAAAATGGGAGCTTGAAGATTTAGCCTTTCGCTATCTGGCGCCTGAGCGTTATAAAGAGATTGCCAAACTGTTATCAGAAAAACGCAGCGAACGTGAGTCTTATATTCAGCGCGTACAAGATAAGCTCAATGAAGCGTTGGCGGAAGCGGGTATCGAAGGCGAGGTTTCAGGCCGCGTCAAGCATATTTATTCTATTTACCGAAAAATGAAGCTCAAAGGTTTATCCTTTGATCAGCTATATGACATTCGCGCGCTACGGGTCTTGGTCAATAATCCTTCAGATTGCTATCACGTGTTGGGCTTGGTACACGGTTTATGGCGCTATATCCCTGAGCAATTCGACGACTATATTACCAATCCAAAATCAAATGGCTATCGCTCGCTACATACCGCCGTCATTGCCGAAAACAAGTCGCTAGAAGTGCAAATTCGTACTCAAGAAATGCACTTCGAGGCCGAGCTTGGCATGTGCGCACACGTCAATTACAAAGAAGGCCTGAAAAATAAAAAGGACAATTACCTTAACCAAAGAATCAGCTCATTACGTCAGCTCTTATCGATTAATAACGAAACGCGCAATCAGCCGCGCTCAGCATTACTGACTGGCGAAGAATTAGAAGAAATCGAGTTCGACGATGATGAGCAGTTGGTTGATTTCGATGAGCTCGAGCGTATTTATATCTTTAGTCGTGATGGCGATATTACAGAATTACCAAAAGGCGCCACTGTACTGGACTTCGCTTATTATGTACACACGCAAGTCGGTAACCGAGCGCAAGCGGCGCGCGTCAATCAGCGCTATGTGCCGCTGACTTACCAGTTAAAAACGGGCGAACAAGTTGAGATTATTACCAAAGCCTCGCGCGAACCCAATCGCGATTGGCTAGTCGCCTCGCTCGGTTATATTCATACCAACCGCGCGCGCTCAAAACTGCGTCAATGGTTCAATAAGCAAGACCGCGATAAAAATATCGAGATAGGTCGCCAAATGCTCAGTAAAGAGCTTGAGCGCTTGTCAGTGCACCCAAACAGTATTGATTTAAACGATTATATCCAGCATTTTAACGTCAATAATACCGATGATATCGTGGTTGGTTTGGTCACGGGTGATATCAGTCTTAATCAATTGACCAGTCATATTTCTCGTCAGTTAGATTTAGAGCCTGAAAAACCTGAAGAAGATTTCACCCCAAGTATCGATACGAGAAACGCGGGGAAACTTGATGCTTATAAAATCCGTATCGATGGTTTGGATAATATCGAGATTAACCTAGCCGGCTGCTGCCATCCTGTCCACGGTGAACCTATCGCAGGCTACATTACCTTATCGCGCGGCGTCAGCGTACATAACCGTGGCTGCCCCGAATACCTGCGCTTGATTGAACGGGATCCTGAGCGTGAAATTGAGGCGGCTTGGACGGTTAAAGCTGGTCGTTATCAGCCGGTAGACATTCACGTTGAAGCCTATGACAGGCGCGGATTACTACGTGATTTGACCCAAATTATTGATAAAGAAAACGTCAATATTCGTCAGGTTGAGACGCTCAGTAACGATGACAATATCGCCTTTTTAAAGTTTCATATTGAAGTTTCAGGGCTCGCGCATTTGTCTAAGTTACTTGCCAAGCTCGAGCAGCAGCATGGTATTTTGCATGCTCGCCGTGCTGTTGTTTGATAGCTTAAACTTTAAAATCTTTGAAAATAACCTTTATATATAATAGAGTCTGATAAGAAATACTATGCCTGAGTTGCCGGAAGTAGAAACCACCAAAACCAGCCTGACACCTTTATTAGGTCAACAAGTGGTCGATGTCAAAGTTTTTCAACCAAAGCTACGCTGGTCGATGCCCGATGATTTAAACCAACTGGTTGATTATACTTTGGACAGTGTCGAGCGCCGAGCGAAGTATTTAATCCTAAATTTTATACCGCTCACTTCTGTTAATACCAACGCTTCTATTCAGCCAAATAGCTTAGCACCGCGTCAACTTTTGATTCACCTTGGTATGTCGGGTAGCTTACAGCAACATAGCTATGGCACCGATAAGCGTAAACATGACCATTTAGTAGTGACATTTAGCGGCGCTGATAATAGCCAAACACAGCTACATTATTATGATCCGAGGCGATTTGGCTCAGTGCTATGGTTGAAAGATTACGGTCCTAAGCTTTTAGGTCATTTGGGTCCGGAGCCATTATCAGCAGACTTTACCGCTGATTATTTATATCATTTAATACAGCGCTCGGACAATCCAAATCAAACCTCGGATAACAACATAGCTAACAAAACCAATAGCAAGCAGTCTATCAAGCGCGCGATTAAATCAGTAATTATGGAGCAGCAAGTCGTTGTTGGCGTTGGTAATATTTATGCAACTGAAAGCCTTTATTTATCAGGTATTCATCCGGCAACACCAGCTAATGAAGTCTCCTATGAGCAAATAGATACCTTGGTTGATCATATCAAAGCCATTTTAAAAAAGGCCATCACGCTAGGTGGCTCTACTTTACGCGATTTTACCGTTGCCAGCGGTCAAACCGGCTACTTCCAGCAAACATTAAATGTTTATGGTAGACAGGGCGAAACCTGTCCGCATTGCGATACGCTATTAGAAAATATTAAGCTAAATGGCCGTGCCAGTGTCTTCTGTCCTAACTGTCAGCCTACCAAATGATGCATTTCTAAATTGCCTTACAGCTGAAGATTTAAAAAGTCTGCAAAGCTATAAAGCACTAAATTGCCACAATGAATACTTTTTATGGAAATATGATTTAACGCTATTAAAAACTCCATTCAAACTTAGTAGTTTTAAAAAACATCTTTCATATAAATATATCCTGCGCATTTTTGTTGCTTATTGGCTTAAATCTTGCTTTAATAGTACCAATATTTACATAAATAGTGCAAAGCGTTTATTTATCTGTAATATTAAAACTATTTATCAATGCTTATCGTTGTCGCATTATTTCTATAGGGAAGTTGTCTCTGTATGGAAATAGCAGCAGCTATGAATCATACTTCTTATGAGTTTTAGGATATCATTATGAGCGCTCCAGCTAAAATGAAACGCACAGCTAAATATAAACTACTGACCATGATGGCAAGCATAAGCTTGATTTTTGCTAGCATGCAGCCCGCTCTAGCAGCGATAGAAATTGATGAAACGGATTTTGGCCCCTCTTATGAGACCATGGCAGTTGATACTATTGTTGGTAAACCATTACAGTTAGTGACCGCTGTGGCAGGCACCGCCGCTTATCTTGTTAGTCTGCCCTTCTCGCTTATCGGCGGTAACGCCGACCAAGCACAGCAGAAATTATTCGTTGAACCTTGGGATGCCATGGGACGCTGCCTAGGCTGTACGGTTGCTGAAGACAATTATTATAAGTCACAAGTCGTTGATAATAACGTGGTCCGTATTGTCGTCGATCAACCCTCAGAAATTCTGATTAATACCAATGACTATGTGGTAGTTAAACCTTAATTAAAAAACTTCGAGCTTATCAATCGACAATAAAAAAGGCTAACTTATTGTTAGCCTTTTTTGATTTTGGTAAGCGAATCATATAATTTTATTTTGTAAGGTGAGTATTACTCAGCTTAGCGCTAATCTCCCGCAGTAATTGCACCTCTTCTGACGGCTCTGCAACCGCTTCCTCCACTTCATCTTTACGACGCAGTCTATTAACCATTTTTACCATCATAAAGATGATAAACGCCAAAATTAGGAAGTTAATCAACACTGTGATAAAGCTACCATAAGCCAACACCGGTACGCCTGCTGCCTTAAGTGCATCATAAGTCATTGCCACACCTTCAGGCGCATCTCCTAGTATAAAAAACATGTTTTTGAAATTAATTTCGCCGCCGGCAATAAAAGCGACTATAGGCATGATAATGTCTTCAACTAAAGAAGTCGTAATAGTCGCAAAAGCGCCACCAATGATGACACCGACTGCTAGGTCCATTACGTTACCTTTTAAAGCAAATTCCTTAAACTCAGATACCATACTCATGATGTCACTCCTTGAAAGTTCAATTAATTATTATATAGATGATGAACTAGATTCTCTAATATTGAGTTTTTAAACCCTTTTAAAGAGATAGCACTTATTGATTAGATCATTTTTATTATATATGAAAACCAAGCACACAAAAAAGCAATATAAAGTGAACTTTATTTTGCTCACCTTATACTGCTAATTTTCGATGTCAAAGCTAATCATGAAAAATTAGCTTTGAGTACTTTTCTAAAATTGAAAATATAAATTACCAAGTAATTTACGTATCGATATTAAGCATTTTTCTTGCGTCCATGACGCTTACGCTCATTTTCAGTCAAATAACGCTTACGCAGACGTATGGCTTTTGGCGTTACTTCTACTAACTCATCATCTTGAATGAATTCAAGCGCTTGCTCAAGGGTAAACTTAACCGCTGGCGTCAGCGTCAACGCTTCATCAGTACCACTGGCACGGACGTTGGTTAACTGTTTAGCAGTCGTTGGATTGACAACCATATCATCGTTACGAGAGTTTAGACCAACAATCATACCTTCGTAAACTTCAAGCTGTGGCTCAGCAAATAATTTACCACGTTTTTGTAGGTTAAATAGGGCGAAACCTAAGCAAACACCATTGGCCATAGAAACCAATACACCGTTTGAGCGACCACCAACATCACCGATCTTTTGTGGACCGTAATGTGAGAAGCTTGAAGTCATGATACCGGTGCCCGAGGTCAGGGTTAAAAACTCTGAACGGAAACCAATCAAACCACGCGCAGGCATAGTCGCTTCAATACGCATACGACCTTTACCATCAAGCTCCATATTGGTCATCTCGCCTTTACGCAAGCCGACTTGTTCCATAATTGGACCTTGATGCGCGTCTTCAATATCAAAGACAACATTTTCATACGGTTCTTGTAGCTTGCCATCTACTTCTTTAACAATAACTTCTGGACCTGATACGCCAAGCTCAAAACCTTCGCGGCGCATGTTTTCGATCAATACTGATAAATGCAGCTCACCACGACCTGATACTTTAAATTTATCTGGAGACTCGGTGTCTTCTACACGTAGCGCCACGTTGTGAATCAATTCACGCTCAAGACGCTCACGAATATTACGTGATGTCACAAACTTACCTTCACGACCGGCAAATGGTGAATTGTTTACTTGGAAGTTCATCGATACCGTTGGTTCATCAACAGTCAATGCTGGCAACGCTTCAACATGGTTAGGGTCACAAATGGTGTCTGAAATATTTAGCGCATCAATACCGGTAATACAAACGATATCGCCCGCTTGCGCATCGTCTACTTCAATACGCTCAAGACCGTGATAACCCATGATTTTTAGGATACGACCGTTACGCGTTTTACCATTCTTATCAATGACAGTCACAGGCGTATTGGTTTTAACTTTACCGCGTTGAATACGGCCAATACCGATAACGCCAACGAAGCTGTTATAGTCAAGGCTAGAAATTTGCATGCGGAAAGGTGCATCTGCATCGACTTGCGGTGGCTGTACCACATCAACGATGGTTTTAAACAACGGCGTCATGTCATTTGCTAAATTATCTGCTTCCAAACCAGCAATACCGTTTAAGGCTGATGCATAAACGACTGGGAAATCCAACTGCTCGTCAGTAGCACCTAGATTGTCAAACAGATCAAAGATTTGATCCATTACCCAATCAGGACGTGAACCAGGACGGTCGATCTTATTAATAACCACAATCGGCTTTAGGCCTTGCTCGAACGCCTTTTGAGTTACGAAACGGGTTTGCGGCATTGGACCATCAACACCGTCAACAACTAATAATACGCAGTCAACCATTGACATAACGCGTTCGACTTCGCCACCAAAGTCGGCGTGACCTGGGGTGTCGACAATATTAATACGGTATTCAGTGCCATCAGTGTCATCTGTCCAGCGGATGGCCGTATTTTTTGCCAAAATAGTAATGCCACGCTCTTGCTCAATATCACCTGAATCCATTGCGCGTTCCGCAATGTTTGCACGGTCGCCAAAAGTCCCAGATTGATGTAATAACTTATCAACCAAAGTGGTTTTACCGTGGTCAACGTGGGCAATAATTGCAATGTTACGCAGGTGTTTGATATCGTTCGCCATATAAAATGCTCGTTTCGTCTTAAAAAATGCAGTAGCAGTAAGCACCGCTGGATAAACTGTTGCCACCAATCAGGTAGACATGATTACTTTATGATTAAATAATTGCGCGATAGGCAAATTAGTTAATATTAGTAAAATCAATTACCTACGCTGATAAATCCATCGTACAGATAGCTATGCTAATGTACACTTTGTCAATTTACAAAGTGTTTGGGTCGCTAGTATAACATTATTGCGCCATCAATTTATGCAATAACTTACTTTTCTGAGTGTATAAATAAAAAAAAGCCACCCAAAGGATGACTTTTTTTGTAACTAATTAAGTTAATACATAATTAGTAGCGTCTACTTACTGAACAACCATATCTTTAGTTTGTTCAACAGTCATGGTTTTGTCACCAGTAATGATGGCATATACACGACGGTTCATAGCGCGACCTTCTTCAGTGTTGTTATCAGCGATTGGTTGGTCATAACCATAGCCAACTGTTGATAGGCGGTTTGGCTCGATGCCAAATTCGTTAGTCAACATAGATTTCACTGCAACTGCACGGGCTTCAGATAGACGTTGGTTATAACGTGCTGAAGGACCTGTTTTAGAAGCGTGACCTTCAACGCGAGCGGTAGAGTTAGGATACTCGCGCATCTTCTCAGCTACTTTAGCGATTTCTGGCTTGTATTGGTTTTTGATAGCTGATTTGTCGTTATCAAAGAATACACGTAATTCCATCTTTAATGTATCTTCAATATCTACTTGTACTGGGCAACCACGCTCATCAACTACGACGTTCATTGGAGTGCCTGGGCATGCATCGATGCTATCAGGTACGCCATCACCGTCAGAGTCAAGATCAGACTCAACGACCACTACTGGGGCAGTATTAACTAATGGCTCTTTCATTGGCGGTACAGCAACAGTAGGAGCTAAGTGGCCACCTAATACAACTTCTAGGCCAGCCAAAGCCATGCCTTCCCACCAGTTGTTATCAAAGTTATGAATCGCACGAGCTTCACCACGTAGGCTTAGTGCGTCATTGATACGATACATAGCACCTAGGCCTAGGTTACCAATAGTGTCTTTTGAACCAGTAATGAAATCACCTGATGCATCTTCAACTTCAATCTTAGAACGACCAGCACCAATCAAGGCATATGGTTTGAAGGCATTATCAGTGTAACCGCTGAACTCTTCAAAACCGATCAGGAAGTTACCAGAAATCATTTCTTGTTCAGCATCATTAGTAACAGTGCCAGCAGCGTTAACCGCATCAGTATTTGATACACCGTATTCTACTTGAAATTGCGTAGAAGGAGTTAGCTCAATACCTAGCGCTGCACCAGTGTATAGACCATTTTCTTTATAGTAACTGTTCCCATCTGTAGCACCCATGACTTCTAGCTGCTCATCATCAGCGCCTTCGCTGTAGTGATAACCAAGTAATAACGGGCTAATAGTAACACCAGCGTTTGCTGCTAGTGGAGCCGCTGTGATGGCAAATAATGCCAAAGCAATTTTATTTAATTTCATGAACTTCCTCCAAAGGATAATTTTAGTAATGCGTCAAGCAAAACCGCATCTTAAGATGTCTAAAAGCAGACATCATTTACGAATTTGAAATTACAAAGCAAAACCAATTAAGAAGTAGCTTAGCGATTATCAATTCAGTTTACAACTTTTTTCGTTAACCAGCTACACATTATTACACGATAATGTCATAACTAAAACACATTAGCCAGCTTAACTTACTGACGACTAACACACTTTACACTCTTTATCTTTTGTGTGTGAGGTCGCAATAGATGATGAAACCAATTCTATCTATTGTTTCAAGATATTTTAATACAAATCGTTAATTTTCTCTATCGTTAAAACTCCTTATTCACGAATTGAAACATTCTTTGACAGTAGACATATATTTGGTTTATATTCGGATAATTGAACTTTTTTTTACTAATAGCTAATAGTATAAAACTTACGCAAATTTTATAGTTACTTGAAATTCGGGCGCAATATTCAGGTTAGTCGATTATTAATGTATAGCCGTACCTCTTGTATAGGTAGCAGTCTCTCATGATTGAATTATATAAAGTATCGTCAAGAAAGCAGACTCATTTTCAAGCACATAATAAATATGGCTTTACCTTGTTAGAGCTGATTATTACTGTCGCTGTGCTGACTATTATAGTAATGATTGCGACGCCCTATATTCTAGAGCAATTAGCAAGCATGGAAGCAAAACGTATCGAGAGCCAAATTAAAAATACGCTAAAGTTAGCGAAAGCTGAAAGCCACATTAGAAGACAAAACTTGTTGGTTTGTCTTTCTAATGACGGCGCTACATGTCATAGAGACAGCTATAAGAAGCTATTATTATTTTTAGATGCAAATGATAATAAAAACTTCGACTTAGGAGTTGATGACCTGCTAGAAGAACAGGCTTTAGAACCTAAATATAGCACCTTGTATTTACGGGTAGGAAATAATCGCCATTACACTAAATTCTGGGGCGATAGCGGTAAACCTCGCGGCCATTTCGGACATATTAAGTACTGTCCAACCTCAACCTATAATCATGCCATGTATCAAATTTCATTTAATCAAGGAGGTGGTATTACTTATAAGCCTAATGCAAGCCACCCTACTGATTGTGGACAATAGAAATTACGACATTAAGTGTTTAAACATTTTGACGCATAGCAGACTTCATCATAACAACCGCTTGCTCTAACCCCACAAAAACAGCATCAGCAATAAGAGCGTGTCCGATATTTAGCTCATATATACCATCAATTTGCGCAATAGCGTGGACATTATCACGCGTCAAACCATGACCAGCATTAACCAAAAGCTTAGGATCAGCATGTTGCGAGGTTTGCACAGCTTGCTTAATTCGAGTAAGCTCATCATTCATTTTAGCGATATTACCTGCTAAACCCGCTTCCGCATAAGCACCAGTATGCAATTCAATTGCATCTGCCCCACAGCTTACCGCTGCCGCAATCTGCGTATCTTCTGGATCAATAAATAAAGAAACCTTGATACCGACTGCTTGTAATTTACTAACACAATCTGTCAGCCAAGCTACCTGCCCTGCAACGTCAAGTCCACCTTCTGTCGTCAATTCAGCACGTTTTTCAGGTACTAGGCATACCCAATATGGCTTAACTTGACGAGCAATCTCTAGCATCTCAGCCGTTGCTGCTATCTCCAAGTTCATCCTAGTGGTCAGCTGCTCAGCTATCTCATAAACGTCAGCATCTTGAATGTGACGGCGGTCTTCACGCAAATGAATGGTGATACCATCAGCTCCAGCTTGCTCACATAGCAGAGCAGCCGCCAAGGGGCTAGGGTAACTGACACCGCGAGCCTGACGTAAGGTCGCTACATGGTCAATATTTACCCCTAACAGAGGCTTTTTTAAGGCATTTTCTGAAGTTTGTACCGAGTTGGAAGTCTTTACTGTTGTATTAATCATAAAAAAATCCTTTTATACATATTAAAGTAATTTACTAAAAAATAGTTTATAAAATGTTGGTATTTTACGCTTAAGTTAAGATTGATAGCGCTGTTGCTGCTGCCAAAGTAAACGACTTTGCAACGGTTGATAATCAAGCAAATGGTCAATCAATTGTCGATGCAAACGTGACCATGCATTGAGATTTGAGCTAGATAAACCTTGCTCTGCCATCGATAAAATCTCATTACCTTTAACAACAGTTTGCGCAACAGCGCTCTCATCGTCATTATGAACAATTGGCGCTAAGCCCACATCAGGTAAAAAACGGTACCAGGTGTCGAGCTCGATAGCTTGATCTAAACTGTCATGTTTTAAGGTTAAAGCAAAGCCCAATTCGTTAAACAAATACGCTTCAAACTGACGCAAACACAAACGCAGCTCATCGGCAGTTAAGGGCTGCTTAAGCTGCTGTAGGCTATTTTGGTAGTGTTGCCATAATATTGGCATGGGATCTTCGGTGGGTAATAGTCGCCACAGTATTTCATTTAAATACAAGGCTGCATACTGATGTTGTCCGCTGATATTTTCATGATGCAGCGTCTGGGCTAGATTTACGTTATTGTTGTCTTCTAGTGCTAAAGAATTTTGGGCTACTGAATCTTGAATCGAGCTTAATGGCGCAATATTAATCTGCGTGAATGTTTTTAAATCGCGTTTACCGCTAGCAAAAAGTTGCAGGGGCATAAAAAGCGGCGCACCTTTTTTGCCAACGCCATGGATGACACCATGTTGCTGAGAAAACAGATAGTATAAGGCGCGCTTTTCTTGGTAGGGGCGCTGATGTAATAAATAACCGATTAACGCTTCATTACGCATGGATTATTACCTCAGCCGTGGTGATATAGAGACATGGCGGTAAAAATCTACCCACCATGCTTTTTTAATCGTGCTTAATATCCTAAACTGGTCAAAGCGCGCTCATCATCAGACCAGCCGCGTTTCACTTTCACCCACAGTGTTAACATGATTTTTTTATCAAACAGCTGTTCCATGTCTTTACGCGCATCCATGCCGACTTGTTTGATACGCTGACCCTTATCACCAATGACGATCGCTTTTTGTCCGCTACGCTCAACATAAATGGTCGCATCGATAAAAGTGACCGCTTTACGCGGACGACCAGTTTTTGGGTCAATATGCGCCGCTTCGTCTTTAAAACCATCAATCTGTACCGTCAAATCGTATGGTACTTCATCGCCGGCACTACGCATGATTTTTTCGCGAATAATTTCACTGGCTAAGAAGCGCTCTGAGCGATCGGTAATCTGCTCGCTATCATAGATAGGGTCGGCGATTGGCAAATGCGAGGCAATCACTTCTTGCAAGCGGTCTAGGTTTTGATTTTTTAAAGCAGAAACAGGGACGATATCAGCGAAATCAAAACTTTCATTAAACGTTTCGATCAGTGGTAACACGCTACCTTTATCTTTTAGCGTATCGGCTTTATTAATCACCAATACTACGGTCAGATTGGTATCGCCAAGCTTTTGTAGGGTCAACAAATCGTCATCACGCCACTGATCTGAATCAACGACAAATAACACCAAATCAACATCAACCAATGCAGAGACGGCTGCTTTATTCATACGCTCATTGATAGCGCGTACCTCATTGCGATGAATACCTGGGGTATCAACAAACACCGCTTGCATCTCGTCATTGGACAAAATGCCGTGAATACGGTGACGGGTGGTTTGCGGTTTACGCGAGGTGATAGACAGTTTTTGACCCAATAAATGGTTCATCAAGGTTGATTTACCCACATTTGGGCGACCAACAATCGCCACATAACCGGCTTTAAAATCTTCAGCGATATGGGCATTGTTATTGGATGAAAAGAACTCTTCTATCGTCGTATCATTATCTAACGTCGTATCTTCGGTGTTATCAACTTTTAGATTGGTATCGTTTAATCTGACGTTGTTTTTCTGCACGTCATCTTGTACAACGCCATTTGCTGCAGTCGCATTTTGGCTTGAACTCATATCTGGGTTTTCGGTCATATTTTTGGCATTATCTTCATTATTTAATGGCAAGTCATGCTGATTGCTCATGGATTAATCCTTGGAGGTTGTCATCAGTTATGCCACTTATTAATTGTTTAAAGAAAGGCGACATAAAACTGATCATGTTAAAAGTTATTTCAAAAAACGACTCATTGAAATCATTTATTAAAACCATCGAATTTAGTATTAGAGAAAATGGTTTTAAAAAAATGAGCTTTAAAAAACTAGGTACGTCTTTTTGGCTGTCCTGGCAGTTTATGTAGCTGATTAATCATTAATTCTGCTGCTTTTTGCTCAGCGATACGGCGGCTTTCACCAGACTCGGTAATATCAGGGCAATTATTTATATTAACCTGACAGCGCACCACAAAGATTTGGTGCGGAGCGTTACCACGGGTTTCCATCAGCTCATAATGTGGCAAGTCAAACTGCTTAGATTGCAGCCATTCTTGTAATCGGCTTTTAGCGTCTTTTAGCGCTTTTTGGTCACTGACATTGTCTATGAGATCACCATACCACGATAGCACGCACGCTCGGGTAATATCCATATCTTGACTGTCTAAATAAATAGCGCCTATCAATGACTCTACCGCATCTGCCAAGATGGAAGCACGATTGCGCCCGCCGCCTTTTCGCTCACCAACGCCCAATATCAAATGATTAGACAGCTCTAGGTTTTGCGCAATAATCACAAGCGATTCCTGCCGTACCAATGTTGCCCGCATGCGCGTCAGACGGCCTTCATTTTGCGTCGGATAGCGGTGATACAATGCTTCACCGACGATCATCCCTAATAAAGCGTCGCCCAAAAACTCCAAGCGCTCATAGTTTTTCTTACTATCAAAGGAACGATGGGTAAGCGCCAGTTTAGGCAAGCTTAAATCACTAAACACATAGCCCAACTTGCGCGACAAGATCGCTAACCGTTGAATAAATTCTGCGCTAATAATAAGCGTGTCATCAGACACGCTATTTTTATGGGGATTGGGAACCGCCTGAGGAGACTGCGAAGTTGGTTTCATGCGTGGTCTGTGTGTATCCCTTTTTTTCAGTGGTAAATATAATGAAATACCAGTGTTTTAGAAATTGGTTAGAAAATTAAAAATAACAAAGTACTTTATTACTTTGATTTTAACGCTTTAATTTCTGATATATAAGCTTTAATAGTTAAGTTATTTAGCAGTAGTAGCATCAATGTCGCCTTCAAAGCGATTAACGATATCGATATTACCAAAAAAATTATTGGTGGTTTCATACTTTTTATGAATAGCCAATTGACCTGGTTTCTTATCAGTAAAAGTAAACACTTCTTCTGCTTTGGTATCATAATCGGCGTTAATAGACAGCTGCTTATTCACGCGCTCTACAAACTGCTTGGCCGTTTCTTTATTGGCATTGGACTCTTTAAGCTGCGCACTTAAGGTTTTTGTTAATTGATAATCGCCAATTTGCGCCGGTGCAATAGCGACGAGCAATTTAGCAGCCACGCCCAAAACGATAATGATAAAAACGACACTCGTTACACTAGCGCCGCGCTGTGAAGACAAACCAGATAACTGCTGCACCATAAGACCTCTCAAGGGGTAAGTTGCTATAGGTAAACTGCCATATTTAGAAAACTGTCTTGTTAACCACCTTTAATATGATGGTTTTTATCAAACAACCATCATATTAGCACAAACTATTATCGGTACATTATTCTTTAGCACAGCATTATTCTTTAATGCAGCAATAATATTAATCAATACTACCATTGCGCTTAAAGGTTGGTAAGTTAAGACCGGGCGGTTTATGCATCCAAATATAGACCGCTTTACCCGCTAAATTATCATCGGGCACAAAACCCCAAAAACGTCCATCAGCACTACGGTCGCGGTTGTCACCCATTACAAAATAATGACCTTCTGGCACTTTGATACGCCACTCTGTGCCTTCAGAGCTGACCACTTCCGGCGATTCTTGCTGTAAAAACGGCGCGTACTGCGAGCTATTCATATCCGCTAAATAGCGAACCAAGTGTTTGTTGTCGCCTTGAATCTCTTCAAAGTACTTTGCCTCACTTTCTTCTTGCTGCCCCATTCGTATGGCATTGTCTTCACTCAAGACCTGTCCAGGTGCCACTTGGCCGGCTGGATATAGCTGTGAGGTCAGCTCAGCATCGGCGTCAAAATTGACCGCCTTAGTAGGAACTGGCGTGTCATTAATTGCAAGCGTCCCTTGATTATAACTGACGGTATCACCCGGCAAGCCAATCACGCGCTTAATATAGTAAATACTTGGATTTTCTGGGTAACGAAAAACCGCTACATCGCCGTGCTCGGGCGCGCCTGTATCAAGCACTTTATTATAAGTCAGCGGTAGACGGACGCCATACGCGTATTTATTGACCGCGATAAAATCACCCGTGTACAAGGTTGGCACCATCGACGATGAAGGAATATTAAACGGCTCAATTAAGAACGAGCGCACTATTAACACCACCGCCAACACTGGGAAAAAATCATACGCCCAACGGACCAGTAAGCTTTCTTTGCCGCGACCGCGGGTTTTACGCTGTTTGAGCGTCAGCTTCTCTAATAGCCAAATAATACCTAAGCCGAGGGTTAATGGCACTAAAATTAAATTAAAATCAAAATCCATACGAATTTGCCTATTAACGAGCTGAAAATCAAACCACGGTTGCAGTAAAGCTGTCTATGCCAAATATTGCTGTGTTTTTATCTTTTAAAAGATAATGAACGTTTAATTATCAACCTGCAAGACGGCCAAGAAGGCTTCTTGTGGAATCTCAACGTTACCCACTTGCTTCATACGTTTTTTACCCGCTTTTTGCTTAGACAGTAGTTTTTTCTTACGCGAGACGTCACCGCCATAACACTTCGCTAGGACGTCTTTACGCATGGCTTTGACGGTACTACGACCGATAATTTGACTACCAATCGCCGCTTGAATCGCCACGTCAAACATCTGACGTGGAATCAGCTCTTTCATCTTAGTAACCAGCTGATTACCACGGAAACGTGCTTGATCTTGGTGCACAATCATCGCTAAGGCATCGACTTTATCGCCATTGATGAGGACGTCAACTTTGACCAATTTATCAGCTTGATAGCGCTCGAAATTATAATCGAGCGACGCAAATCCGCGCGACACTGATTTTAGGCGGTCAAAGAAGTCCATGACCACCTCGCCCATCGGAATATCAAAAATCAGCTGCACTTGGCGGCCCATAAAACGCATATCGACTTGGACGCCGCGGCGCTCAATGCATAGCGTCATGACGTTACCCAAGTAATCTTGCGGCACTAGAATCTGACAGCGGGCAATTGGCTCACGGAACTCTTCGATATTATTTGGTTCAGGCAATCTTGACGGGTTATCTACGTAAATGACTTCGCCATTTTTCTTTTCAATCTCATAAATAACCGACGGCGCGGTGGTGATTAAATCCAAGTCATATTCACGCTCTAAGCGCTCTTGGATAATCTCCATGTGCAGCATACCCAAGAAGCCACAGCGAAAACCAAAGCCGAGCGCATCAGAGGTATCAGGCTCAAAGTATAGCGACGCATCATTAATCTGTAGTTTTTGCAGCGCTTCACGGAATTTTTCAAAATCACTAGAATCTACTGGGAACATACCAGAATAAACTTGCGGCGTGATTTGCTTAAATCCAGGAATACGCTCAACATCAGGCGTACTGGCATGGGTAATCGTATCGCCAACAGGCGCACCAGCAATATCTTTGATTCCTGCGATAACAAAGCCTACTTCGCCCGCTTGTAAAATACCTGTGTCTACAGGTTTCGGGGTAAAGACACCAATTGAGCCCACTAAGTGCGCCTCTTTGGTCGACTTAATATACAGCTTATCGCCTTTTTTAATCGTTCCTTCACGCACACGTACTAAAGACACCACGCCCAGATAGTTATCAAACCATGAGTCGATAATCAATGCCTGTAGCGGTGCATCACGGTCGCCCGTTGGCGCAGGAATAAATTCAACCAAGGCTTCTAGTAATTTATCAACACCAAGACCGGATTTTGCCGAGACGCGCGGCGCATCAACTGCATCAATACCGATAATGTCTTCAATCTCTTGAATCACGCGCTCAGGCTCAACTTGCGGCAAGTCAATTTTATTTAAAACCGCCATCACCTCTAAGCCCTGATCAACAGCGGTATAACAGTTGGCGACCGACTGTGCTTCGACGCCTTGCGCTGCATCAACCACCAATAGCGCGCCTTCGCAAGCCGCTAATGAGCGTGAGACCTCATAAGAGAAATCGACGTGACCGGGGGTATCAATGAAGTTTAGCTGATAACGCTCGCCATTAGGATGGTCATAAAACAGGGTCACAGACTGGGCTTTAATAGTGATGCCGCGCTCACGCTCAATGTCCATAGAATCAAGAACTTGCGCCTGCATCTCACGATCTTGCAAGGCACCACACATTTGAATAAAACGGTCAGCAAGGGTCGACTTGCCGTGATCAATGTGGGCAATAATAGAAAAGTTACGAATATTGGCTAATGCAGTCACAAAGCGCCTACTAAATAATGGAGGATTGAATAACGGATATATATGGTGTCAGATGGCAACCGTCGAATACATACTTATAGCTCATACTGGCCAATACGCCAAAAGAGACAGATTAAGTACCTACTGTATTGCCGCAATTGAAATGCCCACAGCGCAAATGACTAACTTTTATGACGCGCAGGCATACGAAGGTATTCTAGCAGTTTTCCGCTATAAAGTAAGTTGATTTTGTCAGCAAGCAAAAATCAGGCAAAAAAAAACCAATCATAAGATGATTGGCATTTTATTACTGCTGGTCTTACTAAATATGGTGGCGATGAAGAGACTTGAACTCTTGACCTCACGATTATGAGTCGTGCGCTCTAACCAGCTGAGCTACATCGCCATTTAAGGCTCGGTATAATACCGATAGAGAGGACTTGCGTCAACCCCTAATTAGCATTTTTTGCGAAAAAGACGCATTTCATTCAAATTAACGGCAAATATGCATAATACTAACAATAAAAACGAACCGCAAAACAAAAAAGTTGGTAGACCGATAAGCCGGGTTCTGTCGTGGACGATCATTCCTCTAGGCGTATCATCGCTGATACGCTCAAGCAACCTACCCGCATCGAACGCGGGCCGCGCCATATCGATGCCTATTTGGTCTTGCTACGCGTGGAGTTTACCCTGCCGTGAGATGTTGCCATTCACGCGGTGCGCTCTTACCGCACCCTTTCACCCTTACCGATAATGTCTTGCGACACCAAAGGCGGTCTGCTCTCTGCTGCACTTGTCGTCAAGTTACCCTGCCCAGCCGTTAGCTGGCACGCTGCCCTATGTAGCCCGGACTTTCCTCCCCTGCGCATCTGTTGCCAGTGTGCAGCGGCGATCGCCTAGTCTACCAAGCGCGCTAGTATAGCAAAATTAGTATCAGGTGTGGAAAGTGTTTTGCGCTTATTTATTTGTTGTTATAAAACCATTTAAATAAAAGCGTTTAAATAAAATCTAGCGGTAAAGCTAAACTATCATTACCTATAGTGCTATTTGTTTGTTGCGCCATTTGTAACCAATAGCTGTTTGGATAATGGCGCGCTAAGTAGTTTTTTAAATAATCAATCGTACTATTGGCAATCTCATCATCTGTCTGAGCGGCATTATCATGAATATGGTTATAAATCACGCTATGCAGCGTTAAGCCGCGCGCTTTAATCGCCTCTAAACTCAGTAAAGTATGATTGATACTACCAAGCCGCCCTGAGGTTACCAACACAACTGGATAGTCTTGCTCAGCAATATAATCCAAGGTTAATAGTTGTTCAGTGATTGGTACCAGTAACCCGCCTGCGCCTTCTAATAGTACCGCGTCGTAGCTTTGTTGCAATTGCTGCGTAGTTTTAGTGATGATTTTAAAATCTAAAACAGCATTGGCAAGCTTGACAGATAAATGCGGCGACGCGGGTTTTTCATAACGATACAGACAAGTGGTAAAGTCTAAATCACAAGGCTGCAATGGAATTCCCATTAATTGACGATGAGTGACAATATCATCTGCAATATTCATTTTACCACTAGCTGAATCGATACTAACGCCTGTTTGTACCAGCTTTTGAGTGATGACGCTAATGCCTTGCTGCATCAGCGCTTTCGCCATCATACCTGTGGCATAAGTCTTGCCAATATCGGTATCAATGCCGGATATAAATAGCACACTCATAGCGAAACTCTATCGGTGACAGGAACTTGCTCCAAATACGAAGTAACAACGGTTAGTAGCGCTTGGCACAACGTCACCAGTTCGTCATCGCTAATGACATAAGGCGGCATAATATAGACCAATTTGCCAAAGGGTCTGACCCAAATGCCATTGTCAATCAGCAAAGATTGAAAAACTGGCATATCAACCGCCTCATCTAGCTCAATCACAGCGACCGCGCCTAAACAACGAACATCCGCAACGCCATTTAAATTTGCCGCTGTGGCTAGCTGCTCATCCATGATAGTTTGCATATTTGCCGTACGCGATTCGATATCATAAGACAAGATTAAATCAATCGATGCACAAGCGACTGCGCAGGCCAACGGATTACCCATAAAGGTCGGACCATGCATCAGGGCTGGATAGTCGCTTTGGCTAATGGTTTCGGCAACCTCACGGGTACAGAGGGTCGCTGCAAAGGTCATATAGCCGCCTGTTAGCGCCTTGCCAATGGTCATAATATCAGGACTAATATTGGCATGTTCGCAAGCAAATAGCTTGCCGCTACGCCCAAACCCAGTGGCGATTTCATCAGCAATGAGCAGTACGTCATTTTCATCACACAATCGGCGTAATAGTTGTAGATATTCTGGACTATAAAAGCGCATACCACCTGCGCCTTGAATAATAGGCTCAATAATAAATCCGGCAAGCTGAGCGCTATGTTTAGCAAAAAACGTGGTTAATTCATCACGCTCATTTTGAGCCAGCTCACGCTCAAATCCTAATGGCGGTGCAGGGACAAAATGCTGCAAAGGCAATTGTTTACCATACAGGCTATGCATGCCGCCGACTGGGTCACAGACACTCATTGCATGCCAGGTATCGCCATAATAGCCAGAATGGGTCGAGGCAAATTGGTTTTTATTAGTACATCCGGCTGCAATTTGATACTGCAGCGCCATTTTTAGCGCCACTTCGACTGCAATGCTGCCGCTATCAGCATAAAATATCGCATCAAGACCATCAGGGACAATGGATAATAATTTTTTGCCTAAATCTATCGCTGGCTGATGGGTCAAGCCGCCAAACATCACATGCGCCATTTTGCCCAATTGTGCAATCATCGCCGTATTGAGCGTTGGGTGATTATAGCCATGGATACTCGCCCACCATGACGACATACCATCAATCAGGCGTGTGCCATCTTTAGTGACAATATAAATACCTTCGGCATGGTCGATGACGATATTTGGATAGGTGGGCGGCAAGCTGGCATAAGGATGCCAAAGGTGCTGTTGGTCGAAATCGTTGGTTGAAAGATTGCTCGTTGAGGGGTTGGTTCTCATCATTTTTTATTTGCCAGTAATACGTTTGTATTTTGCCAATAAATCGCTTTGGGTTTCGACGTGGTTTGGGTCATGCGGAATACAGTCGACAGGACAGATGACCACGCATTGCGGCTCATCAAAATGACCGACACACTCTGTACATAAATCAGGGTCGATGACATAAATATCATCGCCCTCTGAGATGGCTTCATTTGGGCAAGCAGGCTCGCAGACATCACAATTGATGCATTCATCAGTAATTAATAACGCCATAAACTGCTCCTTATTCGCTAGCAGTTGATAATAAATGAGTACGTCAGTGGTTTACGATTATGCTTAATATTAAACCACCAACTCATCATTAAAGCTTAACTTGTTAAGCGTTTAGCTAAATTTAGCTGCTGAGTTTTTGTATAAAAGCTTCTGAGACGCAAGATGGCACAAATTTCGTCACATCGCCGCCAAGTTTGGCAATTTCACGAATCATCGTCGATGAGATAAACGAGTAATTTTGCGACGGCGTTAAAAATACCGCTTCAAAGTTTTCATCAAGCTCGCGATTCATATTGGCCAGCTGAAACTCATATTCAAAGTCTGACATCGCTCGCAGACCTCGTAATACGGCGGTGGCATTTTTTTCGCGCATAAAATCGACCAGCAAGCCTTCAAAGCCAATCACCGACACTTGCGGCAAATCCGTAAATACCGTCTCAACCAAATGCACGCGCTCTTCGAAGTCAAATAAAGGTTTTTTATGATGACCAGAGGCCACGGCGATGACGACCTCATCGAACAATTTAGCCGCGCGTTTAACCAAGTCGACATGACCGTTGGTAATCGGGTCGAAGGTACCAGGGTATAAAATTTTGGTGTGCAATTTTGAAGAAGTAGCAGAAAGGCTCATAACAGGGCTAATATGGTTAATGATAATGACCCATATGCTAGCAAATTTTGCTCAAACTTCCTACTTATCTGCTACATTTGTCCTAACAGCCGATTTACCTTTTCACTGTGCGCTTTGCTACAATAGTCGGTTCGACTCATCGCTCTTAATAGGTAAAAAAAATATCTACATTTAAGGGCTAGAATGAGGAACAGTTAGACAAGGACAATTTATACAAACCATGTATGTAAAAGTCCTTATGGAGAAATTATGTCAAAAAAATCAAAAAAACCTGACAATCAAATCTGTGCCAATAAAAAGGCTCGTCACGAGTATTTTATTGAAGAAACCTTTGAAGCAGGTCTATCGTTACAAGGCTGGGAAGTGAAGGCCATTCGTGCCGGTAAAATGACCATTACCGAAGCATATATTATCTTTCGTAATAATGAGGCATTTTTATTTGGCGCCCATATTCAGCCGCTGCTTTCAAGCTCAACGCATGTCAGCCCTGATAGCATCCGTACCCGTAAGCTGCTGCTCAATCGCCGTGAAATTGAAAAACTGATGGGTGCGGTCAATCAAAAAGGCTATGCGTGCGTGCCGTTATCTTGCTACTGGAAAAACTCTTTAGTGAAATGCCAAATTGCGCTTGCCGTTGGTAAAAAGCAGCACGACAAACGTAAAACACTCAAAGACCGCGACTGGGAGCGTGATAAGCAGCGCGGCTTTAAGCAGCATTTGGATTAAAATTTTCGTAAGATAAATTTTAATCTAACGCAAAAAGGACGATTCAGCATATTGTTGATTCGTCCTTTTTTATGACATTGCTAAGGTAAACTTGTTAATTTAACGAAGCAAATTTTAGACCGTTTGGGCTATTTTGCTCACTTTTGACTCTTTATGAGCGCGGCGTAATTGACGGATACCGTGCGCGATTAAGCAAGCGATTCCGAGCCAAATTAAGCCATAACTATAAATCATCGCTGATTCAAAAGGATTGCCCAAGACAGTGATTGCTAAGATAAATAATAACGCCGGCTCTATATAGCTCATCATACCGTAGACGTTGACAGGGAGCATTTGACTGGCATCAACATTGGTCTTCATCGCGAGCACGCTAAGCATACCAAGTCCTGCCAACATCATGATAAAAAAGCTAGAGCTGCCAACCAATCCTAAACTGCTCGGCGCAACAAATAATAAATAGGCGACGGCAAACGGTGCAAAGATGGTCAAATCCACCAGCAAACCTGTAATCGCGCCGATACCTTGTAGGCGGCGTAAGATATAATAAACAGGATAGCTGCCGCAAACCCAAAGCGTCGCCCAAGAAACACTTTGGGTACGCACAATCTCACTACCGACGCCGACTGCGGCAAAGCCAACGGCCAACCATTGCAGACGGCTTAATTTTTCGCCAAATAGGACGCAACCAAACACCACCATCATCAGTGGAAAGAGAAAATAACCCATTGCGGTTTGCACGCCCTGCCCATTAACTGGTGCCCACATAAACAGCCAAAACTGGCTGAGAAATATCGGCGTTGGCAATAATAACCAAGCCCAATGCTTTACCGTGCGCAGCGCCTTTAATTTATCAAGATGCAAACCCAAACGCCCACTAATCAGCAAATACCCTATTAGCGCTGCCCACATCGCTAGCATGCGCCAGATAAAAACTTGCGTACCTGACAATGGCGCCAAAAAACTGCTATAGGCATAAAGCACACCAAATAACAGGTTTGATAATATCGCCAGCGCCACGCCCATTATCAATGTACGCTGCTGCGCACTACCTGCTGTCCAAACAGCAGGCAACGGCAAGCGTGAAACGGTAGCTGTGAGCATATTAGTAGAGACATTAGAGGGCGTTAGGTTCGACATAATAAGCACCGTAAATATAGATAGACGTTAGAAGGCTTAGCGATTGTTTTTATTTTTGCAAACGGAGTTATTAATAAGCTTTGTTTAATAACGTCTATTTTACTAAGGTGCTATGAGATATTATTTCTATATAAGTATTTATTCGAATAAATTTACTTCAATTACTACCAAAATCCAGTTATTTTCTTGCATTTAGATTAATAGCAATAATATTTATAATAAAAACCTTAATATTTGTGATTTTCTAGGGAAGAGATACTGTGAGCCATATTTTAGACGATACCGATAAAGCGATTTTAAATTTGCTACAGGACGATGCGACTTTGCCGTTAAAAACGGTCGCAGAACGTGTACACGTTTCTATCGCTACCGCTCAGCGCCGTATTCAAGCATTAATAGATAGCGGTGTGATTACCAAACAAGTCGCTATCGTTGATCCAAATAAGGTCGGTTACGGACTGACGGCGGTGGTCATGATAGAGATGTCGCGCTCCAATACCTCGATGCAACATCGATTTGAGCGCTTAATGCATGACCAACCGCGAGTAATGAGCTGCTATGAAGTTTCAGGAGATGCGGATTTTATGTTGATGGTCAATGCCAAAAACATGAACGATTATCATGAATTTACCCGTAATTTGCTGACTTACGAGAACAATGTGCGCAGCTTTAAAAGTCAGTTTGTGATGAATTTCACGAAGAGTGGGACAAAGATTTTACTTGATTAATAACAGCTACAAAGCCCATGCAATTTTTATCATCAATAAGAGTGGATAAGCCATCGCTAAAAAAGGTACGATAGCAACGAATGTTTGGCATTAAATGCTAGATAAATTATCAACCGTATAGCAGACAAGGAAGCCTGATGATGAGTAAAAAGATACCGCCTATCGATCCCAATAATAATGCTCAGACCCTATCGAAGTTATTAAACCCAAAAACCTTATTAACAGGCGCATCACTTGCGGCATTGCTTGCTAGCTCAGGCTGCGCCACCAGCTCTTTATTAGAAAGTGACAATCACGTCAGCAGCAAAACTAGCAAGCAAATCTTGTCTGAAGACCAAATTGTCGCTTTTGGTCGTCCTGCAAAGGCATTACCAAAAACGCCCAACGCCACCATGGTCATCGTCGGTGAAAAGAACAGCTATGTGCTGACCCAAGGCGGGACGGAAATGATTGGTTTATTAAGCAATCTGACGCCAAAAAATATCCACGTCGATAACGACATGAGTTTTTATGTGCCCAATAATGATGGCTATTTTCAGGGTGAAATGAAGCTGTCGTATGCCAAATTAAAAGATGAATTCCAGCGCTCAGATTATCAATTCTTTTTGCAAAACAATGGGCGCGACTGTACTTCAGCCAGCGACCAACGCATCAATGCTCAGCGCTTTTGCTTTAGCGTGCCTGTCAAAGGTGCTATCTATCCGCAAGTGAGTAATTTAAGCTTGATTCAATCTAATTACCGCGCTTTAAGTAAACCTTATACGGTCAGTTTTTATACTCAAAATCATCAACAACAAGTCTCTCGCAGTGGGGCTAATACCGCCCAGAAGCTGGTGCTATTACCTTTCGCCCTAGCCTTTGATGTCGTTACCTTTCCCTTTCAACTTTTAGATCAATAAATTTTTTCACTTAGCAAATTCATAAATAAAGAAGGGTTGTTAACGTTTAATAATCCTTCTTAGCAAGAGATTATCCCAAACTATCAATAACTTACCTCGCTATTATAAAATCTCTTTTTTACATAATGAAAGCAATTCATGTTAAAATGAGCGCTTTTAAATAAGCCGTTGTTTATAAATAACGATAACGGCTTTTTTAGTGCCACTTTTTTAATTAACAGGTCCGCTCATGTCTGCCGATACCATCGCCCGTACCGCCTTTAAACAAGGCACCAAGCCACTTTACGACTACGACAAACATTGGGCGAGCTGCTATGAGCCCGCGCCCTATTTGCCAATGAGCCGCAAAGAAATGGACGATTTGGGCTGGGATGCCTGTGATGTCATCATCATCTCAGGCGATGCCTATGTCGACCACCCAAGCTTTGGCATGGCGATTATCGGCCGTTTATTAGAAGCGCAAGGCTTTCGCGTCGGTATCATTGCCCAGCCAGATTGGAAGAGCAAAGATGCCTTTATGGAGCTCGGTAAGCCGGTTTACGCCTATGGCGTGACCGCGGGCAACATGGATAGCATGATTAACCGCTATACCGCTGACCGAAAAATCCGTAGCGATGATGCCTATTCGCCCGGTAACGTGGCTGACAAACGTCCTGACCGCGCCGCGATCGTCTATAGCCAGCGCTGCCGCGAAGCCTATCCTGATGTGCCGATTATTTTGGGCGGCATCGAAGGCAGCTTACGCCGTATCGCTCATTATGATTATTGGTCAGACAAAGTCCGCCGCAGTATTTTGATGGATGCGCGCGCTGATGTCTTGTTATATGGAAATGCTGAGCGTGCCATCGTCGATGTGGTGCATGGTTTATCAAAAGGTTACACCTTTGAACAAATGAGCAGTTTGCGTGGTACGGCTTATTTATTAACCCCGACCCGCCGTCATTGGCAAGCGGGCATGACCGAGGTTGCTAGCAATAATGTCGATACCGTTGGCCGCGTTGATCCCATTATTAATCCGTATGTAATGACTGAAGACGTTGACCAGTGTTCAATCGAGCAAGATAAGACTAGCGCCTCACCCGTTGGGCAAGCTACGTCAGCAATGACAGGCATGTCAGCCCAATATGCGAAACAGTATCAAGGCTTTGTCGCCGAACCCGTGACCAATAAAGTCTTAAATGCTGAGCAAGTCGATGAAGATACGCAAGTGGTGCAAATGCGCGGCTTTGATAAACCACAAACCGCACGTAAACATAAACTTAAAATGCCGCCGCGTGAGCAAACGGTCATTCGCCTGCCTGATTATGAGCACGTCAAAGCTGACCCAGTGTTGTACGCGCATGCCAACCGTATCTTACACCTTGAAACCAATCCGGGTAACGCGCGTGCCTTGGTGCAGCGTCATAGTAGCGGCGCTGGTAACTCGCATACCTCGATTGACGTTTGGCTCAATCCGCCACCGATTCCGCTCTCAACCGAAGAGATGGATTACGTCTTTGATTTGCCGTACGCGCGTCTGCCGCATCCAAGCTATGGCGATGCGCGCATTCCTGCTTATGACATGATTAAATTTTCGGTCAATATCATGCGTGGCTGTTTTGGCGGTTGTACGTTTTGCTCAATCACTGAGCACGAAGGTCGTATTATTCAAAACCGCTCAGAAGAGTCTATCTTGCGTGAAGTTGAAGCGATTCGTGATACGGCGCCAAACTTTACTGGCGTTATTTCTGACCTTGGTGGGCCGACCGCCAATATGTATCGACTCAACTGTAAAGACGAGACGATAGAGAAGAACTGCCGTAAGCCGTCTTGTGTCTATCCTGATGTCTGCGATAACTTGATTACCGATCACAGTAATTTAACCCAGCTATACCGTAAAGCGCGTGATATCAAAGGCGTGAAAAAGATTCTTATCGCCTCAGGTTTGCGTTATGACTTGGCGATTAAAGACCCTGAATATGTCAAAGAGCTGGTCAGCCATCATGTCGGCGGCTATCTAAAAATCGCCCCAGAGCATTCAGAAGAAGGCGTACTGTCCAAGATGATGAAGCCGGGCATGGGCAGCTATGACGAATTTAAAGCCATGTTTGAGCGCTTCAGCGCCGAGGCTGGCAAAGAGCAGTATCTGATTCCTTACTTTATCGCCGCCCACCCTGGCACCAAAGATGAGGACATGATGAACCTTGCGCTGTGGCTAAAGCGTAACGGCTACCGCGCCGACCAAGTGCAGGCGTTTTATCCTAGCCCCATGGCGACCGCGACCACCATGTACCATACCCACAAAGACCCGCTACACAAGGTCAGCCGTGAGGGTGGTGATATGGACATCGTCAAATCAGGCAAGCAGCGCAAATTGCACAAAGCCTTTCTTCGCTACCATGACCCAAAAAACTGGGCACTACTGCGTAAAGCGCTACAAGACATGGGCCGTAGTGACCTGATCGGTAAAAACCGCGGCTGCCTGATACCGCCATATAACGCCCATCTAGAAGGCCGTGATGCGGCGCAAGACAGCTACCAGTCTGCACGCAAAAAGAACAGCCGCGTCGGCAACGATTCGCTCAAACGCAGCAACCGCACCTCTGAGCGCCCAACGATCAAAAACACTGGGAACAAAAATAGCAAAAAGCGCGTCAGTAAAGGCAACTTTCAGACGCAGCATACTGGCCTGCCACCGCGCAAGACTAAATAGTCAGGACTATGGCTAGAGTGGACTATCCCAAGCGCTGTTCGAGCAAAACGCCTGTCGACCAATTGTCGGCAGGCGTTTTTTGGTAATTGTAGGGTGTTATATGGAATTAACTATCAAATGTGGCACTGGCGGCGAGCCGGCTATCACTAACGACTATCCCGTAGCGTTACATTAGTCAGTGTTTACGTAACTTAATGAACATGTAACAAACAATTTCTAACACTCATCAAAGGCGGCTTTCGTTACCATAGCCCCTATATGCTCATGCCTATGCTTAATGCATTGTTCGCTTAATGCTTTGTTAATAATAAATACATGATAATTGTTATAGACGTCTTAAGACCTCTTATAATTTTGTTAAACATTTGGAGAATGCCATGAACACCCTAACCAAAATCGCCATCGCCTTACCTGCCCTTGCATTGCTAAGCGCTTGTGCCACGACCGCACCGACCACGCCAAACGCTGCAAACACGCCAGCATCAGAGAGCGTCACGGATGCCGCTTACGACCGTATGGCACCAGCACCTTATACCTGTACTGATGACAGCCAAATCATGGCAAAACAGTCTATCAATAAAAAACAAGTCATGCTAAACGCCACCATGCCTAAAGTAAAATGGGCAGAGCAGCCAATTATCCTAAACGGCGGCGTACAAGGTGACGTAGCCAGCTATATCAATGACTCAAACCCAGAAGCAGTCTATGCTTGGCATATGAAAGGTGACAAAGGTATCTTTGCCATCAAATGGGCAAACGGTAAAGAATATCAAGTAAACTGCCAGATCGGTAAATAATACTTAAGGTTCAGTCGTTAAGCTTTTGCGTTTAAACGACAGAAAACCAAAAAGCCAAACCAATAAAGTACATCAAAAACAGTCATCAAAAGATGGCTGTTTTTTATGCGCGTTAATAGTCTCCGTCAGTGCCATGGTTGAATGTTCAACACGCCCTAATCAAACAACGAAAATAGCACAGGTAATATCGAGGTATTAAAACGTATTGAGGACACGCCCTAGAGAAGCCGAGCAAAAGCTGGCAAAATAGCACAACGGGCAATCATAACGACCAATAACAAAGAGGATACATCGATGGGAATGCGCTTAACGAGTATATTACTGATGGCTACTGCTGGTTGGGCGCTAGTAGGTTGTAACCAGTCAACTGAGGTGGCTGACCCTGCGACTGAGCAAGCGGCAGTGTCCAGCGATGGCACTGCACAGACCTCAGCGCCTGCCGCCTACACCATCGATTGGTCGTCGGTCGCGAGCGGCGAAAAGCCTGCTGATCGCAGTACCTATGAGTACCCCTTTGCCATCGATAGCCAAAACGTCCTCGATTATGCCGAGTATTTTGATATGGACGCGGCGACAGCACAGCACAACCTCACAGTGAGCATGGCGAGCAACGAAGCACTATCAAAGGTGCTAGATCAGCTAAGCGAGCGCTATACCTCACATGAGATTATCGATAGTGAAGAGATAAAACTTGTCATTCATACCACGCCTGACGTGGCGGCCAGCCGTTATGATTATGTATTGACGGATGACTTTGCAAAAGGATTGGTCTTGCCTATCATCATTCAGCCAGATGGTAAAAAAGGTGAAGCAAAGGGGCATGGGGAAATGGCGGAGTAGCTCGATATATTGGTTACGCATCATCAAACCACTTGATTATAATAAAGCGCGAATCAGCATATAACCACCCATACCGAACATCATGACGTTTTCGGTTAAAGAGATCGCGCCCAGTGGTACATTGCTATCGCCGCCCACGCAGGCGCATTTTAGCTCGCGCTTATCGATATAGACGGCTTTAATAACCGATACCCCGCCGATTAAGCCGATGATAAAAGCAACCAAACCCGCAATCGGATTGAGCCAAGGCTGATCGGCAAGCATAGCGATACCGGCAAACGCTTCTAAAAACGGATATACATAGGCGTAGCGTACCACGCGGCGCGCGAGTAAATCATAGCCCAAAAACCCAGTGGTAAACCCTTCCAAATCCTCAAGCTTTTTAATCGCCAATACACACATGGAGAGCGCGACAAACCACATCAGCGCTTGTATCGAAAAGACACTAACGGCAAATGCCCAGCATAATGCCAGTGTCATGAGTGCGGTAACAGCAAATATCGCAATAATGGGCGCGTACGTGGTGTCGTCTGTCTCAGGTTCATGATTGCCCAAGAATACTTGCAGATCATCATTACCGCCAACACGCTTGCCATCGATAAAGGTCTGCGGCGTGGTCTTAACCCCAAGCGTCTCTTTGACCAGTGTATTCTCATCTTGGGTCGTGATATGACGATCAATGATGTCGTAGCCTGCGTGCTTGAGCGCATCGATTGACTTGAGGCCAAACGGGCATAGGTGGTCTGGCATCACCATCCGAAAGATGACGGCAGACTGCCCGCCCTTCTTTTGGATATGCTCGCCTTGTAGAGTGTCGATGAGATGCTGCACTTTCGGACTGTGGCTACTATCTATAGTGTCGGTATTAGATTTATTATTAGTATTGTCTGCCATAACGCGCTCCTTACGTTTTGCTTATTCGCTGCTTGATAATAGTTTTTCTTATGACTATTATCTTATAAGCATCGGTAAGGGCGATCTGAATCGGTCTTGTTAACTTTGTTAGGTTTAATGATAAGTGGTTGGTTTTGGTTCGTATCCATGCTACTAAAAGATATTAATTTTGACGATAGGGGTTGTTTGATGGCTCAATTTTTACATTAGTATCACAAAGTAGTTTCGCTAAATAAGGTTGATATTGTGTTGCAGCAGGCGCGATATAAATTTTGTCTAAATGGGCTTTTACCTCTGGTTCGTACTCCACATATAGAAATTTGCCAAAATCCATTTTTACTTTAGGGTCATCAAGTGAGGTGATATATACCATACGGCATTCTTGCTCTTCTTGAAAAGCTGAATGTTTAATCAAATATTTCAAAGGTAGAATAATCATCTCCAACAGACTATCTATCTCTTCCATATCTTCTTTACCCATACCTTTCAAATTGCCTCTTTCTTCAATGGCATTTCCATAAATCTTTTTTAATTCTACAAATGCTTTTTTGAACTCATCAGTTTTTATTTCAATATATTCTTTATACTTATTCCATTCAAATTCAGCTTCGGTTGTACTGCCACCTTCTAAGATATTATGACCAAATTCCCGAAAAAAAGTTAAACGATTACGTTGAGCTAAATGGATATAATCTGAAGTAGGATCAATATAGACACATCTCATTACAGGCTGTTCTTTAATTCCTTCGAAAGATTTTTCAAAAGCTTTGTCTTCTGGTACCTCAATAGCACCTTGCTTAATAGAAGCCGTATCAGTTTTTTGCAAATCACCTTTAAATGCTACGTAAGACAATCCTATAGCAGGATTATGTTCTTGAAAGAAGTTTTGGTTAAATACTAAACTAATTCCAGAAGCTTCCTTATTGTCTTGTTTGCCATATAATCTAAACTGGTTAAGACTATCGTGATTAAAAGTAAAACAACTGACAAAAGCATGTAACTTCTCATCGAAGTCCGGCGCATAAAATGAAGTTTCTTTTACCCCTTTCAAATAGTTTAAAAGCAATTGACCTTCACTTGGATCATTAACATTATTGATAGTATTGAGACGAAATGCACTTGGCTTTGTTTGCTCTTCGTCCATATGTAGCAGTTTTTCTGTTGTATATGTACCAGTGTAGTGAGCTAACTTTCTTTCTGGAGATTTTTCTATATCTGATAACTTCTTGAAGTCTAATTTTAAAATATTGACTACTGATAATGTTTTATCTAAAAGCTCTAGAAAGTATTCACCTAACTTTATAGTTTTAGAATCTAACATCAATTTACATATCTTTCCATAACAATTAGACTCATACGAATAAGCAATGCTAATCAATTTAAACAATTGAATAGATTTTTCATATTTACCTTTTGACAAATAATCTTTTGCAAATAAAAAAGCATATTTTCTTGTAACTCTATTTACCCAGCTGTTTTTTTCTAAAAGCTCTACTACTTTTTTACAAGCTCCATCTAATTCATTCTTATAATTGTATTCTATGACAGCTATATTTAATTTAGCTAACTCGTAGTATTCTTTATCATCACTTTCTTTTATCTTTTGCAAAGTCTTTATACTTAAATCATATTGCTTATTAGCCATCCTATAGTCTTGTATTTCGAACTGTGCTATTGCATAGGCCTTTGTTCCATCTTTCTTACGCGTAACTTTTAATAACTCTTCAACATCTTTACGAGTTTCTTCGTCTAGACCTTTCATGTCATCAGTATTCATACCCTACTCCCCAACCATCGCCAAAAACTCTTCCTCACCCACTATCTTAACGCCGAGCTTTTCGGCTTTGGTCAGTTTTGAGCCTGCTTTGTCCCCTGCTAGTAGCGCAGTGGTTTTTGCGGAGATACTGCCCGAGACTTTTGCGCCCAGCGCTTGCAGTTTGGCTTTGGCTTCATCACGTGCCATGCTATCAAGCGCGCCGGTGATGACCCACGTCTGCCCCTCCAGCGGCAAGCCATCTGCCGAGACCGCCTCGACCGCGTCCCAATGCACGCCAGCCTCACGTAGCGCGTTAATCACTTCGATATTGTGCGGCGCTCGGAAAAACTCATAAATCAGCTCGGCGGTGATCGCACCGACATCAGGTGTTTGTAGCAATGTCTCGATATCCGCTGCCATCAAACTATCAAGCTCGCCAAACTGCAGGGCGAGGTTTTGCGCGGTCGTCTCACCCACGCCGCGAATGCCAAGCGCGTAGATAAAGCGTGCGAGCGTGGTGTGTTTACTGGCTTCAATGGCGCTGATGATGTTCTGTACCGATTTTTCACCCAGTTTTTCAAAGGTGACCATCTCATCCGCATGATTGTGCAACTGATAGATATCAGCAACGGTTTTGATAAGGCCATGCTCAAAAAAGCTAATCAGCCAGCGCTCACCAAGCCCATCGATATCCATAGCACGACGTGAAACAAAGTGAATCAGCGCCTCAACTTGCTGCGCAGGACAAAACAATCCGCCCGTACAGCGTGCCAACGCTTCACCTTCAGGCAAGACCACAGGCGAGTCGCAGACAGGGCAAATCGCTGGCAATTTAACCGGCTCTGAATCTGCTGGACGTTGATCAACCCAAACGCGGGTGACTTTGGGAATGACATCCCCTGCACGGTGGACGCTGACCATATCGCCTGCGCGCACATCCAAGCGCTGAATTTCACCAAAATTATGCAAGGTGACATTGCTAACGGTAACGCCGCCGACTTTTACCGGTTCAAGCTTACCAACAGGGGTGATTTGTCCGGTGCGTCCGACTTGCCATTCGATATCATTTAGACGCGTCATCACCGTTTCGGCAGGGAATTTATAGGCGGTTGCCCAGCGCGGCTCACGCGATAAAAAGCCAAGCTGCTGCTGCAATGCCAAGTTATTAACCTTGATGACCATGCCGTCAATTTCAAACGGCAGCTGACTACGGGTTCCAATCATCGACTCATAATAGGCCTGTGCTTCGCGTGGGTTTTTTACCACTCTCACCACGCTGACGCTAAAACCTATGTCACCAAGCCAAGCCAATGCGGCTGATTGAGTATCGATGCTCTCAGGTAGACCTTGATTGACAGAATAACAATAAAAAGCCAGCGGACGACTGGCAGCGATAGCGGGATCTAGCTGACGTAAACTACCAGCGGCGGCATTACGTGGATTGGCAAAGGTTTTATCGCCTTTTTCTTCTGCTAAGCGATTGAGACGCTCAAAACCAGCTTTTGGCATCAGCACTTCGCCGCGTACTTCTAATAATGGAATCTCGCTTGCAGCAGTAAGCCAAAGTGGTAGATTGCGAATGGTTTTGGCATTTTGAGTAATATCCTCGCCCGTTTGCCCATCACCGCGCGTCACCGCTTGCACAAATTGACCATATTCGTATTTGAGCGATACCGCCAAGCCATCAAGCTTTAGCTCCATCTCATATTCAGGATTTTTCTGCGCGTCATTAAGCCGATCATTGACGCGGCGCATAAAGCCATGCAGCTCGTCATAATCAAAGACATTGCCAAGCGATAGCATGGGTACGTCATGTCTGACTTGGGTAAAGGCGGACAGCGGCGTGTCGCCAACTTGATTGATTGGACTGTCCGGCTGTATTAAATCAGGGTACGCCTCTTCAAGCTCCAATAAAGAGCGCCGCAGCTGATCGTATTCACTGTCTTCTAAAATCGGATTATCAAGCACATAATAGGCATAATTATGCGTTTTTAAAGTATCAATAAGCGTGCGCATTTGAGCAACGATGGCAGCAGCATTGTCTGCAGTTTGGGTATCAGCAGTATTTTTAGAAGCAGTCGGCATAATAGGATCAGTCATAGTCGGCGTCTTTTTTTTGCAATTCAAGATGCCGATATGATAACAAGTTTGCAGGTTAGTCGGATATGATTTTGTTGAAATCTCATCCTGTAGAGAGCCGCTTCTGTAGAGAACTAGGTTTATAGAAAACCAAATTTATAGAGAATTAGGCAAATGCAATGCTCTGCAATCAAAGCTTAAAAATTAAAAAAGGCAAATAACGTTAAGCGCTATTTGCCTTTTACAATACTTTAGAAATAGTTTTAACCGTTTATCTATTCAGATTTTACCCTTCATAATCGCGAACTTGGTTACGCAATTGCTGTTTGTATTCTGGGGTAATGGGGTCATTCTCTTCATCGAGCATCACAGCGTCCAAATCGCTTGCCATCATATAGGCAATACTCATCATACTATCAAAGCTGCGTAGCGCTTGCGGATGCGGCAACGATAAAAACAGCACCACGCCATTGTAAGTATTGGTCGCCACGCTATGCGGGTCAAAAGGCGCGATACCACTATCGGTAATGCCCATCATGCTAAACCACAGCATGCCGGTGCCGTCTTTTTGCTCATAGCGATGGAACATATTCATCGCGCCATAACGCAAACCATATTTATCCACTAACGCCAACAAGTCACGCCCACGAATCACTGCTGCTGGGCGGTCGCGATACTGATGCGGCAAGATAGTGATATTGATATTGTCTTTGGCATTAATTAACGGTCCGTTTTGCGCTTCATCGACTGGCTCTGAGAGATGCTGATCGAGTATCGGGCTATTATTATCGAAGCTTGGCTCGTCAGCCGTATCAATAACTGGCATCAAACTGTCCGTCGCTGACATGAGGCTTGAAAACGCGTCCGGCTCTTGCTCGATATGCATCTGCTCAGCTGCTTCGGTAAACTCGCTGTTATCCGCTCGCTGCTGCTCTTCTTGCCAGCGTGCATAGTCGGCGTCATCTATCATGTCGCTATCATTATTGATATCATGGCGATCAGCGGTTGGCTGGGCATCGACCTGGCTATGCGCTTGGGTCAATGGCGCATCTTCAACCACGGCATTGAGATAACTACGATCAGGGGCGATACTGGTTTCGCCTGCCACCGTATCGTCCAAGTCTGGCTGCTCGACGATATTGCGCTCATGACGCGGAATAATGGGTATACCGTTTTTATCATAATTGACCGCGGCAGCCTCAGCAGTTTTGCGCCGTTTAAAGCTGCGAATGACCATAAATAGCCCTGCAAGCACGATAAATGCGGCAATGGCGATCAAGATAAACTGGATAGCGGTCATGAGAAATACATCCTAATATATGACAAAAGGGAGAGTACAAGTGCGAAGAAATGGCAATAGTCTAGCATGGCTAATGCATATCGTCACCATATAGTCAGCGTTTATCATTGGCCCTGAAGCCTTCACTGACTAATTTTCCGACTACTCGCCTGACTTTAAATGCTAGCCCTAACTATACCACTGACAAGCGCTTGCCGTTATTAATTATTTTGCTACTCGGCCGCTCTTAATCAGAAAGGTAATTTGCCGCTTCGTCGAGTGACACACTGACCAAGGTAGAAATCCCCGCGCTTGGCATGGTGACGCCTTTTAATTCATCAGCAATCTGCATCGTCAGCTTATTATGACTGATAAAAATAAACTGCAAATCATCTGCCAACTCATTTATCAAGCTGGTAAAACGGGCGACGTTGGCATCGTCAAGTGGTGCATCGACTTCATCGAGCACACAAAATGGTGCCGGATGCTGCTTGAATATGGCAAAAATTAAGCTCAGCGCGGTCAAGGTTTTCTCGCCGCCGGACAGTACCGCAAGACGACTATTGCGTTTGCCCTTTGGCTGTGCCATTAAGGTCAACCCTGCCCGCCACTGTTCTGACTTTGGCGCATTGGCAGGCATCTCGTCCGTATTAAGCGTTAAGCTTGCTTGCCCGCCACCAAAGACTTTAGCAAATAAATTGGCAAGCTCATTATTGACCGCATCGAGTGTCTGCATAAATAGCGTCTTGGTGGTTTCATCAATTGAGGCAATCGCTTCCGTCAAGGTCTGCATACTGGCAGCAATATCTGCTGTTTGCTGCGCGAGTGGCTCTAAGCGCTCATTAACTTCTGCAAGCTCTGCTACTGCGGCGAGATTGACCGCGCCAATTTTACTTAATTGCTGCTCAAGCTTCGCATGCTCAGATTCTAATTCTGCGATTTTATCTGGGCGGACGCGGCGATCATGAGCGATAAAATCCGCCAATAAATTTGAGACGCTCATCACTTGTTGCTGATGCTGCTGAACTGTGTCCGATTGCGCTTGATATTTATGGCTGATCTTGTAATAAGCATCTAGCGCTTCTTGGGTATGGCTACTGGCATCCTCTAATTTTGCAGCGCTTAATGCCAGCTCAGTGGCAAGAACGGCAAGCTCAGATTGCTGCATTTGCAAGGTATTTTGTAGCGTATCTAGTTCGGTCTGCTGCTGACTGTATTCCTCTTTAAGCGCTGTTAATGCCGTTTCGCGTGTGGTTAATACTGCCTGCTGCTCATCGCGCGCTTTCTGTGCGCTCTGCAATACTGATTGCAAGGTTGGCAGTTTATTTTGCTGCTGCACATGACGAGTTTTTAGACTGTACTCGCTTTGTAGCGATTTTTCATGTTGCGCAGTTGCCCGTTCAAGACTACTTACACTATGTTCTAGACGCATCTCGCTTTGTTGAATACGAAGTTGCAATGCTTGCCAAGCATCATCATCCGTTTGACGCGCACGATTTAGCTCACTGCGCTCAGACTGCAATTGCTGACTTAATAAACGCGCATCGGTTATTTGTGGCGTGAGCGCTGCTATCTCGCTTTGGATATGCTGCTGCTCATGAGTTAGGGTCTGCTGTTCTTGCTCAAGCTCTTGTTGCTCTTGCTCAAGGGCAACTTTATCAGCATTGAGGCGTTGGCTGTCCGCTTGTAGGCGTTCTGCATTGGCGCGCTTAGTGGTAAGCTCTTGCTGGTATTGATGCTTATCGCGGGTTAATTGCTCAGCTTGCGCTCGCGTTTCCTCTAAGCTGACCGTTAGGGCATCATAGTTGCGTTGATTATTAGCAATCGCCTTTTGCTGGGCTTGTATTTTAGTTTCACACTCATCCAGCAAATCTTCTAACGCTTGTAAACGGCTACGCTGCTGTAAACGCTGGCTTAAAAATTGACTATTGCTCTCATTTTGACCATTTTTCGCGCCAGCAAATTTGCTCAAATTAATCGTACCCTGACGACTGATAATCCAGCCATCAGTCGTGAGTAGAATAGCGGATGCTGGCAATGCTTTTAAAGCAATAGCCAAATCTTCTAATATTTGCTGATTATTAATTTCATGTTGCGCGCTATATAAATAGCAGTGCTGCCACAACGCTAAATTTGGTGCAGTAATCAGCGCTGATAATGACAATACTTTATCCGTTAAATTGTCTGACAAATCACCGATAAATAGCTTTGGATTTTTAACGTTTTGCTTAGCAGCTAACCATAAGCTATGACCATTTTCTAGCTGCGATTTATTCTTTGAATTGTCGTTCTCGTTTTGTGTGGTTTGATAAGTAAATAAATCTGTTAAATCCTGCTCGAGCGCTTGCCATAAACTATCAGCTTTTTGAGAATTGCCATTAATATTTTTATCGCTTGACTGCTTAGAAATCAGCACATGGCTATCCAGCCATAACGCCAACACACTATCGAGTAGCTCTGCGTGCTGCTGCCCTTTGGCGCTTAACTCAATCTGCGCACGTAAGGTGGTAATGGCCAATTCGTTATAATCCTTGGCTATATCACTTTCTAAAGCAGTTTTTACGTTAGCAAGCTGTTGGGGTTTTGCTGTCGGTTTCGGATGTAATATCTGATGCAAGGTGTCGTATTCACCTGCCAAGACCGCATGACGTTTTTCATCCTCACTCAACTCGCGCCGTTGAGTATTTAAGCGTTGCTGTAATTCATGCGCTTGCGGTTGTAGCTCAGATAGGCGCTCATCGATACTGTCTTGTTGGCGCTCAATCTGCTGCAGCTGTTTATTGAGCTCAGTCACTTGCGCATTTAACATCTGCTGTAAATTGCTCGAATTACCTTTCTCACTTACATCAACAATATCAATAGGTGCTAACGACTGTTGTAGCTGCTGCCAGAGATTTTGCCAGTTCTGCTGGCGGCGTTGCCATTTATCATGGTTTTGCTGCTGGCGTTTTTGCGCTTGACTATTAATCGCTTGCTGCTGCTCAAGCGCTCGATTATTATCTTGCAGGCGTGATAGCTTATTTTGCGCGTCATGATAGGCGCGCTGCAACGGTTGTTCATTGCGTTTATGCGTGTCACGTTTCTTTGTTAGATCGCTAAGCTGTGGGCGCAACTCTTCTATTAAATTTTGCTGCTCGGCTTGCTCGGTTTTTAAGCGTTCAATCTCGCTTACCGCTTGCTGACGCTGCTGCTCTAGACTGGTAAGTTGCTGTGCAATTACATTTAATTGTGATTTTGCGTCACTAAGCTCATGCTCTGCTTGTTGATAGCTTAGCTGCTGCTGATAGTGGTTGCCTTGCGCATCGTCTTTTAGCCACTGCTCTTGATTAATATGGGCAGCAAGCTTATCTTGCTTCGCTTTTAGAGTCTCATAGCTGGCTTGTAGTGTGGCGACTTCATTAGCACTACGCTCATGAGCGATTTTTTGCTGCTGCTGATTATGCTTCGCTTGATATAACTGCTGAATGGCAAGCTGCTGCTTGATATCAGCAAGCGTTAATGCCAGCTCTTCGTAACGCTCGGCACTGGCCGCTTGTTTAGATAAGCGCTTTTGTTGGCTGACTAGCTCGCTTTGCATATCGTGCAGACGGGCTAAATTACCCTGGGTTTTCTCAAGCTTCTTTTGCGTCTCTTCACGGCGCGCTTGATAGCGCGAAACACCAGCAGCTTCTTCGATAAATTCACGCAGCTGCATGGGGCTTGATTCAACAATCCGCCCAATCATACCTTGCTCGATGACCGCATAACTGCGCGCGCCAAGCCCTGTGCCCAAGAACACATCGACCACATCACGGCGGCGACAGCGCGTACCATTGATAAAGTAGTCCGAGCGTCCCTCTAAATTTACCTGACGGCGGACGGACAGCTCGTGATAGAGATTAAACTCATGGCGAATCCCCGTCTGCTCATCTTGCGTATGCTCAAAGGTCAGCTCAACACTGGCAACGCTTTTGGCGGCTTTATCTTGCGTGCCGGCAAAGATGACATCACTCATCGCCCCGCCGCGTAATTGCTTGGCGGAAGTTTCGCCCAATACCCAGCGAATGGCATCAATGACGTTGGATTTGCCGCAGCCGTTTGGCCCGACGATGGCGGTGATACCATGACGGAAGGTAAAAGTGGTTGGATTGGCAAAGGATTTAAAGCCTGCCAGCTTGAGAGATTTTAGGCGCATGAAATATCGATAGACTTAGCAAAAACAGGCGGCTATTCTACCGCAAATTGTGACGAGTTTTTAGGGTTTGTGAAGGATGCTATAATAGTGGTGAAAATTTGCATGATGCATTTAAATAATAACAATTAAGGCCATGACAATGACTGAAGACAATTTTGAAAAATATAATCCGCAAGAATTACAGCAAAAATATGAAGAATGGTGTGAGCTGCATCGTAAGCAGCTTGAGGCGCAGCAGCAGTTTTTGCGCGCTGAAGCCTTGCAAAACGAGTTGAAAAAGTACTATCTCAACCCACAATGGATGACAGACCGTGAAGCGGAGCTGCCGATTGAGCACTCGGGTAAAGCGCACTCAATCTTTAGTGAAGATGCGCTATGGAGTATGCTCAGCGACCATGATGAGCTCGCCAGAAAGTGGATGCGTTTGGGGCTTGATGCGATTGATAGGAGATAAAGCCTAAATCACCCCAATCCCACTTAACAACAATTGACCGCCTGCAAATAACAGCAGCACCCCAAAAGCGCGTTTCAGCGTCAGCGCGGGCAATATATGGGCAAGCTTGGCGCCGACCTTTGCCATCGCAAAGCTAGCGACAGATATGCATAAAAAGCCCGTGATATGGACAAAGCCTATTGTGCCCTCAGGCAGGTTGACCACGTCTCGACCGAACCAGGCAAAGCCTATCGCACCAGCGACGGCGATGGGCAAACCGCAAGCAGCAGACGTACCGACCGATTGTTTCATCGGCAATCCTGCCCAGTTTAAAAACGGTACGGTCAAACTACCGCCGCCAATGCCAAAAATAGACGACGCCATACCGATGCCTGTCCCTGCCCCAAACTGTACGCCAGCTGACGGTAACGGCTTACCCAATTGTTCTTTATTGGATAAAAACAGCATTTTTAAGGCGACCAATAGCGCCCCGACACCGATGATAGCTTGCAAGACTTTGCCGTCAATCATATCGGCGATACCGGCACCAACCAAACTGCCAATGACCAAGCCCAACGCCATTTTGCGCCACACTTCCCAGCGTACGCCGCCGCGCTTATTATGGGCAGTCAGTGAGCTTATAGAGGTCACCACAATTGTCGCTAGTGAGGTGCCAATCGCCAAATGGGTGACCACTTCGGGTGAAAAATGATAGGCGGTAAAAATCCAAACCAATGCGGGTACGATAATCATGCCACCACCGACGCCAAATAATCCGGCGCTGACACCCGCAAACGCCCCTGCAATCACAAACCACACATATAACATCATCGAATCGGCCTTTTATCCTGCGTCTTTTTTATTAAAATCGTATAATCATCTAATTGTATAGTCACTCGAACATTACCTGCTCAATCGTATTTGCTAAATCATAATCTGACCTTTATGCTGTTTGCTTTGTATTGTTAATGAGCAACAATCGCTCAGTATATCAAAGTTTACCTACGCCAATTTACCCCATCGACGAAACTTATTATGCCGCCATTTGATTCATCATCTGACTCTTTGTCTGCCTATTCCTCTGATGCATTTGAGTCATTAGAGCTTGAGCATGTACCTAAGCTTAACCATCGCCACCTTGCGAGTAGTGGCTCGACCAATAGTGAGCTGATAACAGCGCTGCAACATGGCAGCCTAAATGCAGCCGAGATGCACCTACTAACAGCAGAAACCCAAAGCGCTGGTCGCGGGCAACACGGGCGCTCGTGGCAATCGCCACGTGGCAATGTCTACCTGTCGTTATATCATCCCGTGCACATGCCGATTAGCGGTTTATTGTCGCTGATTATCGGCGTTGAATTGGCAAAAATGCCTGTTATTAAAGGGCTAAACGAGCAATTGCGCGCGCAAGGATTGACAGCAATCGGGGTAAAATGGGCCAATGATTTGGGCTTTTATTCACACCAATACTCAAAGCAATATTCTCATCAAAATCATACTGAATTGAATAACGCCGCTTTAAAGTCGCTTGAGTCTACCAAACAAACCCTACCCTTTAATAAACTCGCTGGCATCTTAATAGAACCCGTAACAAAAGCAGGGAAATTGGTCGGTGTGGTGATGGGCGTGGGTCTAAATGTGCAGGCTACGCCTAAGCTCACCGCGCAAACTTGCGAGGGCATGAGTTATCAGGCGATTAGCTTACGAGATATTGGTGCCATGCTTGAGCCAAAAATACAGACTATCCCACTTCCAGACCTAAAAACGCTTTATCAGCAAATGAGTGAAGCTTTAATAGCAGCGATGACACGCTTTGAGTATTTAGGATTGGAGAAGCCAACCGGCCAGCGTTATTATTTGGACAGTTTTTTGGCACAGTTTGACGCGATGGATGCATTGGCAGGGCTACGCTTGCGCGTCACCCAAGATTATAATGGTCATATCGAGACGCTGACCGGTTATGCATGCGGTCTTGATACACATGGATGTTTGCAATTACGTGAATATAACGGTAAGATTTCTGCGCTTTTTACCGGTCGTATTGATGTGATTGGTGACGCTTAAACCTTTTAAAACCATATTTAAAAAACCATACTGAACGAGCACCATATAAAGGGATTTTTATGCTCTGGTTAGATCTTGGCAATACCCGTCTTAAATACTGGCTCACCGATGATATCGGGCAGATAGTCGCGCACGATGCCAAGCAGCATTTGCAAGCGCCTGCCGAACTGCTCATGGGTCTAACCGATCGTTTTGCGCGTTATGCGCCGGATTTTATTGGGATTTCCTCAGTATTGGGCGACGACTTAAATATTAAAGTGTCTGAAACCTTGAGCCGTCTGAATATCCCGTTTGAATTTGTCCACGTCGATGCTGAGCATGCCTTGATGCAAAGCGCCTATAATGACGAACAGCTCGGCTGCGATCGCTGGCTACAGATGCTGGGTGCGGTGGATAAGAAAAAACGCCAGTGCGTGATTGGCTGCGGTACGGCGGTGACGATTGATTTGATTGATCACGCTGAGCACTTAGGCGGTTATATTTTCCCAAGCATCTATCTGCAACGTGAGTCGTTATTTTCTGGTACCAAGCAAATTACTATCTCTAATGGCACTTTTGATAGCGTGAGCCCCGGTATCAACACAAAAGACGCCGTCCATCGCGGCATTATGTTGTCCATCGTTGGCGCGATTAATGAAATCAGTAACCGTTATCCAAACTTTGAGCTCATCATGACCGGCGGTGATGCCCATATCATTGCGCAACATATCAATCGTTCGGTGCGTATGCGCGATGATTTATTATTAAATGGTCTGGCGCGTTATTTTGACCATAGTAAACAGGCTTAGGGCGTTATAAGTTTTTCAAAATAAAAAGCAGGCCGTTTTAAGCGACCTGCTTTTTTATTTCTAGGGTGTGTTGACATATATAGAATAATTGAT